>JANLYR010000215.1:0-9714 GCA_031365765.1 Hyphomicrobiales bacterium | reverse complement strand
TGTCTCAACGGCCATGTGTGCTGTGAGGGAGCGCCTGAAAAAGTCCAGCTCGATCCTGAATTCGCCCGATTGTTTGGCCCCTCTGCCGCAAGAATGATTGCAGCTTATAGTCACCATCACGATCACGATCACGAAAGTCATCATGATCACGAGCACTGACAGGTGTTAGACATTCTCGGTGAGCCGTTTTTCCAGCGTGCGTTGCTCGCTGGATTGGGAATTGCGCTGGTAGCAGGCCCGCTTGGCTGTTTCATCGTTTGGCGTCGCATGGCTTACTTCGGTGAGACACTGGCTCACTCCGGGTTGTTGGGAGTAGGCGTGGGTCTCACGTTGGGTGTGAGCCTTACCCTAGGAGCTGCGGGAGCGGCGCTCGCTGTCGCACTGCTGCTGATGGTACTGAAACGTCAGCGGCAGTTGGCCACCGATACTTTGCTTGGAATCTTGTCGCATCTATCCTTGGCTTTGGGCCTAATTACTGTCGGCCTAGCAACCGGAACCAGTGGAGATCACATGGACCTGCTATTCGGCGATGTTCTGTCCGTCAGCAGCAGCGATGTGCTTATCGTCTGGATTGGTGCGGGGGCGGTAATCGTCATGCTTGCTTTCCTGTGGCGCGACCTCATCGCCATTTCTGTGCATGAAGATCTGTCGCGAGCTGAAGGCGTGAAAGTAAACCGGGTCGAACTTGGTTTCATTCTCCTCATAGCCCTGATGACTGCGATCGCAATGAAGATCGTCGGTTTAATGCTGATCACCGCCATGCTTGTTATCCCCGCAGCAGCGGCGCGCCGCCTGTCCTCCACACCAGAACGAATGGCGGTAATTTCTGCGATTGTCGCTGGCTTCTCGGTAGTTGGAGGCTTGCTGCTATCGGCCCTGGCAAATACAATTACAGGACCCTCTGTGGTCGTGGCGGCAGGGGTACTCTTTGTCTTGACGCTCGCTTTACCTCAGGCCACTTAACCGCCATGTCTTATACAGCGATTGCCTCAAGACGCATCTCGACCACTGTCACAGTTGGAAATGTCCAGTTGGGTGGCGGCAGGCCGGTGGTGATCCAGTCAATGACAAATACCGATACAGCGGATGCGGAGGCGACGGCTCGGCAGACAGCGGAGTTGGCTCGCGCCGGGTCAGAGCTTGTCCGTATCACCGTAGATCGGGAAGAATCGGCGAAAGCCGTGCCCCATATTCGCGAGCGTCTTGACGCAATGGGAGTGGATGTGCCGCTTGTCGGCGATTTTCACTATAACGGCCACACCTTGCTCACAGAATATCCTGCCTGCGCCGAAGCACTGGCAAAGTACCGCATCAACCCAGGCAACGTGGGCTTTAATAACAAGAAGGATCGTAATTTCTCGATGATGATTGAAACTGCAATGACGTTCGATCGGCCAGTGCGGATCGGTGTAAACTGGGGTTCGCTCGATCAGGGCCTGCTTACCGCGATGATGGATCGCAACGCGGCGCTAAGTGTGCCAGTGGATGCGCGCCACGTTATGCATGAAGCTGTAGTGCAGTCAGGATTACTATCAGCGAAGCGTGCGGAGGAACTGGGCCTGGCTCGGGACCATATCGTGATCTCAGCAAAATGCTCGGAAGTTCAAGACCTTATAGCCGTCTACCGGATGCTGGCATCGCGATGCGATTACGCTTTGCATCTTGGGCTCACCGAAGCAGGCATGGGATCGAAAGGGATCGTAGCTTCAACGGCCGCCATTGCAGTTTTGCTCCAAGAGGGGATCGGCGATACAATACGCATCTCCTTGACACCTGACCCCGGCGGTGACCGTACGCGCGAGGTAACGGTTGCTCAGGAGATACTGCAGACCATGGGCCTCCGTGCCTTTGCGCCGATGGTCATCGCTTGCCCAGGATGTGGCCGCACCACGTCAAGCGTATTTCAGGAGCTGGCACAGGACATCCAGAACTATGTTCGCGATCGCCAATCCGCTTGGCGAACTTCCTATCCTGGTTTCGAAACACTGCAGCTCGCCGTTATGGGGTGCATCGTCAATGGCCCTGGCGAGTCGAAACACGCCGACATCGGTATTTCCCTTCCCGGCACCGGCGAACTGCCGGCGGCGCCGATATACATTGACGGTAAAAAATCAACGACTTTGCGCGGCGAAAACATCTCGGGACAGTTCAAAGAAATTGTTGAGCGATACGTGAAAGGAAAATGGGGATAAAATAATATTTATAGGTAACCCAACTGGCGAGATAAAAATCACTTTTTTCGCGCAACGACATACCGCGCTGCGTCCCTCAGAGTGTCGGCCGACGCGCCGAAGCCGTCGAGTGCGGCAATTGCCCGTATGACGAGTTCATTGGCCTTTCTCCTTGCTCCATCCAAGCCGAGGATTTCGACGAAAGTCGCTTTGCCTTTTACCACGTCCTTTCCAGTAGCTTTGCCAACAGTGGCGGCTGTCGACTCAATGTCGAGAATATCATCGGCAATCTGGAATGCCAGTCCGATATTCTTCGCGTATTGGCGTAAAGGTTCTGGATCGGCGTTGCCCAGGATAGCACCAGCTTCGCAGGCAAAGCGGAATAGCGCTCCAGTTTTTAAGACCTGAGTCCGCTCGATATTGCTATCCGAGTCGATATCGAGCATCTGGCCACCGACCATGCCTGCCGCTCCTGCGCCCCTTGCAAGATGCAAGATCAAATTAGTACGAATCATACTGTTGGAATGGGTGGCTGTGTCCGCTAAAATCTCGAATGCCAGAGTTAACAATGCGTCGCCAGTGAGAATCGCCGTCGCCTCGTCAAAAGCGCGATGCAATGTCGGCCGCCCTCGCCGCAGATCGTCGTCATCCATCGCCGGCAAGTCGTCATGCACGAGTGAATAGCAATGGACGCATTCCAACGCCGCAGCTGTTCTCAGGGTCTGCCCACGTGGGACCCCCACTAGCGCGGCTGACTCAATCACGAAGAACGGTCGAAGCCGCTTAGCCGGACCAAGTACTGCGTAGCGCATAGCTTGCACGAGGCGGGTTGGTACCGCGCTCTCCGCCGCCAGCAATCGCTCCAGGATTTGCTCGGTATCGTGGGCACATCGGCTAAGGACGGCTTCAAAGGACAAAGGTGAAATCCTGTGCTAATTGCTGCTTGTGTAAAGACATGACCATGGAAACTCAATCGCTGGACGCTCCGGTTACTGCGCCTGCGGCGCCGCAGCGTCGTTGGCTCCGGATAAGCATTTACTTTTTGGCGGTATTGATAGCTTGGCCAATTTTTATGTCGCTAGTTTATAGCATTGTACCGCCACCGTTTACCAATGTGATGCTCCTACGTTTGTTTTCGGGTAATGGCATCGACAAGACGTGGGTTGCTTACGAACAAATCTCCCCGCTTCTGGCGCGCGCCGTTATAACTGCCGAAGATGCGCGCTTCTGCGAGCACAATGGTGTAGACTGGATCGAATTTCAGGATGTTGTGGACGAAGTTTTTGATGATGACGAGGGGCCAGTGAGGGGCGCAAGCACCATCCCCATGCAAATTGCGAAGAACCTGTTCCTCTGGGATGGTCGCAGTTTCATTCGCAAGGGACTCGAAATTCCGGTGGCATTATGGATGGATTTAGTCTGGACAAAGCGCCGAACGATTGAAGTGTACCTGAATATCGTCGAATGGGCGCCGGGAGTTTACGGTGCGGAAGCCGCCGCACGCCATCATTTCGGCAAATCGTCCAGCAAGCTGTCCCAGCGCGAGGCTGCGCTTTTGGCCGCGGTCTTGCCTAATCCAATCAATCGTAAGGCGGGAAAGCCATCCAAGCGCGTATCTTCTATCGCTCGAAGGATCATGTCCAGGATGAACGGCATGGCGCCCTATCTCACTTGTCTTAACCCCTAAGCTTGGCTATAGACGCGCCAACCGAAAGTGCCGGGTGGTTTCAATGTCTGGCATTCACATGGAGTTTTCAATGGCTGTTCCACGCAAGAAAATGACCCGGAGCCGTATCGGTATGCGCCGATCTGGCCAGAAGATGCAGACAATTACCTGGGTCGAGGACAAAAAGTCTGGTGAACTTCGCCGTCCGCATCATATCGACTTGAAAACGGGCATGTATCGTGGCCGCCAGGTGCTTGAAGCTAAGTCCGAGGTCTAATTTTTTTTTCATTTAGTAAAGGCGCGGCACTCTAGTGACCGACAGTTGTCGTGGGTCTGTGGTATCAGGATTGCATGGGACCAGCCATGCTGGCCCAAAATTGGCAACTGTTAAAAACCACCCACTGCACCGACGCGGATGATTCGGCTGCGGGCTGGGCTTCGCTGATAGGGCGGTCCCTGGTCCCTTCCGGCCTCAATTCGCCCGAACTGCTACTTCCTTTGTTGAGGCAATGCGCAGCCGCGCAACTCGCTACGGTCGGACAGGGGACGGACCTTATGTTGGCCCTCCCGGTCCAGAGGCAGTACTGGCCTGTGCCATATTTGACCAATTGGATCACGCCACTCACCATTTCAGGTCTACCACATGTCGACGCCAACCTGGCGGAACCCGCACTTCACGCGTTCTTGCTTGCCTCCGATCAGCCGATACTCCTGCGATCCATCCCTGTAGACGGCCCCTTCTGGGTGGCACTTACTGCTGCCGCCGCCAATTTGAAAGTTTTGACCCGCTGGCAACGCGCCAGCCTGCGGCTTGAGGGAACTTTCAGTACCTGGTTCGAGCGAAATTTCGACCGCAAACGCCGCAAGGAGTTTCGCCGCCTGAAGTCAAGGCTGTCGGAGTTGGGGGCACTGGATTGCCGGAGTTTCGCATTTGGTGAGGACACCGTTCCATGGACCAAGGGGCTTGTCGAACTCGAAGGATCGGGTTGGAAGGGCAGAAGGGGTACGGCCCTGAAGTCCAACCCAATCATGGCAAACGCGGCCACCGAAGCACTCGCTAATCTTGGGCGTGCTAACAAGCTTCGCTTCTGGGAAATAAGGCTTGACGGCAAAATAGTCGCCTCGATGTTCGCAATGGTGGAAGGAGCGCACGCCTGGCTCGGCAAAATAGCCTATGACGAGACTTTGGCACGCTATTCGCCTGGTGTAATGCTTCTGCTATATGCCACCGAACGCCTATTTGCCGAAGAAGCCATCACCCAAGTGGATTCCTCGGCCATCCCTAATCACCCGATGATCGACAACCTGTGGCGCGACCGGGTCGCCATGGCAGACGTCATGGTGGCATCTTCCGAAACATCTGCCATCGCCTTCAAAATTCTGTGCGGCGCAGAGATGCTTCATCGCCGGCTCAGGGCATCCGCCGCAAATTTCTATTACTCTGTGTCAGGACAACACCGCTCATGAACACCGTCAGCGTCGACAGCGTTACCGCCCGTGATAATTTTTTGAAAAGCCCCTTCATGCTTAAGCACGATCTCGCGGCTCATCCGCTGTTTGCATTGCCGCGGCTGGTTGAGTTGGCCAAATCGCTGCCGCGCGACCGCATAGAGTACAATGGAGGCAACGTGGCGGTGGGAGCGAAACCCGAAGACGTCCCAAGAATCGACATGCCAGTGGCGGATGTTATTGCCGGGATTGAAACGGCAAAGGCTTGGATGGTGATAAAATTTGTCAATGAAGACAAAGACTACCGCGAACTACTGGAATCATTTGTTGAGGCCGCAAACTTGGTTGCTGGACGGCAACGCTCGGATTACAGCGACCTGCAGGGTTTTATCTTCGTCTCTTCGGCCGGATCGACAACACCGTTTCATCTCGATGCCGAGGAAAATATCCTTATCCAGATCGAAGGCGACAAGTTCGTTCGCACGTTTGACAATGCCGACCGCAAGCTCATACCGGAACAGGCCATGGAGATCTCGCCGTCGAAGCACCGGAACCAGCACTATGAGCCATGGTTTGAAGCGCGTGCCACGCTCCATTCTCTTAAGCCCGGTGACGCCGTTCACATTCCCTATATGGTGCCCCACTGGGTCAGCACCGGAGGCAGCCATTCAATTTCAATGGCAATGACCTGGAAAACCCCTGAGGTGACTAGATTAAACAAGATCAGGTTGATGAATGGCACGCTGCGCCGCTACGGTATGCCGCAACAAGCGCCTGGTACTTTACCTGTCTTGGATAGCGCAAAGGTTTTCCTCCATGACGCGTTCCGCGCTATTGTAGAACCCCTGCGAAAGTCGGAGACGGCTCGCAGTTTCCTGCGCGCCTTGATCTATGGCCGGCGCGCCAATTATTACTACGACGCCAACCCTGAGCGAATTGGAATGTAGGACTTAAACCACCAACGCACTTTCCGCGGCGAAATAGTCATACCCCAAGTCTTCTGCGACGGCCTTGTAAGTCACTTTGCCGTGAGCAATATTGAGGCCATTGCGTAAATGCGGATCATCTGACAGCGCCTGGCGCCAGCCCTTGTCAGCGATAGCGAGGCCGAAAGGCAGGGTGACATTATTCAGCGCGAATGTTGAAGTTCGAGAGACGCCGCCTGGCATGTTGGCCACGCAGTAGTGGATCACACCGTCAACGACATAGGTGGGATCGGCATGGGTGGTCGCGCGCGAGGTTTCAGCGCAGCCACCCTGGTCAATCGCAACGTCGACCAGCACAGATCCAGCTTTCCAATCCTTGAGCATGGCGAGCGTTATAAGTTTGGGAGCGGCCGCGCCTGGAATGAGGACACCGCCGATCACCAGATCGGCACTGGCGCATTCATCTTCAATAGCGCCCACTGTAGAATAAAGCGTCTTGAGCTGAGTCCCAAAACGGGCGACAAGTTCCTCCATGCGTTCGGTCGACTTCTCCAGAATGGTCACATCGGCCCCGAGGCCAAGAGCCATCGCAGCTGCATTGGTGCCCACCACTCCGCCCCCGAGAATGACAACCTTTCCAGGAGTTACGCCGGGGACTCCTCCCAACAAAACGCCGCGCCCCCCTTGGGCCTTTTCCAAAGTGTGCGCGCCCGACTGAACCGACATCCGGCCTGCAACTTGCGACATCGGGGCAAGCAGCGGTAGCCCCCCTCGCGGCGACGTTACAGTCTCATAGGCAATACAAACGGCGCCAGACTCGACAAGATCTTTTGTCTGCTCGGGATCGGGAGCGAGGTGAAGATAGGTGTAGATAATCTGCCCGGGCCGCAACATTTGGCGTTCGGCCTTCTGTGGCTCCTTTACCTTCACGATCATTTCGGCGCGCGCATAAATCTCCGAAGCCGTAGCGATTGTTTGCGCCCCTGCCTGCGCGTAATCGAGGTCTAAAACGCCGATACCTGCGCCCGCGTTGGCCTCTACCCAGACTGTGTGTCCGTGGCGCACAGCTTCGCGCACCGATAGTGGCGTCATGCCAACGCGGTATTCGTGATTTTTGATTTCCTTGGGCACACCGATGAGCATGGGATAAATCTCCTGACTTACCCATATTAATCTAAGTCGATGTGAACTCGGTTCCGAATAGTGCCAGGGAAAAGCATGTCTCTGGCAAAAAACTCTAAAATAGGATAGTTTTGTCGAATGAAAACGCAAAATTTAGACAGGATTGATAAAGCTATACTACGAGAGATTCAAAGGGATGCTCGTCAGTCTGTCGCTGCAATCGGAGCAGCAGCGGGACTTTCCGCGTCCTCTTGCCATCGCCGTATCAAATTGCTGGAAGCAGCGGGGACGATTACAGGTTACAATGCCACACTTGATCGAAGATCGCTGGGCTTGGCCAACGAGTTTTTTGTTGAGGTCTCCCTTATCGCCCAGACTGAGCAGGCGTTCGAAAAATTCGAAAAGGCAGTGCAAAGTATTCGCGAAATTATTGAATGCCACCTCATGAGCGGCCAGTTCGACTATCTGCTGCGGGTCGCCGCGGCTGATGCCGCTGATTATGAACGCATCCACCGGCAACAGCTTTCGCGACTGCCGGGTGTCCAGCGGATCCAGTCTTCATTGGCTTTGCGGACCGTAAAAGGCTGGGCCGGCTATCCTCTTTGATACTTGCTATTTACCGCGCAGGACAACAGCGTTTACATTCGATTTATGTTCGGTGTTCATATGCTGTGGGTTTCGGGCCCTCTGTCGCGGTTGGCACGTTTAGGATTGGCAAGTTTCCTTGCGCGAGGTTTTATTGTCACCTTGTGGACCTACGATAAGTTGTCAGTAGGTGATAGTGGAGCACAACTCGCTGACGCTGCCGAAATTATACCACCGCATGGAGACTATCGGAACCTGTCGAATCTTTTTCGGTACAAAATACTCGCTCTCAAGGGTGGTATTTGGGCGGATACGGACATCGTTGCACAAAGCGTTCAAAGTAACCTTCCGACGGCCCCATTCATCGCATCCGAGAAGCGCCGCCCGTTCCGTCATCGCGAGGCGAGTGCTACGGGTGAATCCCTGACACAAGTTACAAACTGTTTTATGGCCTGTCCGGGCAAGGAGAACGGCGATTTTTGGCATTGCGCCGCGTCGGTGGTGGAGTCGATGGTGCCCACGAAGCGTACCTGGGAAAACTCCGGACCCAACTTACTGACCAGCCTGATGTTGAAAACCCCCGCGCACGGCGTCACCATCTTGCCGCCCGAATCAGTCAATCCAGTCGCTTGGTGGAACGTCCCTAGCTATTTTCTCGACGATCGCGATCCACCTTCTTCACCTTTCCTGCATTTATACGCTTCGATCTGGGCGAAGCGCGGCATTGATCCGGGGGCGCCGTTTCCGCCTGGCTCATTGGCTGGCAGGCTTTGGCGCAGTCACGGACTGTAACAGGGAGCGGTCGAGCTGCCGATCGCGCCACAGCATCAGAAGCCCGGCGACGACCACTACAGTAAGGCCTGCCCATGTATAAATGTCGGGAAAATCCCCAAAAATGACGAGGCCATAGAGGATGGCCCAGATCATCGAAGAATATTCGAATGGTGCCACGAAATTTGATTCGGCATACTTGTATGCATTGATGAAAAGCATCATGGCAATCGCGGCGAGAATGCCGGTGGAAAGAAAGATCAGCGCATCGGCAATACTGGGTGTAACCCACGGCCGCGTTAAAAACACCAGGCTCTTGTGGCTGATGCCCGAGAAATCGCCTGAATTGAACAGCACCGCCATCACGAGGGCGGAAAGAAAGACAATAACAGTTTGCCAGATGGCCATGACGATCGGTGGCACGTTTTGTGAGATTGGCCGGCTCATCATCTGCCCCGCCGCATATCCGAATGCGGAATAGAGCGCGAGTAGGGACGCGGGTTCGAAAACGCCCACCCCTGGCCTTACCATAACGAGAACCCCCACAAATCCTGCGATGATCGCCATCCAGCGATGCATTCTGACTCGCTCGCCAAGCAGAGGCCCGGCAAGGCCGGCGACAAAAAACGGCATGGTGAAATAGATGGCCACGGTGTTGGCGATTGGCATGGCCGCGATTGCCAGGACAAAAGCGAAATAAGCGCTGCCGAGGATAGCGCCTCGTGCCACCATGAGGCCCAAATGGGAAGTTGTTAATTGCCTCACCCCGCCTTTGCGCCAAAGCCACAAGCCGAGCAATGGTACGGCTCCTGCGCAGCGGAAAAGGACGGCCTCATAGACGGAATAATCGCCCGACATCGCCTTGACGATTGCATCTTGCGTCGAGGCAAAGCCGATGGCAGCCAGGATGCAGCCAATCGCCATCAGCCTGTTATCTTTGTGGGGGGTCTTCATGGTTGAGGCTCTAGCCAAATCGAACGACGGCTGAAAGGGCACTTGTGGCGATCGGGATGTTGGCTAAGGT
>JANLYR010000214.1:0-6466 GCA_031365765.1 Hyphomicrobiales bacterium | reverse complement strand
AGATCGGCACGCCGCGCGAGCTCTATGAGCGTCCTGCAACGATCTTTGCAGCTAGCTTCCTAGGCGAAGCGAGCATCCTGCCTGTGCAGAACCTGAAGTCGCTTGGCGGCAACACGGTGGCGGGCGAACTCTTTGGCGGGCATCCCGTTGTCGGAACCCATTTGGGCCGTAGTAGTGCGGTGGATACACTTTGCCTGCGTCCGGAGAGCATCAAGTTGGGTGCGGCTGCCAACGGTTCCGACAATGTTTTCCCGGCTATTGTCGAGGATGTGGTCTACACGACCGGGAGCGTTCGCTACAAACTCCGGATTACAGGTTCGACAGGCCTAATTATCTCTCGCACGCCGACGCGCCCGGACATGATTCTGATGCAGCGCGGCGAAGTCGTGCAGATCGGCTGGAATCTGCGCGACGGCATCATGTTAAAGGGGGATTGAAGCAGTGGACAAGAGAGTTGCGCTTGTCACGGGAGCCGCTTCGGGAATGGGTCGCGCACACGCGGCCCGCTTGGCGGCGGACGGTGCAATTGTCGCCGTGCAGGATGTCGACTCCGTTAATCTCGACGAGACCGTGCGCATGATCGCCCGCCAAGGAGGCGTAGCGGTGCCCTATGTGTTTGATATTTCGGATGTCGCTGCGATCGACGCGATGAGTGCCGATCTGCTGAGGCATTATAGCAGCATCGACATTGTGGTAAACAATGCCGGCATTGGCGTCGATCGGGTCATCGAGGACATTGATCAGGCCGCCTTTGATCGCATGATCGGCGTGCATGTAAAAGGAAGTTTCTTTTGTGGGCGGGCCGCAGTCCCGTCTATGAAGAAGCGGAAATGGGGGCGCATCATCAATGTTTCTTCGCGATGGGCGCAAACTGGTCATGTGATGGCGTCCGACTACATCGCCGCCAAGGGCGCCATTCTCGGGCTCACAAAGGCTTGGGCGAAGGAACTTGCTCCCTTCGGCGTCACCGTCAATGCCATTGCGCCCGGCGGCGTGTGGAGCCGTATGGTTCTTGAAAATCTCGGTGAAGAAGGCGTGCGGCGTGAGGAGCGGGAGGTGCCCCTCGGGCGATGGGCCCAGCCCGACGAGATCGCATCCACCGTGGCTTTTCTTTCCAGTGAAGAAGCGTCCTTCATCACGGGACAGGTTGTGAGCCCCAATGGCGGCAAGACGATTGTGGGATTTTGATACCGCAGTCGCGTGAGACTGCGAATTGGCCCGTTCAAGTCAGAGGAGGAGGTTGCAGATGAGCTTTGAGAACAAGGTGGCGATCATCACAGGCGGTGGCGCCGGAATGGGGCGGTCCCATGCCGAATTGTTCGCACTCCGGGGTGCAACCGTGGTGGTGCAGGATATCGATGGTAACCGGGCCGAGGAGACAGCCAAGAGCATTCAGGCGACGGGCGGGAAGTCGCTCGCCGTCGCGTGCGATGTCGCGGACACGCAGGCTCTGACGGCGGCCATAGCCAAGGTCGTGGCGCAACTCGGCCGGGTCGACATTCTCGTCAACAATGCTGGCATCGGGGGCGAACCCATCATCGAGGATACCACCGAGGAACATTTCGACCGCATGTTCGCAGTTCATGTTCGTGGGAGCTTCTTTGCGGCGAAGGCGGTCGTGCCGACAATGAAGCAGCAGCGTAGCGGCAAGATCATTAATATCTCGTCGATTTGGGGCATGGTCGGTCATCATTATGCCTCGCCGTATTGCGCCGCGAAAGCAGCGCTCTTGGGTCTGACAAAAGCCTGGGCCAAGGAACTCGCACCGTGGAATATTCACGTCAATGCGGTGGCGCCAGGTGGTGTGCTGACGGAAATGGTACTCTCACAGCCCGATATTGAAAAAAAGATGGTACAGAAAGTGGCACGCGTTCCCTTGGGCCGCTACGCGACACCTATTGAAATGTCATATTCCGTGGCCTTTTTGGCATCTCCGGAGTCTGACTTCATTACTGGTCAAGTGCTTAGTCCGAACGGGGGCGAGACGATCGTTGGCATCTAGAGGGTTGACAATAAATATCACATATTGATAGATTATATCTAATAGCAAAATCTGGAGTGTCCTATGCGCTTTGGCCTCTTCAATCTGATGAACCAGTTCGGCATCTCTCAACAAGAGGTTTACCGCGGCACTATCGACTGCGTGAAGCTTGCGGACGAGATCGGCTTCGACGTTGCCTGGTTCGCCGAGCATCACTTCGCGAATTATTCCTTGTGTCCGTCGCCGCTCATGATGGGTGCGGCCGTCGCGCGGGAGACCCGCCGGATTAAGTTGGGGCCCGCGGTCGTCGTAGCGCCATTATACAATCCGATCCGTGTCACCGAGGAATTTGCCTTGCTGGACCAGCTGTGCGACGGGCGCGCGGTGCTCGGCATCGGTTCCGGCTATCAGCGCTTCGAATTTGACGCTTTCGGGATGGATCTGGCCGAACGGCAACAGCGGATGCTGGAAGTCTGGCAAATCATGCATCAGGCTCTGCACGAGGGCCGTTTTGAATTCTCCGGCAAGTACTATCAGATTCCGGATGTGCCCATGGCGATCTCATTGGCGGTGCCGCGCAACATCGAAACCTTCTACGTGGCCTTCTATGACGAAGTGATCCGATATGCCGAGAAGGTTGGCGCCGTGCCCTTCGTAACGGTTGGCTGGGGAGACTCGAAAGCGCTTGCCGCCATGCGCACCGGAGTGGTGGCTCGTTACAAGGAGAGCGGCTTCAATCTAGAAGGTAGTCGCTTTGCTGCCCAACGCTACGTTTTTGTAAGCGATGATCGCGCCGAACTCGACAAGGTCGCCGCGGGAATTCGCTACGCCGGCCGGTCGGCTGGACACATGCGCATAGGCGGACAGAAGTTGAACGGACACATCATCGAGGATCTCCCGGTACCGGACGAGCCGTCGCTTGAGACGATCAAGGCAGCCGTTCCAATCGGCAGCGCCGAGGTCGTGGCAGAACGCCTCATCAAGGACATCAAGGCCAACGGTATCACTGACCTGAGCTGTTTCATGATGCCGGCGGCGATCGAGCCGCGCGCCGCGCTTCGGTCGATGGAGCGCTTCGGCAAAGAGGTCATGCCGCTGGTCCGCAAGGCGGTTGCGGTTGACACAGCCAGTCGCGTCCGAGAGGTGGCGTAGTGGAGCAAAGCGGGGGCCTGTTCTCCGAGATTCTGGAAGAGGCCCTATGGTCCTCCCGCGAGGCCGGACCTGATCCGGCTCCGGACTTTGTCGACGCCTTTAAAGAGAGCATGCGCCGCCTCGCCGCTGGCGTATGTGCGGTGACGGTGGAGCAAGGGGGAGAGACTCTTGGGTTCACTGCAACCTCTGTCACCTCGCTTTCGATGGAGCCGCCTTCCGTCCTGGTTTCGGTGCGCGCGGTCTCGCGCATGCTCACGGTGCTTCGTAAAAAGCACCGCTTTACCGTTCACCTCCTGTCGGAAGGACAGGCTCATGCGGCGAATGCCCTGGCGGGACGGTTGGGCGAAGGGGTCCGGATCGCTTCGCTGTCCAGCCTGCGTCAAAGTGCATACGACGACAAGGACCGGACGGCGCTTGGTCGCATTGAATGCAGGATTGTAAAATTCGTGCCCGTGTTCTCGCATGTACTGCTGGTTGGGGTAGTGGAGGATGTTCGGCTGGGGCCTGGCAAGAGGCCGCTGGTCTATTTTGACGGGTCCTTTCGGGGCCTCGGGAAAATTGCTTGAGGAAACGCAGTGCCGAGCCTGATCGGATACGCGCCGGAACCAAGGACAAATATGACCGTAAATCGTCTGCAGAATTTCTACTACATGTCGGGTAACCTCCAACGGGATCGCAGATTTTACGAGAACATCCTTGGATTCAAGGTGAAATTCGCGGATGGAGACCATTGGGTCCAGTTTGACGTCAACGGGCAGAATTTCGCTCTCGCCTCGGACCGCGAGGCAGCTCCCGGTGCCGCCGGTGGCGTGGTCGTCCTCGATGTGGACTCGATCGACCGCATCGTCGCGAAACTGGCAGTAGAAGGCGTTGAGATTGTAGCGCACAGGAACATGGGTTCACACGGGCGAACCTGCGCCTTCAAGGATCCTGCCGGCAATATCATTCAATTGTTCCAGAAACCTGCTTGAGCCGCGCAGTCGTAATCGCAGCCGCGCCCAATGGTGCGCGATTGCAGAAGTCTGACCATCCGGGCGTTCCGCTGACGAAATCCGAGATCGTCGAATGCTGCGCCGCTTGCGTCGATTGCGGCGCGACTTTGCTGCACGTTCACGTGCGGGATGCCGACGGCCGACACCTGCTTGATGCTGGGGAAGCGCGCCACCTGGAAGCCGCGATTATCGCAGCAGTCGGTCGCAGTGCCGTTGTCCAGACGACGACAGAGTCCTTCGGCACTTATTCAGCCCGCGAGCAGATAAATTTTCTGAAATCCGCGCGACCAGAAGCGGCCTCTGTGGCCTGGAGGGAACTTTCCCGGCCGGAGGTCACTATGTCGGACTGCGCCGAACTCTTGACTTGGTGCAATACCGAGCGTGTGGGAATCCAGTATATCCTTTACGACCTAGCGGATATTCAAAGCTTTCAACGCGCGATGAAGCGTGGGGTTATTCCCGAATCCCGTCCCAATATTCTGCTCGTCGTGGGACGCTACCAGAGTGTCGTGCCGGCCGACGCCCGTGCCCTGATGACCTTCCTTCCTCTCGGATTTCCCGTTTCGTCTTGGATGATTTGCGCGTTTGGCGCAGCCGGATACGAGGTGCTTCATTCCGCAGCACTTCTCCATGGCCATGTGCGAATCGGTTTCGAGAACGGAACAATCCTGCCGGACGGACGGACCGCCCCCGACAATGCGGCGTTGGTCCGATCGATGCGTGAGGCGGTTGAATATCTCGGTCTGCGCGGTGCCAGCGCCGAGGAATGCCGCGCGGTATTCCTCCCCGGCTAGAATCCCGGATTGCTTGCCGTCAAGCTCGAACTGGACATGTCCTGCGCCGCCGTCCGCACCATCGCAGTAAAATGTTCGCGCGCCGTGTCGAGCGTGTATCGCGTTTTATCGACCGAAAGGCTCACGGCCGCCACGGGCCGGCCGCCTTCGCCGATGATAGGGGCCGCGATGCTAAGTTCCATGTCCAGAACTTCACCATCCTGCCAGGCGATACCGTCCTCTCGCGCGCGATCGACCAGACTGCGGATCACCGCCCTGTCGGTGATTGTCCGCGAAGTCAGGCTTCGCATCGGCGAGGCTTCCAGAATGCTGTCCATCTCCTTTGGCGGGAGACGGGACAAGATGGCACGCCCCGCAGCCGTGCAATAGGCGTAGCGCCGCACCGGAAGCAAGGCAAAGTCGTGGCTGACAAGATTGGGTATCCTTACGATAAAGTAGGTATTGATGCCATCCAGAATGGCGATGCCGACAGACTCGTTCGTCTGTTTCGCGATCGGTTCGAGATACTTGATCGCTTGATTCATCAGTGGATCGGACTGGAGGTAGGAAACCGCGAAGGAAATGAATCTGGGAGACAGGCTGTAGCGCTTGTAGCGCTGATGGCGTGTCAGGAAGCCGAGCGCTTGCAGTGAATATAACAATCTCTGGACCGATCCTTTTTCGAGGCCGGTCTTTTCGACGATCTCCGAGAAGGTCAGGCTTTCGGCATTGCGATAGTACAGGTCCAAGATTTTCTGGGCCTTTTCCAGGGTCCCAAGTTGCAAGGCGCTCATGAGACTGTCTCTGCAAGGCGGCGCAGTGTCGTCGCGGAGAGTGTGACCCACGGCGGGTCCCGAAAACATGGGTTGATCAAATCCGACTCCAAATTTCGCTTAATACCAATACTAAATACAGATAGCATTATGTGACATACAATATCATTGTATAGTAAAAATCAATCGAGGTAAGCTTCCGTGCAAGGGGCACCGAGCCTTAGCGCCAGTGAGATATCAAAGATGGGTAGTGCTGAACTGTATGAGCGTGCCTGCAAGGTGCTTCCTGGCGGAAACACCCGGACAACACTCTACTTCTCGCCACACCCCGCCTATGCCGTGCGTGGCTCCGGCTGCCGTGTGACCGATGTTGATGGCGTGGAGCGCATCGACGCGATCAATAACTTCACAGCCATGATTCATGGTTACGGCAATGCCAAGGTGGCAGCGGCGGTCACGGAGCAGTTGGCGCTGGGCACCTGCTTCGGCATGCCGACCGAAAGTGAAATCGCGTTGGCGGAGCTTCTCGTCGCGCGCTTGCCCGCGGTGGAGCGGATCAGATTTGCCAATTCGGGTACTGAGGCGGTGATGACGGCCATCAAGGCGGCACGTGCCTTTACCGGCAGGCCGGCCATCGCCAAATGCGAAGGTGCTTATCATGGCACATACGACTTCGCCGAGGTCAGCGAAGGCACCGGGCCCGCAAGTTGGGGCGACATCGATTCCCCCCGATCCGTGCCGACATCAAAGGGAACGCCTGACGGAGTTTTGTCGGATGTCGTTGTGTTACCGTTC
>JANLYR010000342.1:0-12807 GCA_031365765.1 Hyphomicrobiales bacterium | reverse complement strand
GCTCGCAGAACACCTACCGGGGCCTCGTCTCGGCGCACCGCAAGGCCACGGGTGCGCGGAATTTCACGAACTGCGACTCGCTCCTCATCGGAGACCAGTGCGGCGCGCACACGGTGCCGTACATCGAGTCGAAGAACGCGTCCGCCCAGTTCGAGCACGAGGCCACCACCTCGAAGATCTCCGAAGACCAGATGTTCTACTGCCAGCAGCGCGGACTCTCCAACGAGGAGGCCACCGCCCTCATCGTCAACGGCTTCGTCCGCGACGTGCTGCAGCAACTGCCGATGGAGTTCATGGCGGAAACGCAGAAGCTGATCGGGATCTCGCTCGAAGGGAGTGTGGGATGAATACCACTCCACTGTTATCCCGGCGAAAGCCGGGACCCATGGCAAACAAAATATCAATCCTCTCCCATCCGTCACGGTGACTGATGGGTCCCGGCTTTCGCCGGGATGACAAAATTTGGCAATGGAATAAAAATGCTCGAAATTAAAAACCTTCACGTCAAGCTGGCCGACGAAGACCGCGCCATCATCAATGGGCTGACCCTCTCGGTGAAAGCCGGCGAGGTCCACGCCATCATGGGTCCGAACGGCTCCGGCAAATCAACGCTGTCCTATGTGCTGGCGGGACGCGCCGGCTATGAAGTGACCGAGGGTTCCGTCACCTACAAGGGCGAGGACCTGCTGGCGATGGAGCCGGACATGCGCGCCGCCAAGGGCGTGTTCCTGGCGTTCCAGTATCCGATCGAAATTCCCGGCGTCGCTACCATGCAGTTTCTCAAGGTGGCGCTCAACGCGCAGCGCAAGGCGCGTGGGCAAAGGGACCTGTCCACGCCCGATTTCATGCGGCTCGTCAAGGAACGCGCCGCCAAACTCGACATCAGCCAGGATATGCTGCGCCGTCCCGTCAATGTCGGCTTCTCCGGCGGCGAGAAGAAGCGCGCGGAGATTCTCCAGATGGCGGTGCTCGAACCTTCGCTCTGCGTGCTCGACGAAACCGATTCAGGCCTCGACATCGACGCGCTCCTTGTGGTCGCCGATGGCGTCAACGCGCTCCGCTCGCCCGACCGCGCCATGATCCTCATCACCCATTACCAGCGCCTGCTCGACTATATTATCCCCGATCACGTCCACGTCCTGTCGCAGGGACGCATCGTCAAATCGGGCGGCAAGGAACTGGCCCACGAGCTCGAAGCCAAGGGCTATGCCGAATTCGCGCAGGCAGCGGCATGAATGTCGCAGTCATTCGCACTCCGGCGGAGCTGGCTTTTGGCGGCGATCTGCTGCCTCATCCCCGGATGGAGGAGTGGAAATGGACGAACCTCCGGACGCTGATCGACAAGCCGTACCCGCCGCGCCAGCGGGTGACCGCCGCCGCCATCGATGTCGCCCGCCTGATCAAGTCGTCGCCCTTCGCCAGGATCGCGGCGACGCGCATGGTCTTCGTCAACGGCCACTATGACGCCGCCCATTCCAAGCTCGCCAATGGCGCACTTGCGGCGCGCGTCAAACCCGACGAGCCGGTACTCAACCTCAACCACGCCTTCGCCACCGATGGTGCAAAGCTCACACTGTCCGGCACCGCCGATACGCCGGTCGAACTCCTGTTCATCGCAACCGATGCGGCCCCGCGCACCATCGCCACCCGCAATGTGATCGACATCGCCGCCGGTTCGTCCGCCACGATCATCGAAACCCATCTGGGCGAGGGCTCCTATCTCGCCAACAGCGTCACCGAAATTACCGTGGGCGAGGGGGCCCGGCTCGACCGGGTGAAAGTCGAGCACGAGGCGGCGGACGCCATCCATCTCTCCCATGCCCATGTGACGCTGGGAAAAAACGCCACGCTCCGCGACTTGACGCTGACATCGGGCGCCCGCGTCAACCGCCAGAACGGCACCTATGTGTTCGACGGCGAAGGCGGCGACGCGAAGATGGCGGGCGCCTATCTTCTCGCCGGAAAACAACACGCCGACACCCGCCTCGTGGTCGATCACTCAGTCCCTCACTGCACCAGCCGCGAACTGTTCAAATGCGTAATGGACGGCCGCGCGCGCGGCATCTTCCAAGGCAAGGTGATCGTCCGGCCGCACGCCCAGAAGACCGACGGCAAGCAATCGAGCCACGCGCTGCTGTTGGCCGAGACAGCGGAATTCGACGCCAAGCCCGAACTTGAGATTTTCGCCGACGACGTGGTCTGCGGTCACGGCGCCACCTGCGGCGATCTCAACGCCGATCACATCTTTTATCTGAGATCGCGCGGCATTCCGGAGCCGGAGGCTAAGTCACTGCTCATCGCCGCCTTCGTGGGCGAAGCCTTCGACACGATCGCCCATGACGGCATCCGCGAAGCGCTCGAAGCCTACGCCGCCACTTGGCTCACCGATCACCGGCAAGCGCCATGAGCATCGCCCAGAGAAAACCTGCCGCATCCTTCGACGTCGAGGCCATCCGCCGCGATTTTCCCATCCTGTCGCGCGAAGTCTATGGCAAGCCGCTGGTCTATCTCGACAATGCCGCCTCGGCGCAGAAGCCACGCGCCGTGCTCGATGCGATGAACGAAAGCTACACTGAAGGCTATGCCAACGTGCATCGCGGGCTCCACTTTCTCTCCAATACGGCCACACAAGCGTTCGAGGATGCGCGCGAGAGTGTCCGCCGCTTCATCAATGCTCCGTCCAAGGATCAGATCATCTTCACCCGCAACGCCACCGAGGCGGTCAACCTCGTGGCCCAGAGCTTCGGTGGGTTGGTGTTGGGCGAGGGCGACGAGATCGTGCTGTCGATCATGGAGCACCATTCCAACATCGTGCCGTGGCATTTCCACCGCGAACGGAAGGGCGCCGTCATTCGCTGGTCGCCTATCGACGATGACGGAAATTTCCTGCTCGACGAATTTGAGAAGCTGCTGACCTCCAGAACAAAGATCGTCGCCATCACCCAGATGTCGAACGCGCTGGGCACCATCGTTCCCGTGGCCGAGGTCATCAGGCTGGCCCACGCGCGGGGCATTCCCGTGTTGGTCGACGGCAGCCAGGCGGCAGTCCACATGGCGATCGACGTGCAGGCGCTCGATGCCGACTTCTATGTCTTCACCGGACACAAGACCTATGGCCCCACCGGCATCGGCGAGCTTTACGGCAAGGCTCAACACCTCAAGCGCATGCCGCCCTATCAGGGTGGCGGTGAAATGATCAATGAAGTGACGACCGACGAGATCACCAACAACGATCCGCCGCACCGCTTCGAGGCTGGAACGCCAGCCATCGTGCAGGCCATCGGTCTCGGTGCAGCACTCGACTACATGTCCGCAATCGGCCTCGCCAACATCGCCGCGCACGAAGCCAGTTTGCGCGATTACGCCACCGGGCGCCTCTCGGCGATCAACTCGCTGCGCCTTTTCGGCCGCGCCCGCGACAAGGGAGCGATCCTCTCCTTCAACATGGAAGGGGCGCACGCCCATGACGTGGCGACCGTGATCGACCGTTCGGGGGTTGCGGTGCGGGCCGGTACCCACTGCACCCAGCCCTTGCTCGCCCGCTTCGGCGTCACTTCCACCTGCCGTGCCTCCTTCGCCATGTACAACACGCTGGAAGAGGTTGATGTTCTGGCGGAAGCGCTTATCTCCGCACGGAGGATATTTTCATGATGGATGCAATCGAACAGACCGTGGCGGAAGCCCCAACGCCGCCAAACCCGAGTGCCATCCCGCCGGACGATCTGGCGCGGATGACCGACGATATCGTGGCGGCCCTCAAGACCGTTTATGACCCCGAGATTCCGGTCGATATTTATGAATTGGGCCTGGTTTACAAGGTCGATATCGACGACGACCGCAACGTGGCGATCGAGATGACGCTCACCGCTCCCGGCTGCCCGGTGGCCGGTGAAATGCCGGGCTGGGTCGAGAACGCCGTCTCGACGGTGGCCGGCGTCCAAAGCGCCAAGGCCAATATTGTCTTTGACCCGCCTTGGGATCACAGCCGGATGTCGGATGAAGCCCGCGTCGCGCTCAACATGTGGTAGGATGAAGTGATGGCAACAGCAAATCCCCGTCCCCGGCCGCAGGCGATGAAACTCACCGAGGCCGCTGCATCCCGCGTCCGCCAGATCATGGAACGCTCCGAGAAGCCCGTCGCCGGCCTACGCATCGGCGTCAAGAACGGCGGCTGCGCCGGCATGGAATACACCATGGAATGGGCGGCGGAACAGAAGCCCTTCGACGAAGTGGTCGAGGACAAGGGCGTCAAGGTGCTGATCGATCCCAAGGCCGTGATGTTTCTGCTTGGCACCGAGATGGATTTTCAGCAGAGCGCGCTCAAATCGGGCTTCACCTTCAACAATCCCAATCAGACCGGCGCCTGCGGCTGCGGTGAAAGCGTGCAGCTGAAGCCGGCGGAAGTGTAATCGGCGCCTACTTCATGCGGGCCGGCCCCAGCCCTCCAGAAAAGGATCGAGCCCCAGTCGCGCGCATTCCCGGACGTGCTCCGGCAGATCGAGCTTCAATCCTGTCTCATCGGTGACGATTGTGCGGCGGCCGATGGGATGACGGTCGCATTCGTTGCGGTGATCCCAGAGCGAGGACACTTCCTCGGTATCCCAGCCTTTGTATTCCACATCGAGAACGCCGCGGTAATCGCGCGGAATGTGACATGGCAATCCCAGGAACGAAACGTCCCGCGCCGGAAGATAGGCATCGACAGGGAATACATAGGGCCAGTCGGTTGAAAGCGACGCGAGCCCGGTGCTGCTCTGCTCAAACAGGAAGACATCGCAATAGGGATAGCTGTAGGTGCGCCCGATCGCCGTGATCGTCTCGTATGAGGGATCGAAGAGCTTGAGCATCCCCGTCCAGTCGGTGAGGACGCGCACGCCGCGCTTGCCGAGTTCGCCGACGAATTCCGGAATCTTTTCGCGGTCCAGCAGCACAAGATCGAGATCGTCGTCCCATGCGAGAAACGCCCGTTCCCGCACATAGCCGATGAGCGTGCCGCCATCGAGAAAGAGAGTGACGCCGGCGGCCCTCGCCGCATCGAGACTGCGCGCCAGCAGGCTCCGCAGCCGCGTCCAGGTCGCATTGTCCCAGCTATGGCTGAAGGGGATGCCCTCTGTCACGCGCGGGGCCGTCATGGCTTGGCGATTCCGGTCTGCCCGGCATGATCGCGCAGTACGCGCTTGATGATTTCGCTGCTGGTGATTCCTGGGCGGTAAGAAAGCCGTTTCATGATACCGGCATCTTTTGCGGGCTGGTAATAGTCCTCGAAACCGGGACTGCCATAGACCACCGCCACGGGGCGGAAACGCGCGATGATACTCCGCATGAGGTCGGCGGTGAACGGACCGTCAAGCAGGATCGCCTCCGAAACGAAACCCAGGCTCTCGATGCTCCGCACCCGTTCCACTTCCGTCAAAACGGGCGGGCGCTTGTAGGTCGAAACCCACGCGTCCGATACGACGCCCACCACCAGACGGTCGCCGAATTGCAGGCATTCCCGCAGCATTTCGATATGGTTGTAATGCAGCAGGTCCCATGTCCCGTCCGCATAAACGACGCTCCGTGTCATATCATCCGCCTCGAACCGGCGGCCTCGTACACCAGGGGTGCCCCTGCGTCCAGCGCTACCGATGAAGGGTGGCACCATACTGGCCGCGCCGGACCATGTAATTGAGGATAACCCGGGAGGCGTCGTTCACCACCCGGTCGAAGGGTTGTGCCGCATTGACGATATGCCCGTTTCCCAGGCCCTTCAGCAAAGCGCGATAGTCCTTGCGCTGGCGTTCCGTCTCCGCGAACGGCACCTCCTGCTTGCGCGATTGCAGGACCTCGGTTGGCGCATCGAGCAGAATGACGAGGTCGGGCCTGGGCGATAGCGCCTTGACCACGCTCAGCAGCCAGCGCGGTCCGCCATAGCGGTAGCGCACGCTGTCGACGAAAATGTCGAGGAAGTGGCGGTCGTTGAGAATAAGCGTTGAGCGCGCCAGCGCCACATGCCGGTAAGGCTGGCCCAGCGTGTTGTAGGCGAACCAGTAGCCAGCGCGGATGATCGAGACGGCGGCCGAGCGGCGGGGCAGGGCATGGGGCTGGTCTGTAGGCTTTCCGGGACGGCCCAGAAGCCGCCGCAGCGATGGTGCGAACCCGGCGCAGTAGGAGCCCGAAAACACCGGCCCCAGTCTTTTTTCCAGCGCATCGATCACCGACGATTTGCCGGCGCCATCGGGTCCAAGAACGACAACATTGACGCCGTCGGGCGTCCACAACGCGCCGAGCTTGCGGCCGATGCCCCCCAACCTGTCGCGCAGCTTGCCCATCACACCGTTTCGCAGTTCTGCCCGCAACCTTTGCTGGTCTTTCAATACAAGGCTCCAATCCCCTGACGCCGCCGCAGCGAGGATGTGGGTGGCACTGGACTCTTTCCACAGCCGCCGCACATGCACCTCGCAGGCGAACCGGTCCTGCCGGAACAGCGCGCTCAGTCTCCGCGCGCGAAGTATGTTGAGACGGCCGCCGGCGATCGTGCGGGCCAGATAGGCACCGAATTCATCGCCTTGGGCCGGAATCCAGAACTGCCGAAGCCGGCGGCGATTGTTCAGAATATCTTGAGGATCGCAATCGGCGCTTCCCTCCATATCAAGATCGAGAAACCGCATGCCGCCATCGGCACCGGCGCCAGCGACAATGAAATGAAAGCCATAGGCACGCACCACGTCGCCGCCGATCCTTTCGCGCGCGTCGCGGAACACGCGGAGCAGTTGCGCGCGCGTAACCGTGCGATCGATCAGCAGGTCGATATCCGAGCCGCTGGTCTGGGGATAATTTTCATAGCCATGCAGCGCGCAGTAGGCGATGCCGGCATCGTCCAGCGCCTGGAACACGCCGCCCAGATCGGGTCCATCGGCCTGTGCTTGAGGGGGGAAGGAAGGGCCTGCGGTGTCGAGCAGCTTCAGCATGTCATGCGTCCTTCGTGGCGTTGAGTGTCGGAACCAGCATCAGGAAGGCAGTCCAGCGGCCGAGGCAGCCGAGGATTTCAACGAGGAGAACGGCATAGGCCGCGCCCAGCAGGCCCCACTGCGTGAGGAACCACCAGACCAGCAGGATATTGAGGAGTGCCGTCAGAGAGGTCACCACGGCGACGGCACCGCTCCGCTCGGCACTTGCCAGCGCGATCGAGGCTGGTGCGCCCACCGCCGAAGCCAAGGCCGACAAGGCCAGAACCGTAAGGATATTGCCATGTCCGGCATATTCCGCGCCCTTGAATACCAACGCCATGATCGTGTCGCCCGCCAGGTATATCGTCGCGCAGAAGGGGATCATCAGCATCGCCAGAAGTGCTGCATCGCGCATCACCTGGCGCTTGAGCGCGGCCGGTCCGTTGTTGCGAAGCATGCGGACGGACTTTGGCGTCAGCACGTTGAACACGCCGTAGAGAATGGGGTTGGAGAAGGCCACGATGCTCATGCAGGCGGCATAGATGCCGGTCACCGTCACGCCGGCAATCACCAGCGACAGCCAGTGTGTCATGTAGCCCTGTGCCTGGATGGCAAGCTGTCCCGAAAAAAGCCACCGCCCCTGCGACCAGCTCTGCCGGAAAGTTGCGCCGAGATGGGAAAGGCTGAAGGTGAACTCACGCCGCTGGAGAATGAACCAGGTGACACCACCAATTCCGCACGCCGCCCCCGTCGCCAGAAATGCCGTGTGTGCCAGAAGTTCGCCGCGCCATGCCAACCACCCCAGAAGGACAAGCGTGATGGCAGCGACAAGGCAATCAAGCAGCATTGCTTGGAACATTCTCAAATGGGCAAAGGCATAGCGCCTAGCGAATTCGCGGATGAGAACCGATGGAAGCGCTGCCGCCAGCGCGAAGGCAACCTGAGCGAAATTAGATAGGCCCCAGCGCTGCAGCCCCAGCCCCGTGACAACCAGCACTGGCACCGCCGCGAGCGACAGCAGCAGGCTGAGAGCAAAGGTGCTGAACGCATGCTGCGAGGGCGTGCCGATGGGCCGATACAACTGAATGGCATATGGCCTGGTGATCAGCGATTCCTGCGTCGCAAGCAGCAGCGCGAATACCGAAACGCCAACCGCATAAGCGCCAAGCTGGGCTGCATCGGTAGCCCGTGCAAGCATCACCAGCATCACGAAACTCGCAGCACTGACAACAGCTTGGTCGGCCCAGCTCCAGATATGATGGGCAGCCATCAGACGCGCCAGCAACGGCTTTGATCGGCCGTCCGTACTGTCAAGTATCGCGCTCATGCGGCCACCGTCGGGAGCGCGTTAACCATGTCCCTCAACAGCTCCGCCGGGCCGCCTCGGCCGGGTGCGGATATTGCATTGGCCATCCCGGAATATGACATTGCTGTTTCGCTCATGGTCCCACCACAAGCGAATATCATGCCAAGTTTCTGTTAAGGCGGGCTCAATAGGATGTGCGGCTGCATGCGACTGGACAAGGCAAAGGAAATGACCGGCGACAAACGCGGACGCGTCCTCGTGTTCGGCGACGACATGCGGATTTTTCTGGCGATCGCCAGGTCGCTTGGCCGCGCGGGCAGGGAAGTTCATGCGGTGCCGTTCGACTGGCATGCGCCGGCTCTGAAATCCAAATATGTGACCCGCATTCACCGGCTGCCGCGCTACTCGGATGCACCCCACGACTGGCTGGCGGGCGTCCAGGCCATTCTCCGAAACCAAACCTTCGATCTCATCGTTCCCTGCTGCGACCGGGCCATCCTGGCGCTCGATCTTCATCGCCACGAACTCCCGGCCGAAATCCTGGCCATCCCCAATCCGCTCTCGATGCAGGTGCTTTTCGACAAGCAGCTGACCCGCCGTCTTTGTAACGACCTGGGCATTCCAGCCATGCGGGGCCGGCCGCTGAAGGCTGGTGACACGGCCGCGGGTTTGATCCCCGAACTTGGGCTTCCCTTGGTGGTCAAGCCGCGCCGCTCGTTTGCTGCCGGCAACCTCGATGCCTGGGATAAGGTGATGATCGCCCGCTCTGCCCACGAACTTGAGGCTGTGCTGGCAACCCAGGGAAATTCATCGCGTTATCTGGCTGAAGCCTTTTTTGAAGGGGCGGGCGTCGGCGTTTCGGTTCTGGCGAACGATGGCACGATCCTCCAGGCTTTCCAGCACCGGCGGCTGCGTGAGGGCAGGGCCGGCCCCAGCACCTACCGCATCAGCGAAGCGCTGCATCCTGGCCTTCACGATGCCTGCGCCAGGATCTGCCGGCACACCGCGTTCACGGGTGTGTGCATGTTTGAATTCCGCTTCAATCGCGACAGCGGAGAATGGGTGCTGCTCGAGACCAATGCGCGTTTCTGGGGATCGATGGGTCTGCCGCTCGCCATCGGCGTCGATTTCCCCTGTCTGCTCTATGATCTTTTTGCACTGCACAAACAACACCCGCCGATCGACTACCCGGTAGGCATCAGAAGCCGCAACCTCATGCTTGACGGATTTCATCTCTTGGGCCGTGTGCGCCACTTGCCGCGAAACCAGCTCGGCACTTGGCTGCGCGATATTGGCGATTTCCTCCTGCAGCCCCTCCGCTGGATCACGGGCCGCGAATATTCCGACTCTTTCGTCAGCGACGATCTCCAGCCGGCGCTGTGGGAGTGCGCCGCCCTGTTCAAAACCGCCGCGCGCAAACTGACGGGCGGCGGAAAGCACCGGCAGGGCAGACGCCGGGCGGAGGCCCATTCTTCGAGCCAACAGGTCCGAAAGGCCGCCTAGCCCTCAAACCTCAAAACGTTTCGGGAACCGAATCTCGTCTGATTGCGTTGCGAGTCTGCTTGAGGGGGCAACGGATTCGATTGGCGGAAGCATGGTGCGTCCGCATCGACTAGGTGGAGAGATCCGATATGAAGAAATCTGCAAGTCTTTTGCTTATGGCCGCGACGGCCGGCCTGTTGGGGGCGTTTAACGCCGCCACGGCCCAAGTGAGCGACACGCGAACGGCGGCTATAAACCGCGCGCCCGGAACCTGCGATGGCTTTGGCCAGGAGGCGGTTTCAACAAATACCCAGAATGCCAGCACCTCAACGTCCTCCGCCGTGTTCGGCGGCTTGGCGACCACCAGCATACCAGGGGGTGGATCTGGCGGCGGTGTCGATCTCTATACCATAACCTTTTCGGGTGAGGCGTCAGCCTCCGGTGGCGGCTCGATCGAAGTTCAGGCCCAGGTCAGCATCAACGGTGGAGCCTTCATCAACATTGAACCGGTGGGACCCAACACGTTCCATTCTGGCAATGCGGCCCAGACCCATACGATGACATGGTGCCGCGAGATCGTTGCAAATTCCACCAACTTCCGCATTGTGTGGCGCAAGGTTGGCGGTGGAACGGCCTTCATGGACGACTATCTCATGCGGGTCGAACGCTCGAACTGATTGCTCTCGAATGTGTGGTCCCGCCGCTGTCATGGCGGCGGGGCACTCCCGTTATTTTTTCTCCCTTTTTCTGGCCCGTGCCCGCAAGATCGGTTTGCTAAGATGGCTCCTGATCCGCTATTTGATGCTTCCGCGTGCAATGGAAAGTCGGACTGGTGATGCTGAAGCCAAACTTCGTCAAACGCGTCGCCCAGTTCTGCGCGATGGCTGTTCTAAGCATTCCGCCAGTCGCCCACGCCGGTACGCCCGGCATTTTCTCGCTGACGATCGACGACGCTTCGGTGAATGCGTGGAACGGCTACGTCATTGCGCGAAATCATGGAATCAATGGAACGATCCTGGTGACAACCTCGATCGGCGGAAAGGAAACCGGACTGTCCTGGGATCAGTTGCGAACGATCCACGGTGCGGGTTGGGAGATTGGCGCCCATACCCATATCCACACCGACTTGACGACGCAGAACCGCATGTCAGTCGAACTTGAAATGGAATATCCCAAATATAAGATCAAAGAGGAAATCGGCGTGACGCCCGTATCGTTTGCTACGCCTTTCTCGAGATTCAACGAGAAGGTCCTCGACGAAATCGGCAAGCACTATCAATTCAACCTGGTTCAGGGATTTGCCGGCGGAATGAACGATCTCGCAAGCGTCTATCCGCTTCTCATCAGCAGATACGATATTGGTTCGCCCACTACCAACGCAACGGAGGTTTGCAACAAGATTGCCGAGGGCGCGAGGAAGGGCCAGTGGGTCGTGCTGCTGGTCCATGAGATAGTTGCCGCGAGTCCCACAAAGTATCAGATTGATGCGACGGTGTATGAAGACATCATGCGTTGCACGAAAAAACTCATCGATGAAGGCACGCTCGTGCCGGCAACCGTATCCGGAGGTTACACGATAATCCAGACCTCGCGCGGAGCGGCCAATGTACCGGCGCAGTAGCCGGTCAAATCGTTACGATTAAAACCTCGGTATGACCGCGCAAATGACTTCGAAAAATTCCATGCTTCATGGGTATTTGTAGCCGGTCGCTTCGAACGCGACATCGCAATCCGCCACGCCGTTGAAGTCACGTATGTTGCCAGCCAGTTTGAGGGACTTGGTTGTTGTAACTGGCACCGTCGGAGTTTGCGTAGTGATCCGCATTTGCGACAGGAAAGCAGTGTGATCTTCAAAAATGGCGTTGCCATTGATGGGTCGAAATGTAGGGCCGATCAGATTGATACTATCGGCTCTTAAACTGAGCATAAAAATAAAAGGTGAGGCGGAATTGCCGGGGAGACCAGAATCAAGCGTGAGAATGGTTGTGTCGCCATTGGTTCCAAGATTGCGCGGCAAATAGCGCATTCCCATTGTGGCTAATCGTGGAAAGTTTGCACAGTTGGCGGAACGGGCAGTAAAATAGATTGTGCCGTTGAACGTATCTGCGAAAGCAGGCGCAGAAAACAAACTCAGTATGATCCACGCCAATGCGATTTTCTTGGTCATTTTGCGCTCCGGTAACCGATTTCCTTGAATGTTGCGTTGTAAAGTAATTTCATTTCACGCGTGCGTATCCGGTCGCCGTGAACCCGATCTGGCAGTTCGGGTCGGAATCAAATTGCTGGATGTTGCCATTGAGAGTGACCGACACGGTCGTGAGTGTGGGCGTTGCTGGCACTTGCGAAGTGATGCGCATGTGTGCCGGAAAGGTAAAAAACCCTCTCGCAATACCAGCGGCATCCACCAACCTAAATGTTGTCCCGATCAGCGAACCTGATTGCAGCGTATAGTTTTCCATTAAGTTTGGATCAAGGATGGAAAGCCGGGTGCTTGGCCCATTGTCTCCAACGTTGCGTGGGTTATACCTAAATGTAAAAAAGTAACCAATAGGATAGCCGTCATCAACGCAGGCCGGGCTGGCGCTTGTGATGTGGAAAGAACCGCGGAATTCGATGCGTGCCGCTTGCGCTGGCAAAGCGAAAATACATAAAGTGGAAAGAGCAATCATTAGCCGTTTCATCATGCCCTCCTGGCAACCATGGCCCCGACATCCCTCCGATGACCGGTCCCAACAGTGCAAGATTTACCCAAATTGACGTAATTGGCAAGAGCGGCACGAAGTTCAAAGCATACAAGATGGGAGTAATTCTGTTTCCGGGACAGTAGCGAACTATCAAGCGAAGACTAAAGTGTTTCTACATCTGTAGTTTGGAGTGAGCGACAATTTCCTGAAACAGTGCCTTGAATTATATGCAAGCTCCAACGCAAATCGTCTTGAGAGCGGCTTTCTCCCGCCGGATATCGATTGCCGCATGTAGTTGCGGTGTAACTCATCAAAGCTTCACGCGATTAAACTCAACCAGTATAGTCCTGGTGCCGGTTACAGGACTCGAACCTGTGACCCCCTGATTACAAATCAGGTGCTCTAC
>JANLYR010000184.1:0-2164 GCA_031365765.1 Hyphomicrobiales bacterium | reverse complement strand
CCTGGTCCGGGCAGAGGCGGGTGCAGCCCATGCCGCCGAAGGCTACGCGCGTTCGACCGGCAAGCCCGGCGTAGTGCTCGTGACGAGTGGCCCGGGCGCGACGAACGTCATCACGGGCATCACCGACGCGCTGATGGATTCGATCCCGATGGTCGTCATTACCGGACAGGTTCCGACAAGCCTGATCGGGACCGATGCTTTCCAAGAAGCCGATACCGTCGGCATCACGCGCCACTGCACCAAGCACAATTACCTCGTGAAGGACCCCGCCAAGCTCGGCGCGGTGATTCATGAGGCCTTCCACATCGCCACATCGGGACGGCCCGGCCCGGTCGTCGTTGATATTCCAAAGGACGTGCAGGTTGCCACCGCGCGCTATACGAATCCGGGCAAGATTCAGCACAAGACCTATCGCCCCGCTCTCAAGGCGGATTTGAAAGCGGTAGAGACTTTGGTCGAGATGCTCGCCGCGGCGGAGCGTCCGATCCTTTACACCGGTGGCGGCATCATCAACGCGGGCCCGGGGGCCAGCCAGATGCTGCGCGAACTGGCGCGAATTTCGGGTGCGCCGGTGACGTCGACGCTGATGGGGCTCGGGGCCTATCCGGCCAGCGGGCCGCAATGGCTGGGTATGCTCGGGATGCATGGCACCTATGAAGCGAATATGGCGATGCACGGTGCCGACCTGATCGTCGCGCTCGGCAGCCGCTTCGACGATCGTGTCACCGGTCGCCTCGATGCCTTCAGCCCGCGTTCGAAGAAAATTCATGTCGATATTGACCGCAGTTCGATCAACAAGACGGTCCGCGTCGACCTTGCCGTCGTCGGCGATGTGGGACGCGTGCTCGAGGATGCCGTCAAGCTCTGGAAAGCACGCCAGCACCCCAAGGCCGACCTGACCGCCTGGTGGGCGCAAATCGGCACGTGGCGCGCGAAGAATTCGCTCGGCTTCACCAAGTCGAAGACCGAGATCATGCCGCAACATGCCGTGCGCGCGCTGTGGGAAGCGACGCACAAGCGCAGCCCGATCATCACCACCGAAGTTGGCCAGCACCAGATGTGGGCGGCGCAGTATTTCGATTTCGAGGGGCCGAACAAATGGCTGACCTCGGGTGGGCTCGGCACGATGGGCTACGGCCTGCCCGCCGCGATCGGTGCGCAGATCGGAAATCCCAATGCGCTCGTCATCGACATTGCGGGCGAAGCGTCTATCCAGATGAACATCCAGGAACTGGCGACGGCCACGCAATACCGCCTGCCGGTCAAGATCTTTATCCTCAACAATGAATATATGGGCATGGTTCGCCAGTGGCAGGAACTGACCTATGAAAGCCGTTATTCAGAGAGTTATAGCGATAGTTTGCCAGACTTTGTGAAGCTCGGGGAGGCCTATGGGTGGAAGGGCATTCGCTGTTCTGACCCCGCAGGCCTCGACAGCGCCATTGCCGACATGCTGGCGCATGACGGACCGGTGATCTTTGACTGCATGGTGTCGAAGGTCGCGAATTGCTTCCCGATGATTCCATCAGGTGCCGCGCATAACGAGATGATCCTACAGGCCAATGAAGTGTCGGGCACGATGGACGACGAAGCCAAGGCGCTCGTTTAGATGCACATCACCACTGGCCCCATCGAGCGTCACACGCTCTCCGTCACCGTGGACAACGAGAGCGGCGTGCTCGCGCGGATCGCGGGCATGTTTTCGGCGCGCGGTTATAATATCGAGAGCCTGACGGTTGCCGACATCAGCGCCGACGATGCGGTGTCGCGGATTACCATCGTGACCAGCGGGACGCCCGCCGTGATCGAGCAGGTCGTGGCACAGCTCGACCGGCTGGTGCCGGTGCACAAGGTCACCGATCTCACCGTATTGGGCGAGCATGTCGAACGCGAGCTGGCGCTGGTGAAAGTGGCTGGCGTGGGTGAACACCGGATCGAGGCATTGCGGCTGGCCGAAGTGTTTCGTGCGAACGTGGTCGACACGACAATCTCAAGCTTCGTTTTCGAAGTGACCGGCGCTTCGTTGAAGATCGATCGCTTCATCGAGTTGATGGGGGAAATCGGTCTGGTCGAGGTGGCAAGGACCGGCATCGTGGCGATGGCGCGGGGGAAAGTTGCCGTCTGAATTTCGAACCGCCGTCATGCTGAACTTGTTTCAGCATCC
>JANLYR010000332.1:0-7352 GCA_031365765.1 Hyphomicrobiales bacterium | reverse complement strand
GGGCCTCCGGCATCAAGGTGGTGCTTTGCGACGCCTCGAAGTTTGACCGCATGTCCCTGGTCCACATCGCGCCGCTCAATGGATTTGACGTCCTGATCACGGATGCGGCCCCGCCGCCGTCGCTCGCGAAGGCGTTGAACGACGCCAAGGTGCGGGTCGATATCGCCGCGGTTGCGGCCTGAATACCTTGTAACCAACCGATGGGGAGGAACGGCAGGATGGTTTTTGAATTTCTGGGTCCAAAACGCAAAGTTGTGATTGCCATGGCTCATATCGGTGCCTTGCCAGGCACGCCGCTTTATGACGCCGATGGCGGCATGCTGAAGTTGATTGATGGCGTCACGGCGGACATTGAGCAACTGCAGGCTGGCGGTGTGGACGCCATCATGTTCGGCAACGAAAATGACCGGCCTTACACTTTCAAGGCGCCCTCCGAAGCCGTGGCGGCGATGACAGCCGTGGTGCAGGCGGTAAAACCAATCCTGAAAGTTCCCTTCGGCGTCAACTATCTGTGGGACCCGAGCGCCAGCGTCGCTATCGGAGTTGCGACGGGCGCAAGCTTTGTGCGCGAGATATTTACCGGCGTGTTCGCCTCCGACATGGGGATGTGGGTGCCCGATTGCGCGGCGGCTTCGCGGCTGCGTCGGAATCTTGGCCGCACCGACATGAAACTGTTGTTCAACATAAATGCCGAATTTGCCCATTCCCTTGACGCGCGGCCAATCGAACTGCGCGCCCGAAGCGCCGTGTTCTCGTCGCTCGCCGACGCCATCCTGGTGTCGGGGCCGGTCACCGGAGAACCCGCCGACCAGTCGCAATTGCAGCGCGTCTGTTCCACGGTGCGCGATGTGCCGGTCCTTGCCAATACCGGCGTCAACATCGACAACGTGCGCGGCACGCTCGCTCTTGCCAGCGGTGTCATCATCGGCACTCATTTCAAGAAAGATGGCAATACCTGGAACCCGGTCGATGGCGCGCGCGTGAAACGATTCATGGACGTCGTCGAAACCCTCCGCTAGCGCATCCATGACCTGTCTGCTCGGACTCGATATCGGCACGACATCGACGATCGGAATTCTGATCGAGATGTCAGGACGAATACTGGGCGTGGCATCCCGTCCGGTCACGCTGACTTCGCTGCATCCTGGCTGGGCCGAAGAAGATCCCGGGGAATGGTGGAAGAATGTCTGTGCGGTCACGGACGAATTGTTGCGCGTGAGCGGTGTCAACGCGGATTCGATCGCCGCCATCGGAGTGACGGGAATGCTCCCGGCGGTCGTGCTGCTCGATGACAGCGACGCGCTGCTGCGGCCCAGCATTCAGCAGAGTGACGGCCGTTGTGGCAAGCAAGTGGCGGATTTACGCGCCGAATGGGATGAAACAGCCTTCATCGCCAAGGCGGGAAACGGCATCAACCAGCAGCTTGTGGGCGCGAAACTGCGCTGGATCGAAGAAAACGAACCGCAAATCCATGCGCGCATCGCCACTGTGTTCGGGTCATACGACTATATCAACTGGCGTTTGACCGGCGAAAAGGCAATTGAACAGAACTGGGCCCTGGAAGCGGGCTTCGTCGATATCGCTACGGGCGAGGTCGATGCCAGGCTGGTGGCATTCGCCCGCGTGCCGCGAAATACAATACCGCGCAAATCTGTGTCTCATGAAGTGCTTGGGCATGTCACCGCGCAGGCCGCTGCTGCAACCGGACTGGCCACGGGCACACCTGTTGTAGGAGGTGCCGCCGACCTGATCGCATCGGCGCTCGGAGCCGGCATCGTAAAGCCCGGCGATGTGCTGCTGAAGTTCGGCGGTTCCGTCGATGTGCTGATTGCGACCGATCGTGTTGCGCCGGATCCGCGCATGTTCCTGGACTATCACCTGGTCCCTGGCCTCTACATGCCGAATGGTTGCATGTCGACGGGTGGCTCGGGTCTGAATTGGTTCGTGCGGACGTTGGCCGGCGCGGAAGCCCGGACCGCGGCGGGCCTTGGCCTCACCGTTCACCAGTATCTCGACCGCCTTGCCGGAAGCTGCTCCGCTGGCAGCGATGGCCTCACCATACTGCCCTATTTTCTCGGTGAGAAGACTCCGATTCATGATGCGGCGGCGCGAGGGGTATTTGACGGCCTGACGTTTTCACATGGCATTGGCCACCTCTGGAGGGCGCTTTTGGAATCATATGCCTATGCCATCGTGCACCACATCGACGTGCTCACTGACATGGGCCATCGGCCTGTGAATTTCATCGTTTCGGATGGCGGCTCACACAGCGCGGTTTGGATGCAGATCGTCGCCGACGTTCTCCAGCGTCCCGTGCAGCGGCTCACCGGCCATCCCGGTTCCTGCCTCGGTGCAGCGTGGACAGCGGCAATCGGTGTCGGACTCACGGACGACTGGTCTGGTTTGAGCCGCTTTGTCACGCACGCCGGCCGTCTCGAGCCTGACCCAGGAAATGCCGGAGTTTACCGCGAAGGTTATTCACGCTTTCGCAATCTCTACAAAAGGCTGACCGTCACTCCGTAGCTGTCACCCAGCGCCGCTGTGGCTGTTATTTCAGTCTCCGGTTAACGTATTTCGTTCGGTGAGCATTGCCAGTACGCAGGGTTCGTCCCGTGAGGGACTGAGCAAGGGCCATCACGCTGCTTTGGCTTATGACGACCTTCCGGTTTGATGGCCGAACGGCGGAAACTAAGGAGGCCCGTCGGCGTTCTACGAACCCGCTCCAGCGCCAACATCGTCGCGCTCCGGCAATAACAGCTGCTAACTCATGCCTGTGGATTTAGCGTGGTGTGCGGGCAACCAGTTCTTGTTCATCCGCCGGACGCTAATGTAGCACGCAACGGAAATCAGGAAAAAGTGAAACGCGGTTTCGTTCTCATACATCTCCGTCAACCCACCACCATAGATTTCATCATCCTTGAAACCCACAAAGAGGATCAGTCGAAATATGAGATAGTCAAGAAAGACAAGTGACCCAAGCTCCAAGGGAACAATGGGCATGCCAAGAGATTTCAGCCAGTTGCCCAATCGCGGAACATACTTACTCGCCAGGGGAACGACAATCAGGAAACCAAGCCAGAAAACGTTGTAGAGTTTCGCAAAATCAAGACCGAGGTTATGAAAATTGAACTCTTTTTGCTTGTTGACTTCGATGAATGAGTCCGGCGTCTTAAAATTAAAAACACGCTGCCCCCAGCTAATTTCTTCACCAGCACCGAAAAAAAATACCAACGCCAGGAGCAGGTAGACATAGTTGCGTCGGCTGTTCCAGCTCATAAACGAGCTGCCCGCTTTAGACTGGACGAACGATACCAAAAAGATGAATGCAGACATAAAAAAGTAGAGGGCTCCAAAACTTTCGAACACTCCATCTTCCAGTGCCAAATCTATAATCGATTCCGGTGGCAGTATGACCAGCAGACCCCACATAATGATAATGTAGGCCACGCCAATTGCGATCAGGAGGTACAGAACTGTCCGGTCGCGACCTAAGGCGAGTTCAAGCGAGGTAGAAATTTGCTAATCCTCTCATCATCTTCAGAATTGAACTTCTACCGATATAAGAACTTATTCGAGTCGTCGAGTTTGATAAACTCCGATAGGAGACGCCGTGCAGGCTGAGATCAAGGCTGCCTCGCTCCGCGTGATTTCTCCACCCCCAATTCCACAGAGCGCATACCCCAATTCGAACCACTTCCACGTACCGGATCAGCCGCCCAAAACCTGGAAACTGAAGACGGCGCGAAAGTCATTGTTGTGCCACAACAACCACGCGCAGCCACCAATAATGCTTGAACAGCAGGCATGGGACAAGACGCGATATTCCATCAAGTCGCGGAACCTTCAGCTGCGAGCCATGACTGAAACATCAGGATTGACCACAGGCGACGACCGTAATTCCGCTCACCAGCAAGGTGCTGGCGCCAAACATCTCGAATGAAAGCAGGGTTAAAGAAACCCTCCACGATCAGACGCCGCTCGGAAATCAATTCCTCGGCCCACTCGCGCAGACTTCCGCGCAACCAGTCATCTATAGGTATGTCGAAACCCCGCTTTGGGCGGTCGGTGATGGCAGCTGGAACATACCGACCCAGGACATTGCGTAGTATTCTCTTCCCACGGCCATGGGAGATCTTCAATCCGAGAGGTATCCGACTTGCGAATTCGACGACGCGGGCGTCGAGAAACGGAGCGCGTGTTTCCAAAGATGCACTCATGGAGGCGCGATCGACCTTGACCATGATGTCATCCGGCAGATAGGTGATCGCATCAAGAGCCATCATACGTGCCTCAGGACTCTCGAGTTTGGGCCACAACGCCCGTTCGTCCAGCAGCGACTTTGGATCACCCGAACCTTTTACAACGTCGCTCGCGTTTTCCCATTCGCTCACCACTAAAACATAGAAATCGTCAATGTTACGGGCGTGCTGCAACTTGCTCACAATATTCGCCATTTTGTAGGCCAAGTCGGGAGATTGTCCATGCCGTCTCAATACCATCTTGAGCAGTTCTTGGGCAGCGACCATCAATGGTCCTGGAAGATTTTCAATAATTCGACCCAAATTCCTCCTTATGGGAGACGGAATCCAGGCCACGTTAGACCACTGACCTGGTGCAAGGAGGTATCTGTTATATCCGCCAAACAATTCATCTCCACCATCGCCGGACATTGCAACAGAGACATGCTTCCGCGTGAGACGCGAAAGGAGGACTGTTGGTATTTGAGAAGAGTCCGCGAAAGGTTCGTCAAAGATGGAATGGAGATCAGGTATAACCTTGAGCGCATCAAGAGCAGTTACCCGGAGTTCGGTATGATCCGCACCAAGGTGACGCGCCACGGCGGCCGCATGCTTAGCCTCGTCAAATCGTCCATCTTCAAACCCGATTGAGAAAACGCGAACTGGTCGGCCGGACTGCTGCTGCATCAATGCAACGATGGTTGAAGAATCGACACCCCCCGATAGAAAGGCACCGAGCGGAACATCACTCATCATCTGAGACCGCACTACGTCCTTCAGAACTGAGTCAAGTTCCAGCGTGATCTCTTCCTCGCTAAGCGTGCTCAGACTGCGCGCTCCGGACTCAACTACCTCTTTGTACGACCAGTAGGGTTTTGGGCGCGAAAGTGTTCCAAGGGGCGCCTGAATTTCGAGCCAGGTGCCTGCTGGGAGTTTGTTGATTCCCTCGTATATCGAGTGAGTGCTTGGGATATAGTTATGTCTCAGTAACAGGGCAATCGACCCTCGGCTGATCTTGCTATCAAAGCCGGGATGAGCTTTGATTGCCTTGAGTTCAGAGCCAAAGACAAACGTGTCTTTGATGTATCCATAATACAGAGGTTTTTCTCCGAGCCTGTCTCTTGCCAATACCAGATGCCGTTTAAAACCGTCCCACAACGCAAAGGCAAACATGCCCAAGCATTGTTTCAGCGCAGTCTCGATACCCCACGCTTCAATGCAGGCAAGCAACACTTCCGTATCTGAATGCCCTCGCCAACTGGGCGCCTCGCCTGAATTATTGAGCTCCGTTTGCAGCTCACGAAAATTATAAATTTCGCCGTTAAACACAAGAGTATAACGGCCCGAAGAGGAATGCATCGGCTGCGCCCCGGCCTCGCTGAGATCTATGATTGACAGCCGGCGATGACCGAGAGCGATACCAGCTTCACGGTCCACCCAATAACCCGCAGCGTCCGGCCCTCTATGTGCCACCGCATCCGTCATATTTCTGAGCGCGGTTTCCATGGACGTCCCGCGTAGACTTTCGCTGGATGACCAAAAACCTGAAATACCACACATTGACCGGCCTAATGATAGCGGTGACAACTCGGCAATTCATACTCGAAACCTATTACCCGAATAGGTTTCTCGCCGAACGGAGCCTGCCGGCCCCTTCCTCCAGGAACATTCAAATGAGCAAAAGGACGAGGAAGCATATCCCGCAATAGAGAGCATTCCCGGCATGAAAGCAAATTTTACCCAAGACTTCGGGACTTCCGCTGTCTGCTACCAAGACTTTGTCCAAAAAGGTTTAGCGTGCAGTGCATCTCATCGCGTTATCGCCTAGCCGCGCGGTTCAAACCACGGGAAGCATCTCCATAGAGAGCGCCGAGAATTCCGATAATACCGCCCAAAAGAGCACAATAAGCCAGCACCAGTGTCAATCTCGGCCTGCTCGGCCAAAGCGGCGGCGTTGCCGAACTCACGACAATGGCGTTCGACATCGGAAAGCTTTTCTGTCTGCCTGCCTCTTCCTGCAACTCGACATACTTTTGATGAAGTGTATGCAGGCTCTCAGCCTTCTTCTCGAGAAGCTGCAATTGAACCTTTGCGCCGTTGTCGGCCGCAGCTCGATTGCGTTGCAATTGCAGTTCTTCTCCGAGCGCCTTCTCGCGCGACAGTGCGCTTTCGTAATCGCCCCTGGCAACTTCTGCACTTCGCTTGACCTCGAGAGAAAGCAAACCTTCGAGTTTGGCAATCAACAGGTTCAAACTGTCCACACCCGTTTGCTCGGGGCCGACCTTAAGCTCAAGCTCCGTCCGCCGCCGCACGACGTCCAGCAAACTCACGCGAAGATCAGTAAGTATCGGATTGTTAATTAGCGCTGCGGCGGCCAAAGTGGTTCCTGGATTATTACCTGAGTTTTTGATGCGTTCGTAGCGTGCCTCAGCCCGGCTGCGTTCGTCGCGGGCACTTGATAAACTTGTACCAAGGTCGTTCAACTGCTGCTCATTCAATATGATGTCATTCGCGATAAGCAGATCATGGTCGCTGCGGAATTGCTGAACTGCACGATCAGCGTTCCTGATCGGATCCTGCAGTTCGTCGATACGAGCGCTTAGCCACTGCTGAGCACGCATGGCGCTCTCAAGACGCCATCTCACCTCCTGAGCGAGATAGGAGTCCACATAAGCGTTAGCGATCTGCGCCGCTCCCACCGGCGATGGCGCCGAATACTCCACCTGCAAAATATTGGTGCGCGCCAGCTTTATTACCGATAGTTCGCGACCAAGCTCCTCAAGACGCATCAGCTTTTTCCGCAAGACGACATCGCCAAGACGCTGTTCGCCGTTCGCGCTGTTGGCAACTCTGGTGATGAAGCTGCGAAATATCGATTTCAGGTAGGTGACAGTCCCCATCGGCTTCTCTTGAAGCGGGGGCAATTTGGCGACGACTTCCAGGCCAACCTGATCGGACCGAAGGACTTCCAAAGCACTGTCCACCATAGTGGGGTCGAGTTGGGACGATCTGGCATCAAGTTCCGACGTTTGGTCGCGCAGCGGATTCACAAGCTGCGGGCCGATCATTAATTCGGCCCTCGCGGTATACATGCTTTCTTGCGATGCAATATAC
>JANLYR010000107.1:0-12912 GCA_031365765.1 Hyphomicrobiales bacterium | reverse complement strand
GTGCTGCCGCTGTCGCATGACGAAGTGGTGCACGGCAAGGGTTCGCTGCTGCACAAGATGGCGGGCGACGACTGGCAGAAATTCGCCAATCTCCGCGCCTACTACGCCTTCATGTGGGGCTATCCCGGCAAGAAGCTGCTGTTCATGGGCCAGGAAATGGCGCCGTGGACGGAATGGACCGAAGCCCAGAGCCTCGACTGGCATCTGCTCGACCATGCGCCGCATGTGGGCATGCAGCGGCTGGTGCGCGATTTGAACCGGTTGTACCGGGAACTCCCCGCGCTCCATGCGCGCGACTGCGAGGCGGAAGGATTCGAATGGCTGATCGCCGACGATTACCAGAATTCGGTATTCGCCTGGGCCCGGCATTCGGGCTCGGGCGATCCCCCGGTCGTCGTCGTCACCAACTTCACGCCGATCCCGCGCGACGACTATATCCTGCCCTTGCCGCAGGCTGGCCATTGGCGTGAAATTCTCAACAGCGACGCCGAGATCTATGGCGGCAGCGGACGGGGCAACATGGGTGGCGTCCACGCGACGGCCTCGGTGTCGCATGGCAAGCCCGCGAGTGCCCGGATTTCGCTGCCGCCGCTGGCGACCTTGTTTCTGGTAGCCGACCGGGCATGAAAGTCCGGCGGAGTTTGGGAGGGTGTGATGGCGGACAGACGTAAACATGCGCCCCTGGCGCGCGACGCGATGGCCTATGTCCTGGCGGGCGGGCGCGGCAGCCGCCTGCTCGAACTTACCGACAAGCGCGCCAAGCCCGCGGTGCATTTCGGCGGCAAGTCGCGGATCATCGATTTCGCTTTGTCGAACGCGCTCAATTCCGGCATCCGCCGCATGGGCGTCGCCACCCAGTACAAGGCCCACAGCCTGATCCGGCATCTGCAGAAGGGCTGGAACTTCCTGAGGCCCGAACGCAACGAAAGTTTCGACATCCTGCCCGCCAGCCAGCGCGTGTCGGAGAACCAGTGGTATGCGGGAACCGCGGACGCGGTGTTCCAGAACCTCGACATCATCGAAAGCTATACGCCCTCCTACATGGTGATCCTGGCCGGCGATCACATTTACAAGATGGATTACGAACTCATGCTGCAACAGCATGTGGAGAGCGGCGCCGACGTCACCATCGGCTGCCTCGAAGTGCCGCGCATGGAGGCGACGGGCTTCGGCGTGATGCATGTCGATAACGAGGACCGGATCGTCAGCTTCCTCGAAAAGCCGGCCGACCCGCCGGGCATGCCGGACAATCCCGAAATGGCGCTCGCCTCGATGGGCATCTATGTGTTCGAGACAAATTTCCTCGCCGACCAGTTGCGCCGCGACGCCGCCGACCCGAATTCCAGCCGCGATTTCGGCAAGGACATCATTCCCCATATCGTCTCGCAGGGCAAAGCCGTGGCCCACCGCTTCACGCGCTCCTGCGTGCGCTCGGCCCACGAGCATCAGGCCTACTGGCGCGACGTGGGAACGCTCGATGCCTATTGGGAAGCCAATATCGATCTGACCGACGTTCTCCCGGCACTCGATCTCTACGATCAGGAATGGCCGATCTGGACCTATAGCGAGGTGACACCTCCGGCCAAGTTCGTCCATGACGAGGAGGGACGCCGCGGCGCCGCCGTGAGTTCGCTGGTGTCGGGCGGCTGCATCGTGTCGGGCGCCGCACTCAGGAAATCGCTGCTGTTCACCAGCGTGCGCGTCAATTCCTTCTCGACGCTGGAAGAAGCCGTGGTGCTGCCCTCGGTAGAGGTCGGCCGCAATGCCAGGCTCAAGCGCGTGGTGATCGATCGTGGCGTCACCATTCCCGATGGGCTGGTGGTTGGCGACGATCCGGTGCTCGACGCCAAGCGCTTTCGCCGCTCGCCCATGGGCGTCTGCCTCATCACCAAGGCGATGATCGAGAAACTCGAGGCATGAAGGTTCTGGCCGTCGCGTCGGAAGCCTATCCGCTGGTCAAGACCGGAGGACTGGCCGACGTCGTGGGGGCCTTGCCGCGCGCCATGAAGCCGTTCGGCATCGATGTCGTGACGCTCCTTCCCGGCTACCCCGCGGTGATCGCGGCACTGGGTGAAGCAAAGGTGCTGCATCGCTACAGCGATCTCTTCGGCGGAGCGGCCCAACTCGTCTCCGGAATTGCCAGGGGCCTGGACATCATAGCGCTCGTCGCACCGCATCTGTTCGACCGTCCGGGCAATATCTATCTGGGTCCTGACGGCCGTGATTGGGACGACAATGCCCAGCGCTATGCGGCGCTGGCCTTCGCCGCGGCAGGAATCGCCGGTGGGCTGGTGAAGTCTTACATTCCGGATATTGTTCACGCGCATGACTGGCAGGGGGCACTGGTTCCCGTCTATCTCAAATTCGGCGGCGACGGCCCGCCCTCGGTGCTCACCGTTCACAACATCGCCTTTCAGGGTATTTTTCCCTCGGTAATCTTTCCCGCGCTGCAATTGCCGATTGCCGCTTTCGCCATCGACGGCCTCGAATATTATGGCAGCGTGAGCTATCTCAAGGGCGGATTGCAATGCGCCGATGCGATCACCACCGTAAGCCCCGGCTACGCGCAGGAAATCTGCTCACCGGAATTCGGCATGGGGCTGGACGGCGTGTTGCGCGCCCGCCGCGGCACCGTCAGCGGCATCGTCAACGGCATCGACACGGATGTGTGGAACCCATCGGCCGATCACGACATCGTGGCGACCTACGATGCTGGATCGCTCGAGCGCCGCGAAAAAAACAAGCGTGCGGTCGAGCAGCGTTTCGGCCTGGATTCAGGCGACGGCATTCTGCATTGCGTGGTGAGCCGTCTCACCGGACAGAAGGGCATGGACATCCTCTCGGGCTCGCTCGACTGGCTGGCGGAATCGGGTGCGAGGCTGGCACTGCTCGGCTCGGGCGACGCGGTGATCGAAGCCTCGATCCATGCCGCGGCGGCGCGCCACAGTGGCCGCATCGGCGTGGTCACCGGCTATGACGAAGCGCTGTCGCATCTCCTGCAGGCGGGCGCCGACACCATTCTCGTTCCGTCGCGCTTCGAACCCTGCGGACTGACCCAGCTTTATGGGCTGCGCTATGGCTGCGTACCGATCGTGGCGCGCACCGGCGGCCTCGCCGACACGATTATCGACGCCAATGACGCAGCGCTTGGCGCAGGGGTCGCCACCGGTTTCCAGTTTCTGCCGGTTGAAGCTGCCGCACTCGAATGGGCGCTCACCCGCGCGGCCGCACTCTATGCCGATCGAGACGCCTGGCGCGCCATGCAGCGCCAGGGCATGAAAGCGGAACTGTCGTGGACGAGAAGTGCCGGTGCCTATGCAGCGCTTTATCGCCGCCTGATCGAACGGGAGAAAACATGATCGTTAGCGTCGAGACAAAGCCGTTTGACGGGCAGAAGCCCGGCACTTCGGGGCTGCGCAAGAAGGTGACGGTGTTCCAGCAGCCGCATTATGCGGAAAACTTCATCCAGTCGATTTTCGACGCGCTGGAAGGATATGCGGGCCAGACGCTGGTGATCGGCGGCGACGGCCGTTACTTCAATGCCGACGTGATCCAGACGGCGATCCGCATGGCCGCCGCCAACGGCTTCGGCCGCGTGCTGGTGGGCCGCGGTGGGCTGCTGTCGACGCCCGCCGCCTCGCACCTCATTCGCAAATACCAGGCGTTCGGCGGAATCATTCTGTCGGCCAGCCACAATCCGGGCGGCCCCGGCGGCGATTTCGGCATCAAATACAATGCCGGCAATGGTGGACCGGCACCGGAAAAAATAACCGACGCGGTGTTCGCCCGCACCAGCACGATTTCGTCTTACAAAATTTCCGATGCCGCCGCCATCGATCTCAACGTTTTGGGAAAGTCACGGATCGAGGCGATGGATGTCGAGGTGCTCGATCCCGTCTCCGACTATGCCGAGCTGATGCAGACCCTGTTCGATTTCGATTTGATCCGTGAACGGTTCAAATCGGGTTTCCGCATGCGCTTCGATGCGATGCACGCGATTACCGGGCCCTATGCCACGGCGATTCTCGAAGGCATGCTGGGCGCACCAGCCGGCACCGTGATGAACGGCACGCCATTGCCCGATTTCGGCGGGCACCACCCCGACCCGAATCTGGTTTACGCGAAGGCGCTCTACGACCTGATGATGGGACCGGACTCGCCCGATTTCGGCGCCGCTTCCGACGGCGACGGCGACCGCAATCTCATCATCGGCCGCAACCAGTTCGTCACACCGTCCGATTCGTTGGCCATGCTGGCCGCCAACGCCCATCTGGCTCCGGGCTATGCCCGCGGCCTGAAGGGGATTGCGCGGTCCATGCCGACAAGCTGTGCCGCCGACCGCGTGGCGGAAAAACTCGGCATCAAATGCTACGAGACGCCGACAGGGTGGAAATTCTTCGGCAACCTGCTCGATGCCGGAATGGCCACGATCTGCGGCGAGGAAAGTGCCGGCACCGGCTCCGACCATGTGCGCGAGAAGGATGGACTCTGGGCCGTGCTGCTGTGGCTCAACATTCTGGCGCGGCGGGGTGAGAGCGTTGCCAAGATCGTGCGCGGGCACTGGCGTGAATACGGCCGCAACTATTATTCGCGCCACGATTACGAAGAAGTCGATGCGGGCGCCGCCAACGGCCTGATGAAAAATCTTCGCGCCAAGCTTTCCACGCTGCCGGGGACCTCGGGCATCGCCGCCGCCGACGATTTCGCCTATGACGATCCGGTCGATGGCTCGCGGACCGAAGGCCAGGGCATAAGGCTGCTGTTCGCGGATGGCGCGCGCATTGTTTACCGGCTGTCGGGAACCGGCACGGCGGGTGCCACGCTCCGCGTGTATGTCGAACGCTACGAAGCAGATCCCGCCAGGCAGGGTCTCGAAACCCAGGCAGCCCTGGCCGATCTGATCGCGCTCGCCGATGCGACAGCGGAAATCGCCAGCCGCACGGGCCGATCCGCGCCCACGGTGATTACCTGACGGGCGATCCCGTCATGGCCGAGGGTCTGCCCTTTCCCCTCGGTGTCACCCTGCGCGATGGCGGCGTAAATGTCGCCGCCGTCTCGCGCCACGCCGACGCGATTTTTATCTGCCTGTTCGAAGGCGATACCGAGACGCATCGCTTTCGCCTGAAGCAGCGCCTGGGCGATGTGCATTATGGTTTCATCGAGAATGTGAAGCCGGGGGATCGTTACGGGTTGCGCGCCGAGGGGCCATGGGATGCCGCGAACGGCCACCGTTTCGATGTTTCCAAATTGCTGGTCGATCCCTACGCCACGGCGATTGACCGGGCTTTTGTCCATCATCCGGCGCTGACCGAACGCGGCACCGATAGCGCGGCGATCGTGCCGAAATGCATGGTCGAGGAGTACGCAGGCGCGGTGGCGCCGCTGCCGCCGCACACGCCGCACTTCATCTACGAAATCCCCGTTCGCGCCTTCACCATGCGCCATCCCGGCATTTCACCCGATCAACGCGGTACCGTGGCGGCGCTGGCGCATCCCGCGGTTATTTCCCATCTCACGACACTCGGCGTCGATACGGTTGAACTGATGCCGCTGGCCGCCTGGATCGACGAGCGCCATCTCCCGCCGCTGCGCTTGCGCAATGCGTGGGGCTACAATCCGGTGTCGTTCATGGCACCCGACCCGCGCCTGGCACCTGGCGGCTTCGCCGAGATCGCGCGGACGGTGGCGGCGCTGCACGCGGCGAATATCCGCGTCGTGCTCGATGTTGTGTTCAACCATACAGGCGAGAGCGACACCGAGGGTGCGACGGTGTCGCTGCGTGGGCTCGACAACGCGCTCTACTACGCTCACGCCAATGGCCGGCTTGTCAACGATTCGGGCTGCGGCAATACGCTGGCGCTCGACCGCGCGCCGGTGATCCAGCTTGTCATGGACGCGATGCGGACCTGGATCCGGCGCACCGGCATCGACGGTTTTCGTTTCGACCTGGCGACCGTCATGGGCCGCACCGGCCTGGGATTTGCAAATGATGCGCCACTGCTCGCTGCGATCGCGCAGGATACCGAGCTGTCGCAATTGATCCTGATCGCCGAGCCCTGGGATATTGGCAATGGTGGCTACCAGCTCGGCGGTTTTCCGGCACGCTGGCTGGAATGGAACGACCGCTACCGCGACGACGTGCGGCGATTCTGGCGGGGCGACGGGAATTCCGCAGGCGCGCTGGCGACACGGCTATCGGGCTCGTCCGACATTTTCGCGCCGCGCCGTCGGCCTTCCTGCAGCATCAATTTTCTCGCCGCCCATGACGGGTTCACCTTGCGCGACACCGTGACCTATGCGCGCAAGGACAACGCGGCGAACGGCGAGAACGACCGCGACGGCAATGCCAATGAGGTGACGTGGCCCGGTGGCGACATTCGCGCGTTGCTCGCCACACTGTTCCTGTCGCGCGGCACGCCAATGCTGACGGCGGGCGATGAATTCGGCCGGACCCAGCATGGCAACAACAACGCCTATGCGCAGGACAACGAATTGACCTGGCTCGATTGGGAGAACGCCGATCGATCGCTGATTGCGTTTACCGGCGCGCTGATGAAACTGCGGCGCGTGCATCCGGACGTTTTCGCCGACCGGTTTTTGAGCGAAGCGGAGGCGCGGTGGATTGGCGCGGATGGCGAGTCTTTCGACTGGGGCAATCCAAAAGCCCGCGATATGGGATTGGTTGTTGGCACGGAGGCCCCGCGCCACGCCATCTGGATCAACGGCGGCACTTCGCCGGTCCGGCCGCAAATGCCGGTCAGCTCCGGTTTTCGCTGGACGATGCTGTTCGGTTCGGCGGAAGGAGCGGATTTGCCGCCCCATTCGGTGGCGCTCTTTGCGGAGGAAAAAAATCGCCAGACAGGTCTGTCCGACGAGACGCTGTCGGAACTTGCAGGCGAGGCGGGGATCGAGCGCGACTGGTGGGAGGTGGACGGCACGCATCATCGGGCACCCCCCGACACCGTGCGGGCCTTGCTGGCAGCGCTCAATCTGCCCCATGGCAATCCGGGTGAGGCCAGCGAGGCGCTGCGCCATCTCCGCCAGGCGCCCCGCGCCATCAGCGGCATAGCGGGCGAGCGGATCGTTGTGGGAGAGGCCGGGAACGCCCGCGTCAAGCTCGTTTGTGCCTCGGACGAGGGTGAACGGGCCTTCGAGTTCGCTCCGGGTGAGGTGCCCGCCGTGACTCTTCCCGCCGGGATCTACGATGTCCGGATGGGCGAGCGGACACGCCGCCTGCTCATCAGCCCAGGCGCCTGTTATTTGCCGCAACCGCTTGGCCGGCATTTCGGATTGGCTTCGCACCTCTATGCGCTGCGCCACAAAGGCGATGGCGGCATCGGCGATTTCGAAACGCTGCGGCGCTTTGGGAAGGCTGCGGCCGTGTGCGGCGGAACGCTGGCGGGCATCAATCCGCTGCATCATCTGTTTCCGAGCGATCGCAACCGCGCCAGCCCCTATCAACCGTCCGACCGGCGCTACATCGATCCAATTTATATCGGCATCGCGCAATTGCTGGAACGGCTGCCGCTGCCCCGTTCGAAGAATCTGGCACAGAAATCCCGCGCCGCATTCGCCAGGCTCGAAGCGCTACCTTTCGTCGACTACGGCGCAGTGTGGCGGGCCAAGAGCGCAATCCTCGAAGCGGCATTCGGTGAGTTCAAGGGCAGCACCGCCTTCGAGAACTTCGTCAAAGCGGGCGGTGAAACACTGACGCGCCATGGCGCGTTTGAAGCCCGCGCAGCAGGCGAAAACGCAGCCGATCCACAGCGCATCCGCTATCGCGCTTTCCTGCAATGGGTAGCCGGAACGCAGCTTGCGGCGGCGGCGGCGCATCGCAATCTTTACCGCGATTTGGCACTGGGCTCGGCTTTCGATGGCGGTGAAATCGCCGAACAGCCGGGGATTTTCGCCAACGGCGTTTCGCTGGGCTCGCCGCCCGACCCGTTTTCGCGCAGCGGCCAGGTGTGGAACCTGCCGCCGTTCTCGCCGCTGGCGTTGCAGGCGGATGGTTTCGACCCGATGCGCGCCATACTCGCCGCCAACATGCGCCATGCGGCGGCACTGCGCATCGATCACATCCTGGGATTTGCGCGGCAGTTCTGGGTGCCACGCGGCGCGGAGGGCCGTCACGGCGCCTATGTGCGCTTTCCGACCGACGATCTCCTGGCCTTGACCGCGATCGAAAGCCACCGCAACCGCTGCATGATTGTCGGCGAGGACCTGGGCACCATTCCCGACGGACTGCGCGAAAAGCTTTCCGCCGCCAATATCCTTTCCTACCGCGTGCTGTGGTTCGAGCGCGACGGCTTGAATTTCAAGCCGCCTGAATCCTATCCCGCACTGGCGCTCGCCTGTCTTGCTTCGCATGATTTGCCAACCTTCGCGGGATGGCGGCAGGGCCGCGATATCGCGATCGAGCGCGAACTGGGTTTGATCGGGAACGAGGCGGCGTTAAACCGGACAACGACTCGCGGGCGGGAAATCGAGGCGCTCGACAATGCGGCCGGCGGGTCAGAACCCATCGTTGCGGCGCATCGCTTTGTGGCCAGCACGCCATCCGCCGTGATGCTGATCCAGGTGGATGACATGGCGGGGGAAACCGAGCCGCTGAACGTGCCGGGCACCGATCTCGAACGGCCTAACTGGCGCCGCCGCATAGCGCTCAGCACCGAAGACGTGATGCAGCAGCCGCTGTCGAAGTCCATCCTTGACGCCGTGAAGCAGGAGCGCCCGCTTGAGTGACCGGGTGACCATCGAGAAGATTGAAACCCTGTCTCATCGCTGGGCCGATCTCAAGCAATATACGCTGACCTATCGCCGCCGCGATGGCACCAGCGAAAGGCAGACGCGCGAAGTGCACGACCACGGATCGGGTGCCGCCGTGCTGCCCTATGACAGCGCGCGCGGCACGGTGCTGCTGGTTCGCCAGTTTCGTTTGCCGGTGTTTCTCGATGGAGGCGCGGGCGACATCGTCGAAGCCTGCGCCGGACTGCTCGACGGCGATGCCCCGGAGATTTGCGCCGCGCGCGAAGCGGAGGAGGAACTGGGATTTCGTGTGGAAAACCTGCGCGCGGTGGCAAGCACCTACATGACACCGGGCGCGGTTACCGAGCGGCTCACCTGCTTCCTCGCCGACTACAGCCCCGCAATGCGGATCGGCGAGGGTGGCGGGCATGCCGATGAAGGCGAGGACATCGCGGTCGTCGAAATGCCACTGAGCGAAGCGCTGCGGATGCTGGACAAAAAAGAAATCGTCGACGCCAAGACCGTTATGCTGCTGTTGTTCCTGGCGCGTGAATTATTAAGTAACCCATCATAGCCGGGCTCGACCCGGCTAACGTCGCACACGAAGAGTCAGGCGCGGTGATGATGACAATTCAACATCTATCGCTCGCCCTTGCGGTAGGGCACCATCAGCGCTCTGGGATAGCTGGCCCTTCGCGACATCGCAATCAGTGCCAGGATCGACATGACGAATGGCAGCATCAGGAAGACCTGGTAGGGCACATAGGCGCCGGCAAGCTGTTGCAGGCGCAATTGATAGGCATCGAAGGCGCCGAACAGCAACGCGCCGAGCAACGCCTTGCCAGGGCGCCATGACCCGAATACCACTAGTGCTATGGCGATCCAGCCGCGTCCGTTGATCATTTCAAAGAAAAACGAGTTGAAGGCGGAGAGGGTGACAAAGCTGCCGCCCACGCCCATCAGCGCGCTGCCGAACATGACGGCACCGATGCGGACCCAGGTGACGTCGATGCCCTGCGCTTCCGCCGCCGCCGGATTTTCGCCGACGGTGCGCACCGCAAGCCCCGCCGGTGTGCGGTAGAGAAGCCAGCTCACCACGCCGACCGCGATGAAGGCCAGATAGGTGAGCGGCGTCTGGCGGAACAGGGCTTCGCCCAGAACCGGGATGTCGGACAGCAGCGGCACCGGCCATGGCTGGAACGGCTCGATCTTGGGCGGCGAGGTCACTTCCGGAAATGTCAGGCGGTAGGCGTAGTAGGAGAGCGACGTCGCCAGGAGCGTGATGCCGATCCCCGTCACATGTTGCGACAGGCCGAGGGGGACCACGAGAAACCCGTGCAGCAGGCCGAACAGCGCGCCGGTCAGCGCCGCGACCAGAACGCCGAGCCACAGGTCGCCGCCCATGAACACCGTGAGCCAGCCGGTGAAGGCGCCCGCCGTCATGATGCCCTCAATGCCGAGATTGAGGACGCCCGCCCGCTCGCAAACGAGTTCGCCCAGCGTGGCGAAGATCAGGGGTGAAGCGATGCGCACCGCCGCCGCCCAGAGCGATGCCGTCAGCAGGATCGAGAGCGCGTCCATCCTATGTCCACCGCATGCGGTAGCGCGTGAACATGACGGCGGTGACCATGGAGAGCAGCGACACCGCCACCATGACCTGCGCGATGTAGCTTGGCACGCCGGCTGTGCGGCTCATCGCATCGGCGCCGACGAAGACCGCGGCGACAAACACCGCCGCGGCGATAACGCCGAGCGGATGCAGCAGCGCCAGCATGGCGACGACGATTCCGGTGTAGCCGAAGCCCGGCGACAGATCGAGGGTGAGATTGCCCTTGAGCCCCGTCACCTCCGACATGCCGGCCAACCCCGCGAGGCCGCCCGACAGCAGCGCCGTCTTGGCCAGCACGCGGTTGACCGGAATGCCGGCGAAGGAGGCCGCCTTCGGATTGTGGCCGACGGCGCGCATCTCATAGCCCAGCGCCGATTTGCGGTCGATGATCCACACCGCGATCGCCGCGGCGATGGCGAGGACAAAGCCGAAATGCAGCCGCTTGCCCTGCACCAGCCTGGGCAGCTGCGCTTCGGCGATCACCTTTTTCGATTGCGGCCAGCCAAGCCCCATCGGATCCTTGAGCGCGCCTTCGAGCAGCATGCTGACGAACAGCACCGCGACGAAATTGAGGAGCAGCGTGGTGACGACCTCATCGACGCCGAAGCGCGTCTTGAGAAAGGCGGGGACCGCCAGCATCAGCGCGCCACCCATCATCGCCGCCGCCATCAATACGGGTATGAGCAGCGGTTTCGGCAGCGGCAGCAGTCCGGTGCCAAGCACCACCGTCATCACGGCACCCATGTAGAGCTGGGCTTCGGCCCCGATGTTCCACAGCTTGGCGCGAAAGGCCACCGCCGCCGCGAGCCCGGTGAAGATCAGCGGCGTGGCGCGCGTCAGCGTTTCGAGAAACGCGAATTGCGTGCCGGCCGCCCCCTTGACGATGAGCCCCAGCACCGAGAAGGGCGAGGCACCCGACAGCATCACGAGGAATGCGCAGAAACCCACGGCGAAGGCCAGCGCCGCCACCGGATAAAGAATGAGGACGGCGGCGGAGCGGTGGCCGCGCGGTTCAAGCCGCATGTTCGGCCTCGAAGCCGTGCCCCGCCATCATCAGGCCCAAATCCTGAAGCGTTGCCGCGGCGCGCGAGATCGGCTGCGACAGGTGGCCCCGGAACATCACCGCGATGCGGTCCGACAGCGCCATGAGTTCATCGAGGTCCTCGGAAATGAGCAGGATCGCGGCACCGCGCGCGCGCGCCGCCAGCAACTGCTCATGGACATAGGCCACGGCACCGACATCGAGGCCGCGCGTCGGCTGGTTGGCCAGCACCATCGATGGCCCCGGCGCCATCACCCGCCCCAGTATCAATTTCTGCATGTTACCGCCCGACAGCAGCCTGACCGATGCCTCGGGGGAGGGACATTTGACCTGATAATCGGTAATGATGCGCCCGGCGAACGCCCGCGCTTTCGTCCAGTCGATAAGTCCGTGGCGCGAATAGGCGGGCGAACGATAGCTCTCGGAGATGACGTTTTCAGTGACGCTCATGTCGCCGATCAGGCCTTCGGCATGGCGGTCCTCGGGGATGCGCGCCACCCCGCCCTCGATCATGACGCGGGGCGATGTGCGGGCCAGAACGGTGCCCGAAAGTTCGATTGCACCCGATGAAGGCGGCACGACGCCACCGACGACATCGGCCAGCAGACTCTGTCCATTTCCGGAAACCCCGGCGATGCCGGTAATTTCCCCGGCATGGAGGTCGAGCGAGATGGCGTCGAGTATGAGCGAACCCCTCCGTACACTGACATTCGCCAGCCGCATCACGGTGTGGCCGGGGGCGCGCGGCTCGGCCCGGGGTTGGGAGATGGCGCGGCCCACCATGAGCCGGGCCAGTTCGGCACGTGTGGTTTCGGTGGTTGCCCGTTCGGCCACCAGCCGGCCGCCCCGCAGCACCGCAACGCGGTGACAGGCGGCGAGGATTTCGCCGAGCTTGTGGGAAATGAAGATGACCGACAACCCGTTCGCGGCGAACCGCTTCAGCGTGTCGAACAGCGACAGCGATTCCTGCGGCGTCAGCACGGCGGTGGGCTCGTCGAGGATGAGGATGCGCGCTTCGCGGTAGAGCGCCTTGAGGATTTCGACCCGCTGGCGCTCGCCCACCGACAGCGACATCACGGCGGCGTCGGGATCGACAGCCAGTCCGAAGGTCTCTCCCAGTTCGCGGATGCGCCGCCGGGCTTTGCCCCGGTCCGAGGACAACGACCACAATGACTCGGTGCCAAGCACGATGTTGTCGAGCACCGAGAGATTGTCGGCCAGGGTGAAATGCTGGTGCACCATGCCGATGCCAGCCTTGATGGCGGCGCTGGGCGAACCGGGCTCAAGCGCAGTGCCGTCGATCTCGATTGTTCCTTCATCGGCGACATAATGGCCGAAGAGGATATTCATCAGCGTGGTCTTGCCCGCGCCATTCTCGCCCAGCAGGCCCACGATTTCGCCGCGCTTCAGATCGAGCGACACCGCATCTTTGGCCTGGCGCGGGCCGAAGCGCTTGGTGATGCCGTAGAGCCGTACAACTATCTCCTGCTCTCGGGCCGCCGGTGGTTTCATGGAT
>JANLYR010000329.1:0-4536 GCA_031365765.1 Hyphomicrobiales bacterium | reverse complement strand
CCTCGCAGATGCAGATGATGGGGCAGCACATGAGCATGATGCAGCAGATGATGGGCCAAATGATGGGGCAGATGATGCAGCAGCAGCTCATGATGAAACCGGCCCCCTAGCGCCGCGCTCATCCCACAGGACCGCTCAAATGACATACTTTCCCCTTCCGCCTAGCGGGGGAAGGGGGGTTGCGAAGGAGGCGCGAGAGGGTTGGGGGGCTTTCCCCGCTAAACAGCCGCCGGCAGTTTCAGCTGGATCATCAATCCGCCGAGCTTGGCGTCTCCCAGGCTGACACTCCCGTGATACATCGCCGCCATATCGGTGACGATCGAGAGGCCCAGTCCCGAGCCCGGTTTTGACTCGTCGAGCCTATGCCCGCGCTTCAGCGCATCGGCGCGCTTTTCGGGGGGCAGCCCCGGCCCGTCGTCTTCGACCGTGATGACGAGCCAACTCCTGCCGATGAAGGTGATCTCGGTGACGTGCCGGGCCTGGATGCGGATGTGCTTCTTCGCCCATTTGGAGGCGTTGTCGAGAAGGTTGCCGGTCATCTCTTCCAAGTCCTGGCGCTCGCCGCGGAACTTGAGACCGGAATCGCATTGGACCTCGAATTTGAGGCTCTTCTCCCAGTAGATGCGCTGCAATGTGCGGGCCAGGCCGTCGATCACCGGCTGCACCTCGCTCACCGCCCCCAGGCCATGCGCCTTAGCGGCGCGCCTCGCACGCTCAAGATAATAGTCGACCTGGTCGCGCATGATGCGGGTCTGCTCGGACACCTTGGCGGCCAGCGGTCCTTCGCTGGTGCGGGCCTCGTTGTTGAGCACGCTGAGCGGCGTCTTCAGCGCATGCGCCAGGTTGCCCACCTGGGTTCGCGCCCGGTTGATGATTTCGGAATTGGATTTGATGAGGAGGTTGAGTTCGTCGGCGACGGGCTGGATTTCGGAAACGAATTCGCCCTCGAGGCGGTCGGCCTTGCCCTCGCGGATCAGCGCCAGGTTCTGGCCCATGCGCTGGAGCGGCCGCAGACCATAGCGCACCTGCAGGAAGATCGCCGCCAGGAGCCCGGTGCCGAGCAGGCCCAGCACCGAAATCAGCGTCTGCAGGAAGCTGCCGATCTCGCCTTTCAGCTCGTCGAAATTTCCCGCCACCAGGAAGGAATACTCCTGCTCGCTGCCGGGCAGCCGGAAGGACTGCTGAATGGCGCGAAGCTGCACACCCTCGTCATCGGTGAGATAGAGGCCGGCGACACCGCCACCATCGCGCTCTTCCAGCAGGGCCTTGTCGGGTTTGAGCCGTTGTTCGAGAAGCGAACCCGACGCCAGATCGCCCAGTTCGCTGCCAGCGGGCGGCGTCACCTGCCAGTACCAGCCCGACAGCGGCAGGCTGAAGCGCGTATCGGCAAGCTGCTGGCCCAGCACGGGGGCTCCCCTGGGGCCAAGCTCGACATTGGCGAGTAGTCCATCGAGCACGGCGCGGAGCCGTGCATCGAAATTGCGCTCCAGCGCTGATTGGAAAACGCCGGCCAGCAGAAGACCTGCGGCGGCGAGCAGCACGATGCTAATTGCGGCGGAAGAGAGGATCAGCCGGAGGCCGAGTGACTCAACCCGCATTATCCGGCTCGGACACGCAATAGCCCATGCCGCGGATGGTGTGCAGAACCTCGACGCCCAGTTTCTTGCGCAGGCGCCCGACGAAGACTTCTATCGTGTTCGAGTCGCGGTCGAAATCCTGGTCGTAGAGATGCTCCACCAATTCGGTGCGCGAGGCAACCTTGCCCTTGTGGTGCATCAGATACGAAAGCAGGCGGAATTCGAGCGAGGTAAGCTTGACCGCACTGCCGTTGACGGTCACGCGCGCACTCTTGGTGTCGAGCATCAGAGGCCCGCAGGCAAGCTCGCTCGTCGCATGGCCCGCACTTCGCCTCAAAAGCGCGCGGATGCGGGCCAGCACTTCTTCCATATGAAAGGGCTTGGCCACGTAATCGTCGGCGCCGGCGTCGAAGCCCGCCACCTTGTCGCTCCAGCGGTCGCGCGCGGTGAGGATCAAGACCGGCATCTTGCGCCCGGCGCGCCGCCACTTTTCGAGGACGCTGACGCCGTCGAGAACAGGCAGGCCCAGATCGAGGATCACGCCGTCATAGGGCTCGGTATCGCCGAGGAAGTGCCCTTCCTCGCCGTCCCTGGCCTTGTCGACCACATAGCCCGCATCCTGCAGCGCCGACACCAATTGCCGGTTCAGGTCGGGATCGTCTTCGACGACAAGCAGCCGCATCTTCCGTTTTATCCTCGTTTCTTGCTTTTTTACCGGATGGCCCCGGTGCCTGCATCGACGCGCACCTTGATCACCCTGTTACCCTGTTTCAGCTTGACAATGTAGAGAGGCCCGCGAAGCTGGACATCCAGCGCCTTGGCGTCGGGCGCCACCTGCAACGCGATACGCACCGCCTGGGACGGCTTGATGATGTCACCGCCGCGCTGCATGAAGCGCTGGCCTTCCTTGAAACCACCCGCCTCCTGGGCTGCGGCAGGCATGACGGCAAAGAACACCGCCAAGGCAAGAGCCTTCATCCAAATCATGCTGATCCAAACATTGCCCATCGCGCCGGTTCTAGGTGCCCCTAGCTGAACCGCGGATGAATGAAATTGTGACGGAGATCACAGTCATTGGCCCTCGCTTCCCGCGCCACATATGGGACGTCCCATCCGGGGAGCAACGGCTTCATCGATTTCAGCGGAGAATTAAGCGGCTGCCAATTCTGTTTCGAACCGTCGCTCGGTTTCCGTGCATGGTCTGCAAGCGTGGACAATCGCTCGGTTCGCATCACGAATTACGACAGCCTGGGCTACAGCATCCATGGAGAGTTTTTCTTTGTGCCCTAGCCATGTTGCAACCTCGGCCCAGTCCCAAAGCGGGCTGTCAGTTGTAATTCGGGCAACCGGAGCAGGAAATCCATCGCCTCTTCTCCCCGTGGCGTAGAGCGAAACCGCAGCGCGGGTCAGGCCAACGCGTGAAGCAATGTCCGAGGCGCTGACCAAATAATCCGGTTCTATTCGTTCAATCACCGCAAGCGTGCGTTTAACATCACGAATCGCACTGATAAGAGCGTCTTCAAAACTCTCCGCATCACGATCGAATTCGAGAACAAACAATCCCTTCTGCAGGGAAATGGTGGCATCGTCGCAGCCCGCCTCAAAAAATCGATCAGCGTAGTCCAGAGTGTCCGCGTCCAGCCCGGAGGCGATGATGGTAAGGTTATGGCTCTTCATGTTATTCGCTATGACACCCGGGACAACGATTTACAGCGCGAAGAATTGAATGCGCGTGATTGCCGGTCGATCTTGGCGTCGACCACACAGACACTCTGCAACCACCCCTATCATTCTTTGGGCAGTATAAGTGACCCCACGCATGCCCGGTCGATAGATTTAGCTCCCAACCAACACTCTCTGCGTGGGCCACGGCAGCTTCGATTTCCTTGTTTGGATGACGCCGGCGGGGCATCACATTTCAAGACGATATAGGTTTGATGTTGACAGATGTCAACATCATTCGTTTTCCAGTGGAAGTTGGAGATCAGCGCCGTACTGGCTTCAGCACCATCCCCGCCACCTTCTCCAGCGACCGCCCGCCGATATAGCCGCCCATGCCGATCGTCAGACCAGCAGCCGCACGCTGTCAATCTCTAAATTCCTATTATAGGCTTTTTATTTTTATCGCTGGTCCGCGAAATATCTCAAGCTATTGTCCCGCCATGGATATTCGGCAGCTGCAATACCTGGCCGCGCTTGCCCGCGAAAAGCATTTCACCCGGGCAGCACAGGCCTGCCATGTCACCCAGCCCACCCTTTCGGGGCGGATCCGCCAGCTCGAACAAGAGCTTGGCGTGCCGATCGTCGAGCGCGGCCAGCGCTATATCGGCTTGACGCCGGAAGGCGAGCGTGTGCTCCGATGGGCCCATCTCATCCTCGACAACTGGCAATCCCTGCAGCAGGAACTGGGGCAGATCCGCAACCAGCGGGGCGAACTCGTTGGCCGCCTGGTGATCGGCGTCATCCCCTCGGCCCTTCCCATGGTGTCGCTCCTCACGCGCGCGCTGCAGGCCGAGCAGCCGCGCGTCGATTTCGCCGTGCTGTCCCACAGTTCCGAGGAAATCCTCCGTGGACTGCATGATTTTTCGCTCGAGGCCGGCGTCACCTATCTCGACAATGAGCCGGTGCAGGGCCTGCTCCAGGCACCGCTGTACAAGGAGCGCTATTGCCTGTTCGTGGCTGAAACGCACAGCCTGGCGCAGCGCCAGACCGTCACCTGGCTCGAAGCAGCGCAGGAACCGTTATGCCTCCTCACGCCCAACATGCAGAACCGCCGCATCATAGACCGGGCCTTCCTCGCCGCCAGCGCGCACCCCTCGCCCCGGCTTGAAACCAATTCGATTACCAACCTGTTTGCCAGCGTGCGCTCGATGGGTCTGGCCTCCATCATGCCCGAATATTTCCTGAACATACTGGGTCCTTTGCAGGCAATCCGCGCCATTCCCCTGAGTGAGCCCAG
>JANLYR010000081.1:0-3285 GCA_031365765.1 Hyphomicrobiales bacterium | reverse complement strand
TGGGTGGCGCTGGACAAGCCTTACGGCATGGGCTCGACCCAGGCGCTGGCCAAGGTGCGCTGGCTGTGCAATGCCGCGAAGGCTGGACATGGCGGAACGCTCGATCCCTTGGCGACCGGTCTGCTGCCCATTGCGCTCGGCGAGGCGACGAAGACCGTGCAATGGGCGATGGGCGGGCGGAAGATCTATCGCTTCACGGTCGCCTGGGGCGAGGAGCGCAACACCGACGATCTGGAAGGTATTGTCACGACTCAATCGGATACGAGGCCCGATACAAAAGATATCGAAGCGATACTATTTAGATTCGAAGGCGAGATTTTGCAGACACCTCCAGCGTATTCGGCCATCCGCATTGCCGGCGAACGGTCCTATGATCTGGCGCGGGCCGGGGTGGATGTGGCGATGGAACCGCGCGAGGTCCTCATCGACACACTGGTTTTGACGGAAGTACCGGATGCCGGTCACGCGGTTTTCGAGGTCACCTGCGGCAAGGGCACCTATGTCCGCGCGCTGGCCCGCGATATGGGGCGGATGCTCGGATGTTACGGGCATATTTCCGCCCTGCGCCGCCTGGCCGTGGGACCGCTCCGCGAGGAGCACATGATTTCGCTGGAAAAGCTTGACGAATTGCGCCATAACGCGCCCGGCGATAATGCCATGAACGGGGTTCTCCGCCCCCTCGAGACCATGCTGGACGGCATCCCGGCATTGGCCGTGAGAGACGCGGAAGCCCAGCGCCTGAGACAGGGACAGTCTGTCCTGCTCAGAGGTGCGAACGCTCCCATTGCGGAAGCTGCGGTACTGGTGACCTGGGATTCGAAACCCCTTGGCATCTGCAGCATCGAGCAGGGATCGCTCAAGCCGAAGCGCCTGTTCAACCTTTAACCACTTGGAGATGGCCGAATGACCATGACCGCGGAGCGCAAGGTTGCGCTCGTCAAAGACTATGCCACGAAGGCCGGTGATACCGGTTCGCCCGAAGTCCAGGTCGCAATCCTGACCGAGCGCATCAACGGGCTTACCGATCATTTCAAAGCCCACAAGAAAGACAACCATTCGCGCCGGGGCCTGCTCACCATGGTGAGCCGGCGGCGCTCGCTCCTCGACTATCTGAAGTCGAAGGACGAGGGCCGTTACCAGACGCTGATCAAACGCCTCGAAATCCGCCGCTGATCGCACGGCTCTATAAGGTGACGCGTATTGAGATCCCCATACCCGTCATCGCGGCGAATGCCGGGACCCATCGTGCGGCTTATGAAAACGGAAAGCAGTTGTTTTCTGAAACATGGGTCCCGGCTTTCGCCGGGATGACGGCGGTTGGGGCGACACAGGCGGTCTGGCAATAGGGCCGGACCGAGAAGGCCAGAGAAGGGCCACGAAGGAAATATACTCATGTTCAATATCGACGTTGAAGAACTCGAATGGGGTGGCAAGCATCTCAGGCTCGAAACCGGGCGCATGGCCCGTCAGGCCGATGGCGCCGTGCTGGTGACCTATGGCGAGACAACCGTGCTGGCGACCGCAGTCGCTGCGCGGACGGAAAAGCCGGGGATCGATTTTTTCCCGCTCACCGTCAACTATCAGGAAAAGACCTTCGCCGCGGGCAAGATTCCCGGCGGCTATTTCAAGCGCGAAGGGCGCCCGACGGAAAAGGAAACGCTGGTGTCGCGCCTGATCGACCGGCCGATCCGGCCGCTGTTCGTCGATGGCTTTCGCAACGAGACGCAGGTCATCACCACGGTGCTTTCCTACGACCTCGAAAATGACGGCGACATTGTCGCCATGATCGGCGCCTCCGCCGCGCTGACGATTTCCGGCATTCCGTTCATGGGACCGATCGGCGGCGCCCGAGTCGGCGTGATCGACGGCGAATATGTGCTGAACCCGACCCAGGAGCAGATGAAGACCTCGGACCTCGATTTGATTGTCGCGGGCACCCAGGACGCCGTGCTGATGGTCGAATCGGAAGCCAAGGAGCTTTCGGAAGAAATGATGCTCGGAGCCGTGATGTTCGGGCATGCCGGTTTCCAGCCGGTGATCGAGGCGATCATCCGCCTGGCCGAGCGCTCGTCCAGGTCTCCGCGCGCATTCACCCCGCCCGACGAAGCGAAGCTCGACGGTCTGGTCAAGGGCCTGGCCGAATCCGAAGTGCGGCAGGCTTACGCCATCGTCCGCAAGGAAGACCGCGTCGAAGCCCTCGCCAAGGCCAAGGACGGCGTGCTTTCAGCGCTGACCGGCGAAGGCAAGGTTGACGCGCCCTCGCCGCAGAAGATCGGCAACGCGTTCAAGCATCTGGAAAAGGACGTGGTGCGGAATTCGATCCTCGATACGGGGCTCCGCATCGACGGCCGCGACACCAAGACGGTGCGCCAGATCGTGGCGGAAGCCAGCGTGCTGCCGCGTACCCATGGCTCCGCACTGTTCACCCGCGGCGAAACCCAGGCGCTGGTTGTCACCACGCTCGGCACCGGCGAGGACGAGCAGTATGTCGACTCGCTCGACGGCACCTACAAGGCGACCTTCATGCTGCATTACAACTTCCCGCCCTTCTCGGTCGGCGAAGTGGGACGGCTTGGCGGTGCCGGACGGCGCGAGATCGGCCATGGCAAGCTCGCCTGGCGGGCGATCCATCCGATGCTGCCGCCGGCCGACCAGTTCCCCTATACGATCCGCGTCGTCTCGGAAGTGACCGAGTCGAACGGCTCGTCGTCGATGGCGACGGTGTGCGGATCGTCGCTCGCTTTGATGGACGCGGGCGTACCGCTGAAAGCGCCGGTGGCGGGCATCGCCATGGGTTTGATCAAGGAAGGCGCCCGCTTCGCCGTGCTCTCCGATATTCTCGGCGACGAGGATCACCTGGGCGACATGGACTTCAAGGTGGCGGGCACGTCGAATGGTGTCACGGCACTGCAGATGGACATCAAGATCACCGGCATCACCGAGGAGATCATGAAGGTGGCGCTGTGGCAGGCGCGCGACGGCCGCATGCACATTCTCGAAAAGATGGCGGAGGCGCTGGAGAAGGCGCGCCCGGGTCTGGGCGAGCATGCGCCGCGCATCGAGACCTTGAAAATTCCGACCGACAAGATCCGTGAAGTGATCGGCACCGGCGGCAAGGTGATCCGCGAGATCGTGGAGAAGACCGGCGCCAAGATCGACATCCAGGACGACGGCACGATCAAGGTGGCGTCCGCCTCGGGCACGGCGATCGCCGCGGCCTTGAAGTGGATCAAGTCCATCGTGTCGGAGCCGGAAGTGGGCGAGATCTACGACGGCAAGGTGGTC
>JANLYR010000079.1:0-1733 GCA_031365765.1 Hyphomicrobiales bacterium | reverse complement strand
CGCCCGGACATCGCCATGAGGGTCGTCGGAAAATCGTGGCTGGCGGAGACCGTGACCATTGTATCGGTGATGTCAAGAACGAGGCCGATGTCGGTGTCGTCGTGAAACACCGGCGTGTAGTTTTTCAGAATATATTTTTTCGCGAAGTCCTTGAGCTCAAGCAATCGCGCGGCTTTCGCGGCGGTGCCCAGGCCGGACAAATTGCTGCGCGGCGACGTCGCGACCGCAAGCGCCGCGGTATCGATCGCGGCGGCGAGCGCCGTCTGTTCCCTGATGACGCGAATGGTGTCGACGGCGGCGCCCGCCGCGAATACCAGGGGAATGATCGCCAGGCCGAAGATGATCGCGACGTTGCCGCGGCTATCGTCGCGCCAGTCCCGTAAAGTTTCGAACCCAATTCTTTTTGAGTTGTTAGCCATATCAGACACACATTCGAATTAGAGCGGTTCCTGGTTAGTTGGAATAGCCGCAGCTTTTGAAGTATGCGATGCATTCTTGCGGCGTGAAGGCCTTGAAGATTTTGGCGATGCAGCGGTCGATGGCTTTCGGGCTTCTGGGTTTGGCTTTGCGGAGCAGTGCCTTGAGTTTGGCGAATGCCTTTTCGATGGGATTGAGATCCGGGCTGTAGGCGGGCAGCGGCTTGACGATCGCGCCCGCGGCTTCGATGGCGGCTTTCGCGGCCTTGTTCTTGTGGCACGGCAGGTTGTCCCAGATGACGATATCGCCGGGCGCGAGGGTTGGCACGAAGAACTGGACGATCCAAGCGAGAAAAAGCTCGCCGTTCATCGCGCCATCGAAGGTGCCGAGGGCGGAGATGCCCGCCGATGTGAGGGCTGCGATGCAGGTTGTGATCTTCCAATGGCCATGGGGCGTCTTGTCGATCAGGCGTTGGCCGGACGGCGCCCGGCCATAGCGGCGGATCATGTTGGTGGTGACCCCGGTTTCATCGATGAACACCAGTTTGGCCGGAGCCATCGAGGGCTGGTCCGCGATGAGGGCTTTGCGCGCTTCGGCGACATCGGGCCTATCCTGCTCGCTTGCGTGCAGGGTTTTTTTTGAAGGTGAGGCGCAAACGGCCGAGGAACACCGCAAGCGCCGAGCGGCTCACCTTGATCTTCCTCTTGCGCAGCGAAGCGCCAAGCTCGGCCAGCGTCGCGTCAGGGGTTTCAGCCACCAACGCTTTCACCGTCTCTTCGTGTGGCGCGAGAATGGCCTTGCTGTAGCCGCCCATCTTCTTCGGCGCCAGGCTGCCGGTCTTGCCATAGCCCTGCATCAGCTTGATGACCGAGCTTGGAGCTACCGCAAAGCGCTTGGCAGCAGCGTTGCGCGACAGCCCGGAAGAGACCGCCTCGGCGATCCGTTCGCGTAAATCCATCGAAAGGGGACGTGGCATGGCAGACTGGCCTCCTCGCCAGCCTCCAACTTGAATCACAACTCACACTGATTTGGGAAGTCATCGCGATTCAAACTCTCAAGGAACCGCTCTAGTTTCCCCATCATCCAGATGCGGGACTTGCAAACCGAAACGTCGCGGCGGCGGGCGGCCGAATGCGAAGCTTTGACCCTTGCCTTCCATGATCCGCTGACCGGTCTGGGCAACCGCCGCCGCATGAGCCAGGCGCTCGCCATGGTCCCGGTGGGCGAAACCCGGTCCTTGATGATGGTCGATCTCGACGATTTCAAACCGATCAACGACATTTTCGGCCACGCAGCCGGCGACCAGGTTCTGATCG
>JANLYR010000077.1:0-1878 GCA_031365765.1 Hyphomicrobiales bacterium | reverse complement strand
CATATTTCATGCGCCTTGCAGCCCGGTGAACCGCGAACCGAACCACCAACCGATGGGAACCAGCTGATTCTGTTTGGCTTTTAACCGGACAATAGTGGGCCGTCATAGGGATTTCCCGGCAATGCCTTGGCATGCAGCGCGAACTGCCCGCCCTTCGAGCGATGCAACGTCGTGGCCACCGAGACCTTGACGCCGGACTCGTAAGGCCTGTGCGGCTTGCCTTTACCGATGCATTCCACTTCCGGTGCCTGCAGGCTGTAGAGCTTCTTGCCGCGTGGTTTCTGGCGCTGCTCCAGCACCCGGCCCGCCAGGTGCAGCGGCCGCCGGAAGACCGCCTGCAGGCCATCGTCACCGGCGATCCGCCGGCCGATGTCGCGGATGGTGCGGCCGAGATAAGTCTTGAGCTTGCGCAAGCATTTGCCCGCCCGCTGGAACTGTTTGGCATGGGCGTATCTCTGATGTTTGATGAGCGCGAATTTGCCCACCCGCGTGTAGGACTGGCGCAGATCGAGGCCCACTTTCTTCGCCAGGCTCACCAGCTTCTCGCGCGCCCGGTTGAGAAGTTTGGCATCGGTGGGGAACATCACGTTCTTCGGTTGCACCGTGGTGTCGACCACCACCTGGCGGGTATCCCGCGGCGCCATCGCGCCCGTCCTCACCGCCACGCTCAGGCTCTCCTGCAACAGTGTCCCAACCCGCTCCTCGCCCATCCTCTGCCGCCATCTGGTCATCGACGAACGGTCGAAGGGCAACTCATGGAGAAAGAACTCCTCGCCGCAGAAGAACTGGAAATACGGGTTCTCCACCCAGCGCGCGCACACCTCCTCATCCGAGAGATCGAAGGTGAACTTGAGGATCGCCAGCCCCGCCATCAGGCGCGTCGGCAACGGCGGCATGCCGGAGCCGTCCCGATAGACCTCGCCGCAATTCGCCGCGATGACGCCCCACGATACCGTCTTGGCCAGCTTCACCAGTTCGTGGTTCATGTTGACGATCTGGTCGAGGCGCGAGCGGAACAGATCCTGCTCACCCGTCTCGCGGCGCTCCCTCGGCTTCATGGCGAATCCCTCCGGCTGCACTCCAGCCAGAGTGAATCATGCTCCGAAGCCTTCGTGAATCTGGAGGGTTCTGTGAGGTCGCGCGGCGGTGAGCGGGGGTCTAGGCGCTGTGCGCGACCTCATTGAAGCCGGATTGAGCGAACCCGCGGACGCGGCCGGGCTATGGGATTTGTGCTGCGTTGCCTGCTCAGGGCGAGCGGCTTTGGGCGACGCACCGTGGCGGCATGTGCGGGGGCCATGTGGAGCCATTGATGCCCGTCGCGGAAATCGGCACGACCAGGCATATGCTGGGCACGGTGGAGAAGTGACGCTTCGGCTCGACATGTGGTCCGAGGGCGCCCGCGACACAGGTCGTCATTGCGCCCCTCGAGGCTGCTGCCGTGACGCCGCCTTGATTGATGTTCGTGATGTGGGGCTTGCTCATGATGTGTCGGGGCATGGCTGCATGATCCTCTTTCCCCGGCGTGGCAGCGTTGCGGTGATGCGTAGGGTGCCGCCGCAACAGGGACACAGGGTTGGATCGAAGCGAGGGAACTGACGGAGCGGCTGGATGATCTCGCTACCGGTACTGACGGGCGCGGGCTTCGCCTCCAGCAGCATCAGCCGGATGCGGGCCAGCTTTGTCCGGCGGCAGCCATTGGCAAGGAAGCCATAATGGCGGATGCGGTGGAAGCCGTCAGGCAAGCTGTGGAGAAGAAAGCGGCGGATGAACTCGCCGGCGTCGAGCGACATTAACTTGAGTGCATTGTCATGACGATAATCGCGCCAACGGAAGGTCACGGTGTTGCCATCGGCACTGACCAGACGACTGTTGGCGATG
>JANLYR010000070.1:0-3081 GCA_031365765.1 Hyphomicrobiales bacterium | reverse complement strand
CAACGTCATCAGCAATTAGCAGGCGCGCGACCGGTTGCTTGAGAGCCATCATGAGCGGGACAAGCTGGTAGGCCCTGGGCTCAACTCCGAGATGGGCAGCACTGCGAAATGGGCCCGCCCCACGGCGCAGCGAAAGGCGCAGCGCATCGGCCAATAATTGCGCGCCTTCCTGCGTATCAAGCCGCTCTGCCGATGGCGCAGCAAAGCTCGCGGGCTCAATTGGTCGCGGCTCCAAAGACGGGGCAATGACTTGAGCGTCAGAGTCTGTGCCCGACAAGGGGCGAACTCTCAGCAGCCCCTCCCCCGGAGATGGCAGAACAATCCATTCTCGGCCGCGTGCGCGAACAAGGTCGCCGGGTGAAAACACCACATTTTCCATCAAGACACTCCGAGCGCGGCCAGCAGGTCGGCGGGTGCAACAGCGCCGGGCTCGGACGGTAAGATGACAACGTCAAGAATTCCGCGCGCTTCCGCTTCCGACGCCACCTCGGAGCTGAGTGGGAGCGTCACGGCCAGTACATCCCGCGAAGGCCAGTAAAACGGCTGGGAAATACCTCCGAGAACCACCGAGGTAGAGTTTGGCAGGTTCCATCGTTCAAAGGCGGCCAGCCACGGGTCGTCAGCCTTGGCGGCGTCATCGACGATGGGCTGGGCGCCGGCCAAAGCGCACAAGTATGCGACGACGGCAGCGTCTTTGCGGTCGATAAGTTCGTGATCGGGCTGATTATAATAAGACAGAAGACAGCGATAGCAGCCTGACACGCAAGCATCTTCTGTTTCGCCGATTTGGCTGGGTGTAAATGGCTCCACATAATGCATGAGCTTCAACGCGCGGCGGGCGACAGCCACCATGCTTGCCGGATCGGACGCAAGGCGGTTGAGAACGCCCGCCCCACCTTCCGTAGCTTCGTAGAGGAGGATTGTGTTGCGCAGCTCGCGCGTTGGGAGGGGTTCGCCCAAGAGTTCCCCTTCTTCCAGTTCAAATTCAATTTGTATGCCGCGTATCAAAGCGTGTTGCACCGCCGCCATTTGCGCCTCAGTGAAGTTCGCCATCGGCCGCAGCAGCATGGCATTCTTATGGTCCTCGACAATCGGGACAATGCGCTGGGCCTTGGCGCTAGTCGGATCTCCCATCCCATCATCATCGTCGCCGTTGGCGGGATCCTTGAGCCACCGGCCTGATTGGGGGTCGATGAAGAAGCCGAAGATCGACTTAGACTTCCGCCGACGCAGGCCTTTGTTGATGCGGGAAAGGCGCGTGGCGGCGCCATAATCGAGGTGGAGGAGCGGCCCCTCTTCCGAGCGCAAAATGAGTGAGCGAATTTGTGCTTCGCCGTTCTTCAATGGCCACTGAAACACCGTCTGCACTTCAAAGCCGCGCCGCTGACGATCTTCATCGTTGGCCGTAATCCGCAATGACGGCGATGTTTCCACATTGTCGATCCGAAATATGGTCTCAATCCGTTCAACACCACCCAGGGAGCTTCCACATGCGTGGCAGCGTTCCTTCAGCTCATCGGTGTGCGCCGCACCGCAGTCACCACATAGGATGAGCATCGATGTCGAAAGCTGGCCATTCTCCATGCGACCTTCCGCTGGCAACTTGGCCTTGGTGACGCGGTAAGCCCGACCTTCGTGATAGATCAGGCTGTTGGGACCAAACTCGGCAATGGCCAGGAACCTCGGACGCTGGAGAACCGCGCTCTTGGCCGCAGGAATGAAGGCATAGAGCGGCAGCCGCGGGAAGTTGTAGCCGGGCAGAAACCCTTCGGTCGCGAGATATCGATAGGTGTAAAAATCTGAACCGCTCGATGACTGTCCTTTCTCGAGGATTTCAAGCTCGCGCGAAGCGTTGCGATATCGGTTCGCTGCAGCTGTTCGCTCTCCTGCCTTGAGCCCGGTGCGCTGTTGAATGGTATGGGCTAGTTCCTGCTCGTCGCGGGCACTGCGATGCAGGTTGCGCCACCGCTCGAACGCATCGTCGAACGCCGTGAAAGCTCCGCTGTCTGCATCTGCGACGAACGCGTCGATGTCCTCGAGCCAAGGATTGTCCTTGCGGTCGATGGCAGGCAGCATCGACTCGACGAGACGACGCATCGTGGGTCGCGCGGCACCAGAGCTCGCAAGTTTGCGCAAGCCGGTGCTGATCGCGTCGGCCACCGGCATCCCGTTCTCGCTCATGTCGAGATTTTCCGGGATGGAAGCTTGCAGGGGGACCTTGGCCGCTGCCAACCACTCCGCCTGCAAATGAGACTTCAAAAGATCTTGGTTGGCAAGGTCGAGCGCCGGTGGCCTTACCACACCAGCCACCAAGGCCTTCCGATCGGCGAAATAATACTGATCGTGGGGCGACATGGCAGCGCAATAAGTCACCACTAGCGCCGCCTGGCCGCTACGGCCGGCTCGACCGGAACGCTGGGCATAGTTGGCTGGCGTTGGTGGGACGTTACGCAGGAATACGACGTTTAGCGCGCTGATATCGACGCCAAGTTCCATGGTGGGCGAACAGAACATCGCGGGGAGGAAGTCTGTTGGCTCTCCCTGGTCGACCATGCGTTCGCGGTTATCGGCGATCCGCTCCCGATCCGGCTTTTCAAAACGAAAGCGGTCTTCGCGCCATGCACGGACTTCTTGATCCACCTGCGCTGTATGTTCGCGAGCCTCGAACGAGTGCGGCAGAGGCCCAGTCTCGCCAAGCATGTCCGCGACCTGCTCGTAGAGCGCACGGAAGAACTGGTTTTCGCGTTTGCCATCACTGCGCGCAGTCGCCGGAAACAGCCGCAACGCCGTCGGCGAAACGCGCCATGCTGGTGCATCGAAGCCCGACGGGATACGCCGCACAAATTGATGCGCCTCCGCAGCCTTGATGAGGGTGCGAATGACATCGTCATATTCTTTGGCGGCGAGCTGATCGCCCCAGAATTGTTTGTCGCGCAAGGCTTTAGCGAGCTTCGTCCGGCTGCCGGCACGGACAATCAGATCAGCCTCGGCTGCTCTAACTTCCTTCGCGCGCGGCGGATCGATCATCAGCAGCCCACTCTCGCGCAAGCTGCCTTCTTCTTCGCGATCAATTGCCCAGGG
>JANLYR010000020.1:0-2078 GCA_031365765.1 Hyphomicrobiales bacterium | reverse complement strand
GTCAATAAAGGGACTCCACATGGAAACGCAGTTTTCATTGATGCGAGAGTTGTCCCGGCGATTGCTGGCAGCGAGCCAGACCGGCTTCGACAGCCATGTCCATGAAGCGGCGGTGGTGAGTGAGAAGCTGCGAATTCCGCTAACACGATTCGCCGGCGCCGAGGGCTTTGCATCGCTCCTGCGGCGGGCGTTGGTGCTCGCCAGCGCGGACGTGCCGTCCGTGCAAAACCTCAAGGTCGGGCCGGAGGGCCGTTTAGAAGGGTTTGAAAAACTCGCCGCTGATCCTGGCGCCGCTTCGGCTGGGAGCGAGGCGGCGGTCGCAATCACATCGCATCTCCTCGGGCTCCTTGGTACCTTCATCGGCGAACCCCTGACGCTGAAGCTGGTCCGCGAAGCCTGGCCTGACACCTCACTGGACGAATACCATTAAAAACTGAGGTTAACTGATGAGCAGCAAAGGTGACGATCAGGGAAAAGATCAAGGCAAGGATCGAGTGCCCATTCGGCAACTGCCCACCGGCGTGCCGGGCCTCGATGAAATCCTTGGCGGCGGCCTGCCTGAGTATTCCTTCAACATCATCGCCGGCGCACCCGGATGCGGCAAGACAACGCTGGCCCACCAGATCATGTTTGCCAACGCCACTCCAGAGCGACCGGCGCTCTACTTCACTGTGCTGGGTGAGCCGGCGATCAAGATGCTGCGCTACCAACAGCAGTATTCGTTCTTCGACGATGCCAAGCTGGACGGAGCGATCCGCTTCATCAACCTCAGTCACGCCGTCCTGAACGAGGATCTCGGCGCGGTGCTCGATTTGATCATCAAGGAGGTCGAGGCGTCCCAGGCGAGTATCGTGGTGGTGGATTCGTTTCGCACCGTGGTGCGCAAGGCGCTGAACAACGCGAGCGAAGTGGAGCTCCAGGGCTTCGTCCAGCGCCTGGCCCTCCACCTGACCACCTGGCAGGCCACCACGTTTCTGATCGGCGAGTACGTCGAAGGCGAGCTGCGCGACAACCCAGTCTTCACCGTGGCCGACGGACTTTTCTGGCTCTACCAGACTGTCGAGCGCAATTCGATTGTGCGCAAGATGCAGGTCATGAAGGTGCGCGGTCAGGAATCCGTGCCCGGCATGCATACCTTCCGCATCACTGACGCCGGCCTGCAAACTTTCCCGCGCACCTTCGGCCTCGTCGGACAATCAGGCCAGGTCAAGGGCAAGAGGCGGCTTTCCAGTGGTGTCAGCGAACTCGATGCGCTGATGGGCGGCGGCATTCCCGAAGGCGACAGCCTGCTCCTGGCCGGACCTTCTGGATCGGGCAAGTCAACACTTGGCACCCAGTTCATTGCCGAAGGTTTGCGCCAGGGCGAGCCGGGTATCGTGGCTGTCTTCGAGGAAATACCTTCCGAGTATGTTCAGCGCGCCGCCATGTTCGGCTTCGACTTTGACAAACCGCAAAAAGACGGCAAGCTCAAGATCATCTATCTCCGCCCGCTGGATCTCTCGGTCGATGAGACGGTCCACGAGATCGTTAACAGCGTTAGGGAGATTGGCTGCAAGCGACTGGTGATTGATTCGCTCGTCGGCTTCGAGATGGCGCTGGCGCCGGGTTTCCGCACCGACTTCCGCGAGTCGCTCTACCGCATGATCGCGGCACTTACCCGACTCGGCGTGACCATCATAACCACCGTCGAGGTTGCGGAGGAATTTACCTCGATGAACCTGAGCAATTTTACTGTTTCATTTCTGGCTGACGACATCCTGCGCTTTCGCTATGTCTCGATCAATGGACAACTGCGCAAGATGTTGTTGGTGGTGAAGATGCGCCGCAGCCAGCACAGCATCGATATGGTTGGATACCAGATTACTTCGGAGGGAATGGTCATTGGCGTGCCGCTGCGCGGTTACCGCGGCCTGACCACCGGCATCCCCGGCCCCTGGTCAATCCAGTCGGATGATGTTCCGCCACTACAGTCGGACGCTGACGAGAAGGACCATGAATAGCACTGCCCCTCCCAGCACGCTCGAGAATCAACTGCGCGAGATGAATCAGGCGCTGCTGGTCTCATCGATCAATCAGCA
>JANLYR010000015.1:0-3823 GCA_031365765.1 Hyphomicrobiales bacterium | reverse complement strand
CACGGATGCGCACCAGGTCATGCAGGCCTCTCGGTACAATGCCTGGAGCTTCGTCGCGAGAAACGCGGATGGTCTGCCGGAAACCAGCGGTGTCAGGCAAGGAGAGCCGGGTATATTGGCGTTGACGGGCAGCGGTGCCGGTACATACGATGCATGCCCGCTGTATAACATCGCAAACTTCATGCCAGGGGGAGCAACTCTGGGCGGCCTGCGTACGATTGACAACACGTTGACCGTCGTCAGCTGCAAGCAGGATCTGCGGCAGGATTACGACCTGAACTTGACGAAGCTGAAGTTCACGGTTTGGAATGCCAACGAGAGCTCCTTTACCGGCGCCTATATCTGCGTCGATAGCGTAAATACTGTAGATCTTGGGTCAGAAGAGCCCAACCTCGTCAACGGCTCGAACTTCGAGTACTCGACGCTTCGGACGCAGAACGCCAGGCTCCAGGTATCGGGTGTAGGAAGCACCCAGTGCGCTGGCTCGTCTGGAACGGCGCTGCTCGGCGTGTTGCAGTCGTCGATTTCTCTCTCGCAAGGGGAAGGATCCGGCGAAGATCAGGAACTGGGAAGCACGACACACGGTGCTGGTGCTGCCTCGGGATTCGTCTATTGGGATCCCTTCAGCGACACGCCGGCCTCGCCGATCACGCGCTAAACTAAATATCTCACGTCAAAAACGACGTGCACAAAAGTACCCCCCGGCTTCGCCGGGGGGTACTTAACGTTTACGGCTACAAAACCCGCAATAAGATTTTCTCGACGGGCGCTTTCTGTGTTGCGTCAAACTGCGAAAGAGTTGGAAAAAGCCCCGCCGTAAATCAATCGCCGCTTCGCCAAAAAACCTTCGAGTGGAACGCTCATTTCAGCGCCCGTTGGCCCCGTGGTGTTAAGCAGAATGATGGTGTTAATACCCGACTGGACAACGTGCACCTGATCTTCGGCGTCGAAGGCAAGCATTCTCCTGAAAAAGAACACGTCGTCAGTGGCGGAAGTGCTGGTCTTCGCATCGATATCGACCAGGTTTATAACGTCCGCGAGATGGCCGAAATCGGTAATCACTCCCAGCCTTCCCAATCCTAACCACCTTCCCCTGCCGCTCCCACCGCCGGGCGAATTGCACCACCTGTAGGCAATGGCCTTCCGCAAGTGCAGTTGCCAGCGTCAAGTCCCTTGCCACAATCACGGCGCCGGCAATGGCCGTTGTGGCCGTCAGCACCAGCTTGGGAATTCCCCACGCCGACCGCTTTGACGCTGAGTGGGCGAACACTAAAAGTCGGTCGATGGCCTTACCTCATGAGAAATTTCCTTTCGATGGCCCGAAATCCCACCGGTTTGATCCTCCTCGCACATGGAGCGGGTGCCCCAATGGATTCGCTTTCAATGACGTCGATTGCCACAGCAATTGCCGCAGTGAAGGTCAAGGTGGCTCGGTTCGAGTTTTTCTATATGGCCTGCAGGGGAACATCTTTCAGCGGTTAGCCGCCCCACACGCGGAAACCCTTCTTCCCGAATACAGCCATAAGGGCAGCGGTTATGTGCGACGCAACCAATGCCGGTTAGGAGATTCAAACCAGTTTAAGGCCGTTAATTATGTGGTGTTCGATTGCCCGCAAACTCTGCCAGTCGTGGGTACACAAAACCCGTTCCCATGCTCCCAGGCTCTGCACATCTGCGGGCTTCTCCTTTCTTCTCGGGCTGGGTATCAACCAAGTCATTCTTTTATTCATGCACCGCCCTCGACCTTACGAGGTAGGATTACGACTTCTGCTGGTAGCTCCGTCTGGCGATCCAAGGCTACCATCACCAGATCATGAGGCATGGAACAAAGCGCCCAGCAAACTCTTATGGATTGGTAGGCAGAGGACCAGAGCCCTTGGCTCGGATTGATGCTGCCCTCGCCCAGCGTCCGGGATATGGATGCAAGGAGTAAACCCATGACCACTGTTTTGAAGCGCTTCGCGCTCGTGTGCGCAACCGTAATGCTTTCTGCGGCTGCGGCACAAGCCGCTGAAGTGCTTACCAGCAAGGATGGCATGACGCTCTATACATTCGACAAAGACAAGGGTGGCATATCCAGCTGCTATGAAAAGTGCGCCGTTATGTGGTCGGCCTATGTCGGCAAGGAAGGCGACAAGATGATGAAAGACTGGACATTGGTAAAGCGTACCGATGGTACCATGCAGTGGGCCTATGATGCCAAACCCCTTTACTTTTTCAAGGACGACAAAAAGAAAGGCGACGTGGCAGGCGACGGCTCGGGCGGCGTCTGGCACACCATCAAGGAATAGACCGCTTCGAAGTCATGACCGGCAGCGGCCGGGATATCGATGTCCCGGCCGAGCGGCACGCCACACCGCCCGCCGTGACTCGGAAACAGGCCCCTGGAGTGCCGATCTGCCTAGCCTGACTTGCGAGGGAATTCCCAGATCTCCAGCGGTCACTTGTCGTCGACTCGCGTTCAAGAGCCGCATAGAAATCCGAGTGTATCTTCCGCGCCCGGTCGCGGATGTCATAGTTCAGATGGCAGAAGCCTTTCACCTGGTATACTAACGCAATAGACTGCGGCGGTGGGCCAAGGAGTTTGGTTCTGACCCGAGCGGCGCGTCTGGCACGATGTTCTGGCTGAAGGCTTCAGCTTGGGCCTGCATCGGATTGAACGGCTGATGCGGGAAAATGCAATGCGGGCCAGACCCCGCAGGCGTTATCTGCCGCCGGACACAGGCCAGCGGATGGTGAGTGCCATTGCACCCCACATTGCACCCAATGTGCTGGACAGGCAGTTCCATGCCCCGGTGCCGAATGCCAAGTGGATCGCTGACTTCACCTACATCTGGACAGTTGAGGGCTGGCTCTATGTGGCAGCGGTCATAGACCTGTTCTCGCGGCGTGTTGTAGGCTGGTTGATGAGCGTGTCCATGACCGCACAACTGGTCACAGATGCCCTTCTTATGGCGATCTGGCGGCGCGGCAAACCCAACGCGCTGCTGCATCACTCGGATCAGGGAAGCCAATATACCAGCGAGCCGTTCCGGCGGCTGCTGGAGGACAATGGTGTCAACTGCTCGATGAGCAGATCGGGCAATGTGTGGGACAATGCGGCGATGGAGAGCTTCTTCTCCTCGCTCAAGACGAAACGAACAGCGCGCAAGACGTATCGAACCAGAACCCAAGCCAAGGCCGATGTGTTCGACTACATCGAGCGCTTCTACAATCCCAAGCGCCGTCATTCGACGCTGGGGTATCTCAGCCCTGTTGAGTTCGAACGAAAGGCTGGGTTAGCTTAAGTGCCTGTCCACGGAACCGGCAGCAGGCCAGCATGAACAGCTTCGACGCGAACCCTTTCGCATGAAATTTGACAGTTTGGACTATCTGCGCATTGCCGAGGATTGCCTTAAGAAGGCATTCGCGGCCACCGATGACGTTATAAGAGCACAATGGACGCAGCTTGCTGATCGCTGGCGAACATTGGCTGCCCGCATTGCAGAATGCGAGCGTGTGATGGCTGAATATGAGCAATGGCGTGTGTCGATGTTGAACGACGAGCTCGCCATTCACGCCTTTTGTCGGGTCGAACAAGTGAAAAACTAAGGGCGGGGTCCGCGAAGGTTTCCGATCTCCATAATTGCGATACCGGCAACGATTACTGCCAAACCGACGAGCTTTATCGTATCTACAGGCCGCCTGGTCATGCCAAACAATCCAAACTGATCGATCATCGCAGAGGTCAGAAGCTGGGCGATCAGAATGAACGCGACGAAGCTGGCAGCCCCAAAACGTGGGATAATGACAGTCGCGGACAGCGCGTAGAAACCAATCAGCA
>JANLYR010000312.1:0-4907 GCA_031365765.1 Hyphomicrobiales bacterium | reverse complement strand
CGGAACTCTTCATCGTCGAGGGTGACTCGGCCGGCGGCTCCGCCAAGCAGGGCCGCAACCGCGAGAACCAGGCCGTGCTGCCGCTGCGTGGCAAGATCCTCAACGTCGAGCGGGCGCGCTTCGACAAGATGCTGGGCTCGGAACAGGTCGGCACGCTGATCACGGCGCTGGGCGCCGGCCTCGGCCGCGACGACTTCAACATCGAGAAGATGCGCTATCACCGCATCATCATCATGACCGATGCCGACGTCGACGGCGCCCACATCCGCACGCTGCTGCTGACCTTCTTCTACCGGCAGATGCCGGAAGTGATCGAGCGCGGCCATCTCTATATCGCCCAGCCGCCGCTCTACAAGGTCAAGCGCGGCTCGTCCGAGCAGTATCTCAAGGACGAGAAGGCGCTGGAGAATTATCTGGTCGAAACCGGACTTGAGGGTTCGACGCTGATGCTCGCCGACGGCAGCGCGCGCGGTGGCAGCGATCTCCGCGAGATCGTCGAGGAGGCATTGTCGATCCGTGCGGCACTCGACGCGCTGCATTCGCGCTACTCGCGCACCGTGATCGAGCAGGCGGCAATCGCCGGCGCGCTCAGTCCCGAAGTCCTGTCCAACCATGACAATGCCGAGGGTGCCGCCTCTTATGTGGCGCGCCGCCTCGATGCGATCTCCGAGGAAACCGAGCGTGGCTGGACCGGCACGCCGACCGGCGACGGCGGCCTCACATTCGCCCGCGAACTGCGTGGTGTCACCGAAAGCTGGACCATCGACGGCAAGCTCATCTCGTCGTCCGACGCGCTCCGCCTCGACCGCAAGACTGCCCATCTGCAGGACGTCTATGCCAAATCGGCAAAGCTCAGGCGCAAGGACAGCGACACCGCGATCCATGGACCGCAAAGCCTGCTCGACGCGGTCTTCGCGGCGGGCCGCAAGGGCATCGCCATGCAGCGCTACAAGGGGCTGGGCGAAATGAATCCCGAGCAGCTCTGGGAGACGACGCTCGACGCCACCGTCCGCTCGCTGCTGCGCGTCAAAGTGGCCGAACTTGACGAAGCCGACGATCTCTTCACCAAGCTCATGGGCGACGTCGTCGAACCGCGCCGCGACTTCATCCGCGAAAACGCACTGAACGTGGCGAACCTCGATGTGTAGGGCAACGTGTATTCGGTCGAACCCAAGCACCCCATAGCCGTCACCCCCGCGCAGGCGGAGGCCCCGCTGATCTGCTGGAAAAAAAGCTGGGTTTCCGCTTTCGCGGGAATGAAAAAATAGTGGAGAGCGGGTCCAGCCGATAGCCGGCGCTCTAGTTCTTCTTCGCCAACCGCGCCGCATTGTGCGCCAGGAGACTCGCCTCGACGCGGTTTCGCACTTGCAGTTTTTGCAGGATATTCGTCATGTAGTGTTTCACCGTCTTCTCGGTGAGCTTGAGCGCCAACGCCACTTCCTTGTTGCTTTCGCCCACCGCCACATGTTCGAGAATTTCGCGTTCGCGCCGCGTGAGGTCGGACAGCGGATCGGCGGCGGCGATATTCTGCCGGCTGTCGCCCAGCAGGCCCACCGCCAGACTGGGCGTGACATAAGGTTCTCCCGCCATGACCGAGCGCACGATGCGGATCAGTTCCGGCCCGCTCACGCCTTTCAGCACATAGGCCCGCGCACCCGCCTTGAACGCCGCCATCACGTCCTCTTCATCTTCCGACACGGTGAGCATGATCAGCTTGACGACGGGACATGTGGTACTGATCGTGGCGGCCGCCTTGACGCCATTGCCGCGCATGCTGATGTCGAGCAGCATGATATCGGGCATGAGATCATGCGCCAGGCGGCAGGCATCCTCCGCCGTCTCGCCCTGTCCGACGATTTCGAAGTCCGGTTCCGACCGCAGCGTGCCGGCCACACCTTCCCGCAGCATTGGGTGATCGTCGACCAAAGCGATGCGCACGATCTCAGACATGGGCGAATTCTCTTGTGCCGACGGGAAAACGCCCGGTGACGCGCGTGCCGCGGTCGCGCCGGCTGTCGATGTCGAATGTGCCGCCGAAGGACTCGACCCGTTTGCGCATGCCGGGAATACCCAGATGATCGCCGTTGATCTCATCCGGCGGCTGGTCGAAGCCGGGGCCCGCATCGCTCACCACCACTGCGATCGCCGCACTCTCGAAGCGCACCGAAATATTCTGGCCCAGGCCGCCGCCATGGCGATAGGCATTGGTCAGCGCCTCCTGGATAAAGCGGTAGATTGCGATCTTGAGCGATGGTTCGACGCGCTCCGGCAGTTCACCGAAGACTGCCGTGACATGGGTTTCCGACCGGCGCTCATGCGCCCGGATGACGCGGCGCACCGCCTGTTCGAGAGACAGATTGTCCAGTTCCGGCAGCGCCATTCCGCTGCACAGATGGCGGATTTCCTGGAGCGAATCGCGCAGCGATCCGCGGATGCGGTCGAGATCGGGCGCGCTGGCCGAGTCGCTGCCGAGCTTTCCGTCGATCTGCGCCTTCAGCGCATCCAGCCGCAAAAGCGCGAAGCCGATGCCCTGGGCTGGCCCGTCATGAAGTTCGGCACTCACCCGCCGCAGCAGTTTCTCGTGCAGCTCGGCCGCCCGGTACGAGGCCTTCTGGATGCGTGTATGGAGTTCGTCGTTGCGCGACAGCAATTCGGACAGGTCCCGCACCCGGGCTTCCAGCTCAGCCTGCTGTCCGGCGATGGTCGTGCTGCCGCGGCGCACGATGCCGAAGAGCAAGGTGAAAACCGCCGCCGTGATGGCGATGATGACCAGCCAGCCATTGCGGCGGGCGCGCGAGATCTGGCGTTCGAGATCGCTGGCGAGCTCGTAGAATTCGGCGACCGCGATCACCTTGCGGCTCCCGGTCTCGAACACCGGCGTATAGATTTCGAGAAGTGGTTGGCCGATCTGGCTTTCGGCGAAATCTTCTTCATCGCCCAGTTGGGACAGTTGGGACGAGATTTCGCCATGCCATGCCGCCTTGAGTTCGTCGGTCACCGGAAATGTCTTGCCGATGATCGTGGGCTGATTGGAATAAACGACGCGCCCCTTGGGGCCCCAGATCTTGATCGACACGATGCGCTCGCCCAGCGGCGTTTCCTTGAGAAGATGCTTGAGCACCGCCACGCTGTTTGCCGAAAGCTCGCCCTGACGCGCCAGTTCCTGCACTTCGGGCGCCACGAAGCTCCGCACATAGAGCGCCGTCGTGGCGCCCGAACTCTGCGACACGCCGCTTTCGATTTCGCGGCCGATCCACCATCCTGCCACCAGCATGGTGGCAAGCAGCACGGCGAGGCTGGCGAAAGCAAATTGCTGCGCCAGGCTCAAGCCCCGCCAGAACAGCCGCAATCGCTTACGCCAGGAGACGATCATGCGCGCTGTTATGGCAGGTCGCTTCCCTCAGCGTAAGGCGACGCAGGTCGGAACCACACCGGACTTAAGTCGGGCCGGCAGGTATTGTAAGGCGGCGGGACGCCGGACCGGCGCGGTCAGCGTCAGGCGCTGATAGAGGTTCCGATCTGGCAGGTGACGCCGGTTCCGCCCAGCCCGCAATAGCCGCGCGGGTTCTTCGCCAGATACTGCTGGTGATAGGCCTCGGCGAAATAAAACGGCTGGGCTTCCGCGATTTCCGTCGTCACCGCGCCATAGCCTTTGGCCACCAGGGCCTTTTCATAAGCCGCCTTTGAAGCCAGCGCCGCGTCGCGCTGGGCAGGCGTGGTCCAGTAGATGGCCGAGCGATACTGCGAGCCCACATCGTTGCCCTGGCGCATGCCCTGGGTCGGGTCGTGCGACTCCCAGAAGGTTTTCAACAGCGTCTCGTAGCTCACTTTCGACGGCTCAGATACCACGAGCACCGCCTCGGCATGGCCGGTCAGGCCGCTGCAAACCTCTTCATAGGTGGGGTTGGGAGTAACGCCGCCGGCATTGCCCACGGCCGTCACCCACACGCCCGGGATCGTCCAGAATTTGCGTTCCGCGCCCCAGTAGCAGCCAAAAGCGAAAATCGCCGTCTCGGCCCCTTGCGGATAAGGCCCCTTGAGCGCATGGCCGCTGACAAAATGGCTCTCCGCGGTAGGGATGGGTTGGGACCGGCCGGGAAGCGCCTGGGCGGCCTCGGGCAGGCTGGATGTCTTGCGGCTGAACAACATGGTGGTAGGTTCCTCGATTGCTCCACCGATATAAGAGCGCATCACCCCCGCCACCAGTCAACAGTGCTTGAACGGCGGGGCTTGATCGCTATAGTGCGCGCCAAATCAAGGAAGGGTGGCCGAGTGGTTTAAGGCACACGCCTGGAACGCGTGCATACGTGAAAGCGTATCGAGGGTTCGAATCCCTCCTCTTCCGCCACCTAACTCATTGATATCGCTCGAGAAAATGTACTTTTGGGAGGAGTGCGATTAGTGCCCGACATATCCGTGGCTTGCGTCGATTGTCCAAGGAGAAGCCGGTCACAGAGACGCCTTTGGTGCGGCTTCCCGGCGCGATCTGGTGGCAAAGTCTCTTACGCCAGTTTTGGTGGTACCGCTGCAGGATACCAGCAACGCGGTTCCCGGTCACCGCAGCAACTGAAGACCGCGCCGATTTCGCTGCGGCGCGGTTTAGAGCATCGCACTCTCAGTTGAGTCCATATCCTGCTGCAGAGAAGTAGTTTGAGCACTCGTCTGGCGTGAAGAGCACAGATGTTGCCGATTGCTTTCCAGAGATCGTCGATGGTCCTTGCGGCCATTGCGCGGAGCCGGGCTTTCAGCTTTGAGAAGGCCATCTCGATGGGGTTGAGGTCCGGGCGGTAGGGCGGCAGGAAGAGGAGCCAGGCGCCCCGGCTTCGTATTGCCTTCTCGGCGCGCTCGCTTTTGTGGCTTGAGAGATTGTCCAGAATGACGCCATCGCCTTGCCTGAGGGTGGGGAC
>JANLYR010000460.1:0-2170 GCA_031365765.1 Hyphomicrobiales bacterium | reverse complement strand
CCCAAGAACCGCCGCAAGGAAGATGCCGTTGTGGAGGAGGTTGTGCGCACAGCCATACGCCGCGCTGCGGACAATGCCTGGGGCAAAAAGCCGGTGGTGAAGGTGATGGTGGTGCGGGTTTAAGGGACCTCATCAGCCCTTCTATATCCGCTATATTCGCCACCGAATCATGAAAAAGCCAACCACTCCCTCTTCGCCACCCACACCAATCGAGCCCGTTGAACTTCAGCACGCGTTGGAGGAGCGCTACCTCGCCTATGCGCTCTCCACCATCATGCATCGCGCTTTGCCGGATGTGCGCGATGGTTTGAAACCTGTGCATCGTCGCCTCCTACACGTGATGCGAATCCTCAGGCTCGACCCAAACTCCGCCTTCAAAAAATCCGCCAAGATCGTCGGCGATGTCATGGGCGGTTATCATCCGCATGGCGATCAATCGATCTACGACGCCCTCGTGCGCCTGGCCCAGGACTTCTCCTCGCGCTATCCCCTCGTCGATGGCCAAGGCAACTTCGGCAACATCGACGGCGACAGTGCCGCCGCATACCGTTACACCGAAGCCCGCATGACCGCAGTGGCGGGATTGCTGCTCGATGGCATCGACGAAGACACGGTCGATTTCCGCCCCAACTATGACGGCTCGGTTGAAGAGCCCATTGTCCTTCCCGGCGCATTCCCTAATCTCCTGGCAAATGGCGCGACGGGCATCGCCGTTGGCATGGCCACCTCGATCCCACCCCACAACGCCGCTGAACTCTGTGACGCCGCATTCCACCTCATCAAATCCCCAAACGCAGGCGTCGATAAACTCTGCCAATTCGTTCTCGGCCCGGACTTTCCAACAGGGGGTATCGTTATCGATAGCCGCGAGTCCATCATCGAAGCCTATCGCACTGGCAAGGGCGGTTTCCGTGTCCGCGCCCGCTGGTCAGTCGAGGACCTGGGGCGTGGTGCCTGGCAAATCGTCGTCACCGAAATTCCGTACATGGTGCAGAAATCGAAATTGATCGAGCGTGTGGCGGAACTGCTTACCGACAAGAAGCTGCCCCTGCTCGGCGACATTCGCGATGAATCGGCTGAAGATATTCGTGTCGTCATCGAACCCAAGACCCGCAACATCGAACCCGAGGTGCTGATGGAGCAAATGTTCCGTGCTACGGAGTTCGAGAATCGTTTTCCACTGAATATGAACGTGCTCTCCGGTGGCAAGGTGCCGAAGGTCATGTCGCTGAAGGACGTGCTCAGGGAATGGCTCGACCACCGCAAAACCGTGCTGGTGCGCGGCACCAATTTTCGCCTCGCTGAAATTGCCAGACGCCTCGAAACCCTCGAAGGCTATCTGATTGCCTATCTCAACCTCGATGAAGTCATTCGCATCATCCGTGAGGAAGACGAGCCGAAGCCCACGCTGATGGCGACATTCAAACTCACGGACATGCAGGCCGAAGCCATTCTCAATATGCGTTTGCGTTCTCTGCGCAAGCTTGAGGAAATGGAAATCCGCAATGAACATGAGAAGCTGACCAAGGAACAAAAGGGCCTGAAAGGCCTGTTGCAATCCGACGAAGACCAATGGAACCACATCTCCGAAGACATCAAGAAGGTCAAGGAAACCTATTCCAAGAAAACCCCATTAGGCCGCCGCCGTACGGATTTTGTCGATGCCCCCGATGTCTCCGTCGAACTGGCGGAGATGATGGTGGAGAAAGAGCCCGTCACCGTGGTCTGCTCGGAAAAAGGCTGGATCCGCTCCATGAAGGGCCACCTCGACGACACGTCAAACCTCACATACAAAGACGGTGACCAAGGCCGCTTCGCCATCAAGGCCATGACCACCGACAAGATCATGCTGTTCTCGTCGTCAGGCAAATTCTTTACGTTGGACGCTGCCAAACTTCCCGGCGGGCGCGGCTTTGGATGGGAGCGGCCCGCCTCGATCGAGATGATCAATCCGCCCGACGCGCTGCACCCGAACGGCACGTCCGAGTTTCACGTCAACGCCGGCCTCCGCGTGCGCGGCGGCTACTCCCGCTCGACGGATAATCCGAAGCACGGATTCCATTTCTATTTCCGTGGGGACTACGGCGATACAAAGCTGAACTACCCGCTCTTCGGGCGCTTCGGCACGGACAGCTTCGACCAGATCGATCTGCGCACGGCGGAGAATTAT
>JANLYR010000419.1:0-3511 GCA_031365765.1 Hyphomicrobiales bacterium | reverse complement strand
ACCGGCCGCGTCGTCGACAGCTACACCAATGTCTCGACGGTCAAGCTCTTCGCCCATGCCGACCGCGAGGACAGTTATGCCAAGGAAGGCATGACCTGGATGCTCGACGTGGTGAACAAGTCGATGCGCGTCTCGACGCTCATGACCACATCGCTTCAGATCCTCAGCGGCGTTCTCATCTTCACCATGGCGGCGATGTCGATCTGGCTGTGGTATGTGGGCGCGATCACTACCGGCGCCATCGCCTTCTCGATCGGGTTGACGCTCCGCATCAAGGCCATGTCGCAATGGATCATCTGGGAGGTGGCGGGCCTGTTCGAGGATGTGGGCGTCATCCAGGACGGAATCGAAACTATCGCCCGCGACCGCACCATCACGGATGCCGCAGGCGCCAGGCCGCTTGTTGTATCGCAGGGCGTCATCGTGTTCGAGAAGGTGCGCTTCAATTACGGCAAGGACGCACAACCCCATACCGCTGCCGTGATCGATGGTTTGACGCTCAAGGTGGAGCCCGGCGAGAAAGTGGGGCTCGTCGGCCGGTCCGGCGCCGGCAAGTCGACGCTGGCCAACCTGCTCCTGCGTTTCTACGACCTCGAAAGCGGCCGCATCCTGATCGACGGCCAGGATATCAGCCAGGTCACCCAGGAATCGCTTCGCGCCTCGATCGGCGTCGTCACCCAGGATACGTCCCTGCTCCACCGCTCGGTCATCGACAACATCCGCTACGGCATGCCGGATGCGGCGATGGCCGATGTCGAGGCCGCCGCCCGCAAGGCGCATGCCGATGAATTTATCGCAGGCCTTGTCGATCCCAAGGGCCACACCGGCTACGACGCCCATGTCGGCGAGCGCGGCGTCAAGCTGTCGGGCGGCCAGCGCCAGCGTGTTGCCATCGCCCGCGTGCTGCTGAAAAACGCGCCCATCCTGGTGCTCGACGAGGCCACCAGCGCGCTCGACTCGGAAGTCGAGGCTGCAATCCAGGAAAATCTCTATACACTGATGGAAGGCAAGACGGTGATTGCGGTGGCGCATCGGCTCTCGACCATCGCCGCCATGGACCGTCTCGTCATCATGGACCGGGGCCGCATCGTCGAGGAAGGCTCGCACAAGCAGTTGCTCAGGAGCGGCGGCCTTTATGCCAGCCTGTGGCAGCGCCAGTCCGGCGGCTTCCTCGCCGCCGAAACGGCCGCCGCCGCCGAATGACGCTATGGACGCTGACGTCCGGAGCCCTCCCCCTGCCAGCGGCCAGCGCACTGTCGGCCAGGATGGACGAAGACTGGCGGATTGAACCCTCGGCGGTGACCATCAACGAAATTGCCGACGGGGCCTGGACGGTCAGCGGGTATTTTGAAACCGAAAACGCGGCCGGCGCCGCCCACGCATTGTATCCGGGGACCGTAACACTTGTCCCCGACGCCGACTGGGTGCGCCTGTCGCTTCAAGGCCTGCCCCCGATCAGGGCCGGACGCTTCCACCTGCATGGCTCGCACGATGTGAGGCGCCAGGGCGGCATCTCGCTCGAGATCGATGCGGGTACCGCCTTTGGCACGGGCCACCACGGCACGACCGAAGGTTGTCTGTTGGCGCTCGATACCCTGCTGAAACGGCGAAAACCCCCACGCATCTTCGACTTGGGCTGCGGCACGGGCGTGCTGGGTATCGCCGCGGCACGCGCCACCGGGGCGAGCGTGCTGGCCAGCGACATCGATGCGGAAGCCGTCCGCGTCACCCGGCTCAATGCGTTGCATAATGGGGCAAAGGTCCGCGCCATCCAGGCTACCGGCCTGCAATCGCCCGTGATTTCAGCCCAAGGCCCATTCGACCTGGTGTTCGCCAATATCCTCGCGCGGCCCTTGGTTGCCATGGCGAACGCTTTGGCCAAAAGCCTGCGGCCGCACGGAATCCTGATCCTTTCAGGACTGACGCACGGCCAGGCAAAGTGGGTATTCGCGGCCTACCGCAACCGCGGACTGGTTCTCGATAGCCGCATCTTGCGCGGCGACTGGACCACGCTGGTCCTGCGCGCGCCTTAGCGGCCCCACACCATGCGATGGATTTCCGACCGGCGAACGCCGATATCGGCCAGCAAACGGTCGTCCAGCTGCGCCAGTTGGCGCTCGGCCCGGCTGCGGGCAAAAAATCCCCGCACCCGGTCGGTCAGCGACGGGCGTTGGGCGTGGTCGCCAGCATGAAAAAGATCCTGGCTTCTCGTGACGGTGGTCATTTTAGTCTCCTTATTACCCCGTTTGTCTTGTGCGATGCACAATGTTCTAAGACTATCTAGGAGGGTGAGACGCCGGTTTCCACTGGAGAAGTTGTAAGTCAGACATGCAATTATTGCATGGCAAATTAACCTAATATCAACTCAGTGAACTCGAACGGTTAAAAACGACGGAATTGTGATGCACTGGACGCATAGGAAGGTCTTTGGCTCCTTTTGCATCGCACCAAAGAAAAATGCCCGGCTTGCGGCCGGGCACCAAACGGTTGAAGCGGATCGAACCAGTGGATCAGGAAGCCTGCAGGTTTCCTGCCGAGCTTTTGCCCGTGCGCTTGTCGGTTACGACTTCAAAAGAAACTTTCTGGCCTTCCTTCAGCGAGCGGAGACCCGCGCGTTCGACAGCGGAAATATGGACGAACACGTCCTTGTTGCCGTTGTCGGGCTGAATGAATCCATAGCCCTTTTGTTCGTTGAACCACTTCACAGTACCCGTATTCATGGGATCGTCCTTCAGGTGGGTTATAGGGTGGTCTCGAAACTTGCTGTCGGCGCGCCAAGAGACCCGTTGTCGATATTTGGTAGGAGTCCTTGCGTGCGCGCACCCAACCGGGAAGCGTAGTGGCCAATCGTCCGGCCCAAGTGTCGATGGCGGAAATATGGATCACCGTGGCAATCGATGCAAGCCGATTTTGTGACCGTACGTTATGGCGCGGAGTTGCCGGGCGGCGGCAATCGGTGTTTGCTTGAAGGCTTGCAGATTGAGGAGATCGACCATGCGCCAATCGTCCCGCTTTATCGCCTCGTTCATAGCCGGAGCGCTGTTTGTCCAGCCCGCTTGGGCCGAGAAAGTGGCCATCACATTCCTCCTCACCAGCGATATCTACAACTTCGACGCCGACAAAGCGGGCCGCGGCGGCTTCGCCAGGCTCAACGCGGTGGTGAAGTCCGAGCGCGCCAAGGGCGGCCACGTGATTTACGTCCATGCGGGCGACATGCTTTCGCCCTCGCTGCTCTCCGGCATCGACCAGGGTGCCAATACGGTAGCACTGCTCAATTTGGCCCCGCCGGATTTCTTCGTTCCCGGCAATCATGAATTCGATTTCGGCCCGGATGTCTTCAAGACAAGAATGATGGAACTGAAATCGAAGTTGCTGGCCGCCAATCTCCGCACCGGCAAGGGCGAGATGGTGAAAGGCTTCGCCGACAGCGCCATCATCGATGTGGGAGGCGTGAAAGTCGGCATCGTCGGCATCACCGCCGACGATACGCCCGAGGTGTCCAGTTCAGGCC
>JANLYR010000387.1:0-4946 GCA_031365765.1 Hyphomicrobiales bacterium | reverse complement strand
GAACGTTGATCAAATCGCCGTGAACAACAATTCGCTGAATGCTTGTGTCTTTCGTCAGGGCGACGAATTCTTCAGCAATGGCGGCTGACTTTTCATTTTTGTTCATATGATTGTACCTCTAGCGGTCGATCAGTGAAACAGCTTCACCATACCATACACAATCCGGCTGACGCACGAAATTGGCACTTTTCCGGCCTCGCGCGATGCCCGGCTTGAGTCCGGAATGCGCACCAAAGCGAACGCCCGCCGCCGCCCCTGAATTTACGGGTTCACGCCCTGGCTAGTTCTTCAAGCGTCCGCTGGATCGTTCCGACGACCTGAGGGGACGGCACCTCCAGCTTGCGTTCAAAGCGTTCGAGGATTCCCGCAGCGATCCGGGTTCGCCACCAGCCGACTGTAGTTGCAGCGCGTCATATTACGTGGGAAGGTAGCCGGGTGGCCGACACCGCTGACTGAAGGGACGCCTCTGATGACCGGTTCCGCTCGATTCGTTGCAGTGTTGCTGCTTGCCGCGCTTGCCGCTTCGGCTTTGCTGCCGGGACCGGACTCCGCTTCAGCGCAGACGGCGCCTAAGCCTGCGGTCGCCATCGAGAAGATCAAGGTCGAGGACGTGAGCAATCCGGCGCAATTCACAGCCCGCATCGAAGCGATCGAGGCGGTCGATATCCGCGCGCGGGTACAGGGGTTCCTTAATTCTGTGGCCTTCGGTGCTGGCCAGACAGTGAAGGCGGGGGATACTCTTTTCGTGATCGAACCGGACCAGTTCGAGGCGAATGTCGCATCCATGCAAGCGCAGGTCGCGCGCGCCGAAGCTACGAAAAAATCTACGGAGCGCACGTTAAGCCGGCAACAGCAGCTCTTCGACAGGAAGACCATAGCCCAAGTAACACTTGACGATGCACAGACGGCATTTGATATCGCAGCCGCAGACGTCAAGGTCGCGGAGGCGGCATTGCGCACGGCCGAGCTCAACCTTTCCTACACGCACATCAAGGCGCCCATTGCCGGAGAAATCGGGCGGTCCGCCCTCACGGCGGGCAATCTGGCAGGTCCCGATTCGGGATCACTTGCACGCATCGTCAAGCTCGATCCGATCCGCGTCGCATTCTCTTTGACCGAAGGACAACTGATCACTTTGCGGCAGCAGAGCCATGGCGTGCGGCTCGACCCGGGCGCTGTCAACATTGCCCTGAAGCTGGCGAACGGCACCGACTACGCCGATGCGGGCCGCATCGAATATGTTGAGAACGAGGTAGACCCGCAGACCGGCACCGCCACGGTGCGGGCGATCTTTCGCAATCCCGATCACGTTCTGATTCCGGGTCAGTTCGTTACACTCCATGCCCGCAGCAAGGAGGTCCAGCGCTTGCCGGTCATACCGCAATCAGCAGTGCTGCAGGATAGGGAAGGCCGTTTCGTCTACCTGCTGGGCGAGAACGATACTGTTTCGCAACGGCGCATCAAGACGGGTGCGCGGGTCGCGACCGGTTGGGCGGTGACGGAGGGCCTGAGCGGCGGCGAGCTGGTGGTTGTGCAGGGCATTCAACGTCTCCGGGATGGCATGACCGTCCAGCCCAGCGAGGGCCAGCCGGCCGGAAGCGGCCAATGATCTCGGATCTGTTCATCACCCGCACACGGTTCGCGATGGTCAATTCGATTGTAATTTCGATTGCCGGCGCGCTTTCCCTTCTCGTGCTGCCGGTGCAGCAGTATCCCGAGATCACGCCGCCGACGGTCAGTGTGTCCGCGTCCTATCCCGGCGCCAGCGCCGAGGTCATCGCCGATGTCGTCGGCGGACCGCTGGAAACGGCGATCAACGGCGTCGACAACATGATGTACATGTCGTCCACCAGTTCGAACGCCGGGCAATATTCGCTCTCCATCACCTTCAAGGTCGGAACCGATCCCGATACGGCGCAGGTCAACGTGCAGAACCGCGCGCAACTGGCGATTTCGCAGCTGCCGGCGGCCGTATCGCAACAGGGCGTATCGGTTCGCTCCCGGTCGCCCGATTTCCTCCTGGCGCTGGCCTTCTATTCTCCCGACGATAGCCTCAACGCCCTGGAGATCACCAACTTCGTCACCACCGGCGTTGTCGATGCCATTTCCCGCGTCCCCGGCGTGGGGGAGGCCTCCGTGGTTGGCGGCTCGAAATATTCGATGCGCGTCTGGCTTAATCCGGAGCGAATGAACGCCCTTGGGATCACGCCCGATGACGTGGCTGCGGCAATCCAGTCGCAAAACATCCAGGCGTCGCTCGGACAGGCCGGCGGACAGCCGGCCGCTGAAGGCACCGAGCTCCAATATTCTCTCGTCGCGGCAGGCCGGCTGATCAGCGAGGAGGAGTTTTCCGCTATCGTGGTGCGCACGGGAGCCGACGGCGCCATGGTGCGGCTGGGCGAGATCGCCCGCATCGAGCTTGGCGCGCAGAACTATTCCGCCAGCGCCAGCTTCGGCGGATACGAGACGTCGATGATGCAGATCAACCAGGCGTCGGGCGCTAACGCGATCACCACTGGTGATGCCGTGCTGGCGGAACTGCAGCGCCTTTCGGCTACGTTTCCGCCTGGCCTGCACTATCAGGTCGTCTACGACGCGACCAAGTTCGTGCGCGCGAGCGTCGCGTCCATCGTCCAGATCCTGGGCGAGGCTTTCCTCATCGTCCTGCTGATCACCTACCTGTTTCTGCAGGATTGGCGCGCCACGGTGGTGTCCGCGGTGGCCATACCGGTCTCGCTGCTCGGCGCGATAGCCATTCTCCTCGTGCTCGGATATTCGGCCAACACAATCACCCTGCTGGCACTGGTTCTGGCGATAGGCCTTGTGGTGGACGACGCCATCCTTGTGGTCGAAAACGTCCAGCACGTCATGGAAGAGCACCCGGATATCGACACGGCGACCGCAACCCGCAAGGCGATGGCGCAAATTACCGGGCCGATTATCGCGACGACGTTCGTTCTCCTGGCCGTGGTGACCCCGACCGCCTTCCTCCCTGGCATCAACGGCCAGCTCTACCGTCAGTTCGCCGTCACGATATCCGCCGCCCTGGTCGTCTCGGCCATCGTGGCTCTCACGCTCAGCCCCGCGCTCAGCGTCGTTCTGCTAAGACACGCAAAGCGCGGCTATCGCCGCGGCCCGCTGGGCTGGTTCGCCCGTTTTCTCGATGCGACGCGCAGCGGCTATGGCCGTATCGTCGCGTGGGTCGTGCGGTTGTGGATCATCCCTGTCGCGGCGCTGGCCGCATGCTTCGCCGGCGCTTTGCTGCTCTTCACGAGCCTGCCCACGACATTCCTGCCGGACGAGGACCAGGGAGCCCTGTTCCTGGATATTTCGCTGCCCGACGCCGCTTCGCTTAATCGCACGCGCGAGATCATGGCCGAAGTCCAGAACACGCTGCAGGCGACGGACGGCGTCGAGCACGTCATCGCCGTTGCGGGGTTTAGCATCCTTCAGAGCACGCTGGCGCCCAATGGCGGGATGATGGTCGCGGCCCTGAAGCCCTGGGACGAGCGGCAGGAGCCACACCTCCAGCTCGCCACAATCCTTGCGAAGCTGCGGGCGCAGTTTTCTACCATTCCCGGCGCCAATATCTCCGTCTTCGCGCCGCCCGCGATCCCGGGAGTCGGCGCCGTCGGTGGCCTCGACCTTCGCCTGCAGGCGCTGCAGGGCCAGCCTCCCGAAGAGATAGCCCAAGTGGCGCGCTCCCTCCTGGCCGAGTTGAACCAATCCCCGGCAATCGGAGGCGTGACCACGACTTTCAGCGCCGACGTTCCGCAGATCTTCGTGAACGTCGACCGGACAAGGGCCGAGGCGCTTGGACTCAGCGTCTCCAACATCTATTCGACGGTCGGCGCGAATTTCGGCTCGCGCTATGTCAACGACTTCACCCTGGAAGGGCGTGTATTCCAGGTCAATCTACAGGCCGATGCCGGCTACCGGGCAAATGCAGAAGACATTCTCGATCTTTACGTGCGCAGCAGGACTGGCAAGATGGTGCCGCTCAGGACTGTCGTATCCACCACCACCGTTCTCGCGCCTTACGTCATCGCCCGATACAACCTCTCCGTGGCGGCGCCGATCAACGGGCAGCCGGCCGTGGGCGGGAGTTCGGGCGCGGCAATGGACGCGGTCGAGCGGATCGCCGGTGAGACGTTGCCGCAGGGCTATGGCGTCGAATGGTCGGGCCTGTCATTTCAGGAGCGGCAGAGCGGTGGGCAGGAGCCAATCGTGTTCGGACTGGCGCTGCTGTTCGCGTTTCTGTTCCTCGTCGCCCAGTACGAGAGCTGGATGCTGCCAATCTCGATCATTCTCTCGCTCGGGGCGGCGCTTTTTGGCGCAACGGCAGCCCTTGCCCTGGCCGGGCTTCAGAATAGCATTTACGCTCAGATCGCCATGGTTCTGTTGATCGGGCTGGCCTCAAAAAACGCCATCCTTATCGTCGAATTCGCCAAGGAACGCCGGGAGGAGGGGCACTCGATCGCTGAGGCGGCGCGGATGGGGGCGGAGCAACGTTTCAGAGCGGTGCTGATGACGTCCCTGGCCTTCATCTTTGGCGTGCTTCCGTTGGCACTTTCCACCGGCGCTGGTGCGGGCGCCAGGCAAGTCGTCGGCGTCACCATAGTCGGCGGCATGCTGGCGGCCTCCACGATCGGCCTGTTTATCATTCCGACGCTGTTCACCGTGATCCAGCGTATTTCCGAATGGTTCTCGCCAAGGGCAGAGGTTTTCGAGGACCGTCCCACTATGTCAGGCGGCGCCAAGAATGCTTCTTGAGCGCTGCGGTGAAGACGTCGGTTTCCCAATTTTCAGCCAGGGCCTTGGCCATGAGCTGTTGCTGGGTTTGCGGGGCGAGGCCGCCGATTGGCGGATCGCGGTCGAGATTGGTGGGGAAGGCATAGCCTTCGGCGCAGGCGGCGATGACATTTGATATTTCGCCGGCACTCAAT
>JANLYR010000294.1:0-2696 GCA_031365765.1 Hyphomicrobiales bacterium | reverse complement strand
CGAGATTGAGCACCTTGTCGATGTCGGCCAGCGATTCGCGCATCCTTCCCTGATGGAAGTAAAGCGTCGCGCGCCGGTTCCAGGCTTCGGCGAAATCGGGGTGGACCGCGACCAGGCTGTCGAGAATCTGCAGCGAGGCGTCGTAATGTTTTGCCGCCATCGCCGCCGAGGCCTGGCCCAGCAGCACTTCGGCGGTGGGCGAATCGGAGGCCATCCACAATTTCCAGATGGCACTCTCCGCCTCCTTCGCGTCGTCCTCGTCCCGCGCCAGGCGCAGCTTGGCGAACAGGCTATCGAGGTGATCGGCGCGCAGTTCGGCGGGAGATTTCCGGGCAACGGCCGGGACGGTGGCGGAGGACGGCGGTTCGCGCGCCTCCTCGGCCAAGGCAGGCGTTGTCAGGAGGGCAAGGCACAACATGAGGGGTATGCGCATGACGGCATCCTACACGGAGCCGCATGGCAATAAAATGTTAGTCCCCGTCACAACTTCGTCAGGAGGATCAGCCCTGGCGTGCCTTGAAGCGCGGATTGGTCTTGTTGATGATGTAGGTCCGGCCCTTGCGGCGGACCACCTTGTTGTCGCGGTGCCGCTTGATGAGCGACTTCAGCGAATTGCGGACTTTCATGGACTTCACCTGATATTTCAGGCACATGGGAAATATCAACCCAGGCCTCGTCAACATTCGAGGCTGGTCTATAGGGGGAGCGCTACACGGTGTCAACCAAGCCCCGTGCCTGATTATCTGAACCCGGTCGAGCTTTGGCTGACGGTGGCGGCACTGCTGACCGGGGCAACGCTGGCCGGCCTGATGATATGGCTCGAACGGCGTCCGCGCCAGAGTTTCGAACCGCGACTCGTTCCAACCACGCCGCTGCTCTTTGCCGGGGCGGTGGTGGCGATCTTCGCGCTGGTCCATCTGATAAACCTGATGGGCATCCATACCGGGCGCTAGGGTTTGCGATTGACGGACCTTGCCCGGCGGATCATCCTTCGCCGCCATGGCCGTCACCAAGCTTCACCCGCTGCCCGACAGCCCGGCACGCAACGAGGGTGTGGCCTTCGATGCGGGCTGGATCGAGGATGTGCGGATCAATCTCTCGGCGTCGGAGCGCCGCGTGCAGTCCCTGCCCGGACGGCGGAGCGTCAAGAAGGACGCGCAGGCCGCCTGGCTGCTGAAGGCTGTCACCTGCATCGATCTGACGACCTTGTCGGGCGACGATACGGCCGCGCGGGTGCGCAGGCTCTGCGCCAAGGCGAAGCACCCGGTGCGCGCCGACATCTTGCAGGCGCTGGGCTTTGCCGACCGGAAAATTCAGACAGGGGCGATCTGCGTCTATCACCGCTTTGTGGGAACGGCGGTCGAGGCACTGGCGGGTTCGGGCATCCCCGTGGCCGCCGTTTCGACCGGCTTTCCGGCCGGGCTCGTGCCGCACGATGTGAAACTCCGCGAGATCGAGGCATCGGTGAAGGACGGCGCGGCCGAAATCGATATCGTCATCACCCGCGAGCATGTGCTGACCGGCAACTGGCGCGCGCTTTATGACGAGATGCGCGATTTTCGAGCCGCCTGCGGCCGCGCCCATGTGAAGGCGATCCTCGCCACCGGCGACCTCAAGACGCTGCGCAATGTGGCGAAAGCTTCGACCCTGTGCATGATGGCGGGCGCCGATTTCATCAAGACCTCGACCGGCAAGGAGGCTGTCAACGCCACGCTTTTGGTGACGCTGACCATGCTCCGCGCTATCCGCGACTATCAGGACCGCACCGGTTTCAAGGTGGGCTACAAACCGGCGGGCGGTGTTTCGGCGGCGAAGGACGTGCTGAATTACCAGATGCTGATGAAGGAGGAACTGGGGCGCGACTGGCTGGAGCCCGCGCTATTTCGCGTCGGCGCATCGAGCCTGCTCGCCGATATCGAACGCCAGCTCGAACATCATGTGACCGGGCGCTATTCCGCCTACAACCGCCATCCGGTGGGCTGATCCCCATGAGCGTCGCTGAATATTTCGACACGATGGATTATGGCCCGGCACCGGAGTCGGACAAGGAAGCGCGGGACTGGCTTGCCCGCCATAAAAGTTCGTTCGGGCATTTCATCGGCGGAGCATTTGTGGCCGCGAAGTCAGGCGGCACATTCGAGTCGCATGAACCGGCGACCGGCAAACTTCTGGCGCATCTGGCCGAGGGCTCGGTTCAGGACATCGATGCCGCGGTGAAGGCGGCGCGCAAGGCGCAAGGGCCGTGGGCGAAGCTCTCCGGCCACACGCGGGCGCGTCATCTCTATGCGCTGGCCCGCATGATCCAGCGCCATGCGCGGCTGTTCGCGGTGCTCGAATCGCTCGACAACGGCAAACCCATCCGCGAGACGCGCGATCTCGACGTGCCACTGGCGGCCCGGCATTTCTATCATCACGCGGGCTGGGCGCAGCTTCAGGACACCGAACTTGGCGGCGAGATGCCGCTGGGGGTCGCGGGCCAGATCATTCCGTGGAATTTTCCCCTGCTGATGCTGGCGTGGAAAGTTGCCCCCGCCATCGCCGTCGGCAACACCGTGGTTTTGAAGCCCGCCGAATATACCTCGCTCACGGCCCTGCTGTTCGCCGAACTCGCCCAGCAGGCGGGGCTTCCGCCGGGCGTTCTCAACATCGTGACGGGCGCGGGCGATACGGGAGCCGCGTTGGTCGATCATCCGGGC
>JANLYR010000293.1:0-5645 GCA_031365765.1 Hyphomicrobiales bacterium | reverse complement strand
ACATCGACCATGGCGGCGGCGGCGGCGATCTGCGGATTGGTGAAGTTCACCTTCTTCAGAATGGCGGCGGCCTTCGGCCATTTCTCGGCCACCTGCTTCGAGGCGACCTTCTTCAGATAACCCTTGGCGGGTGCGCCGCAGTCATACACCGCGTCGGGGTTCGAGCCCCATTTCGGATCCGACATGCAGCCTGCCTCATACGTGGGGAATTCCACGAACTGGCCTTCGAATTTCGCTTCGATGAAATTCGGCGTCCAGTTGAACAGCACGATGGGTTCCTTGCGGTCATAGGCCGCCTGCAATTCGGCCCAGAGCGTCGCCGCCTGGCCCACCGGGACCTCCTGGAAATTCATCTTTAGCGCCTGGATGCGCTCGGAATAATGCTTGCCCCAGTCGGCCGGCGGACCGACGAAACGGCCCTTGCCGCCGGTCTCGGCGGTGGCGAGCTTCGCCGCGCAGGCATCGAGCGCTTTCCAGTCCGGAAGACCCGGGCACATCGCATTCATGTAGGTCGGATACCACCAGTCTTCGCGCGTCACGGCGTCATGGGCGCCCATATCGACAGCTCCGGCGGCTACCGCCTTGTTGAACGATTCGGCCTGCGAGCCTTCCCAGACCTCGACCTGGAAATCCATGTCGCCCGCCGCGATCGCTGTGTACTGAAGCTGCGTGTCGGACGATTTGTATTCGACATTCAGGCCCTGCGACTGCAGAATCTGGCCGACCACGTTGGATAGAACGAGCTGGCTCGTCCAGTTGTTGGTAACGATCTTGATCGGATCGGCGGAATCTTCCGCAAGCGCCATGGGCGCATTCAACGACATCAGACAAAGGGCAGCGACCGTGCCCAGCATTGGCAAACGCATGTTCGTGATCCTCCTCCAACTATTATGTTTTTAGAAAGTTGCGGCCCTTGGCCCTCACAAGCTTATGGCCCCCGGCCGCGATACCTTATGGGTAAACAACTGCCGTAAGCAAGCATCGGAAGGCGATGAGAGGCAAAGAAACGAAATGCGCCGCTGACTTGGAGTAAATGGTGTCAAGGTTTCGTGTGGATGAAGTGTTCATCCCCGTCCGATGAACGGCATCTTCGTTGCCATCACGGTCACGAACTGCATGTTGGCATCGAGCGGCAGGGAGGCCATGTGAACGACGGTGCGCGCCACGACTTCAACATCCATTGTCGGTTCCGGCGCCATGGTGCCGTTGGCCTGCGGCATGCCGGTCTTCATGCTCTCGGTCATGTTGGTTCCGGCATTGCCGATGTCGATCTGGCCGACCGCGATGTCATATTTTCGTCCGTCGAGAGAGCCTGAGCGTGTCAGTCCCGTAACCGCATGTTTGGTGGATGTGTAGGGCGCCGAGTTAGGGCGCGGCGCATGGGCCGAGATCGAACCGTTGTTGATGATGCGTCCGCCGCGCGGCGTCTGCGATTTCATCAGGCGAAACGCTTCCTGCATGCAGTAAAAAACACCGGATAGGTTTGTATCGACGACCGAGCGCCATTGCGCAATCGTCAGATCCTCGAGATTGATCGTGCCCGGTGCGCCCGTGCCGGCGTTGTTGAACAAGAGATCGAGCCGCCCGAACTTGTCCTTGACCGCCTTGAACAGCGCTGCGACCGAGGCCGGATCGGCAACGTCGGTTGCCACCGGGAGTGTTTGTCCGGCGATCCCGCGCGCGGTTTCGGCAAGCGCCTCGGCGCGGCGGCCGGCCAGAACCACATTGTAGCCGTCCCGGCCGAGCGCGGTCGCCACGGCCCTGCCGATCCCCGAGCCCGCGCCCGTCACCACTGCAACCTTCATTTTTCATGTCCTTTCAGCGCCCGCCAGGCGGCCACGAAGGCGCTTGCGGCTTCGGCCACTTGTAGAATGCTCCAGCCCGGCTTGTAAATGTTGGAACCGATGCCGAAACCCGCAGCCCCGCCATCGGCCCATGACTGCATGTTGGCGGGCGTCACGCCGCCCACGGCGTAAATCTGCACGTGCCGGGGAAGCACTGCGTGCCAGGCCTTGATGATGTTGGGACCGGCGGCTTCGGCCGGAAAAAGTTTGAGGTGTCTGGCACCGGCCCGGACGGCGGTGAAGGCTTCGGTCGGCGTGTAAACGCCGGGCAGTGGCTCGATCCCCAATTCAAGCGCGCGTGCGATGACCGCCGGATTGCAGTCGGGCGAGACGGAAATCGTTCCGCGCGCGGCGCGCAATCGATCGACATCATCCGGATGCAGCACAGTTCCGGCACCACAGACCAGTTTTCCGGCAAACGTATCGGCGAGAATTCTGATCGAGGCGAAGGGATCGGGCGAATTGAGCGGCACCTCTACAATGCGGACGCCAGCTTCATGAAGCGCGCGCGCCACCGGCACGACATCGCCGGAGGAAATGCCGCGCAGGATAGCGATCACGCCGCATTCGGCGATTGCCTCGTCAAAGGTCATGCTAGCAGTCCGCCACTTCGGGCAATGCGGGCGAGGCCCTTGACGATGGCCAAAGGGTTGCCGCCCCGGCCTTTCACCCCAGCGATCGCCATTGCTGCGAGGTAGCGCTCGGCGATTGCGGCCGATGCGAGCACAACATAGGTGACGTCACCGGGATAAAGCGTCAGCGCGTGGGCAACTTCACTGCCGATCACCTGGCCGGATAAAAACGAGGCGAGGGACTGCGACGGCATTTCGCCGAAAAGTGCAAGCGACCGCGTGGCGAATATCCGGTGCAGGAATCCCGCGGGGTCGGCGAGTGCGGCGCGAACCCCGCGCGCGAACGCCGCTTCATCGACAGGAGCCTCGACCATCATCCGGCCCAGGATTGTATGATCCTTGAGTGCCGCGAAAACCTCGCCCGTGGTGTATGTGGTGAAACGGGTGATGCACTGGTTTTCGACTGCGATCCACTTTGAATGCGTGCCCGGCGTCACGAAATATCCTTGCCCGCCTTCGAGGTTGCCGAAGACCTGGGTTTCCTCGCTCCGCATGACGTCGGGCACGCCATTGGAGGCGCGAAAACTCACGCCTGTTGAAAACGCGATGCGGCGTCCCATCGCTGTCGTGTGACGATGAAGCGCCGAGGCCAGTTCATCGAGGCCAGCGGGACAGGAGACGTATGGCACTTCAATCCAGCCCTGGCGGCTGGTGATCATGCCGGCGGCGAGGATGGGCAGTCTTACGTCCCACTTGCCGATCAGGCGCTCGAGCGTTCCTTCAAAATCGCGATCATTGACGCTGAGAATTCCGTCCGGCGCTGAAATGGTTTCGACAACCTCTCCCTCGCCCGTGGCGAGATAGGCGCGAAACGACGTGGTGCCCCAGTCGAGCGCAATGAAGTGTGGCTGCATCCTTAGTCAAAGCGCCTTGATGGCGGTCGGCCGGAAACGTTCCGGCATGTCCTTCATCGGGTTGCGGAGCGGTGCGCCGAAGGCCGGCGCCGAGATTTCAAATTCATCGCCGGATTGTGGCTTGATCCCGTCGGCGATCGACAGGGTGCTGGTTCCAAAAAAATGAATGTGAAGGTCGCCCGGCCGCCGAAATCCGTCATATTTGAAGTGGTGATATTCGAGATTGGCGATCGAATGGCTCATATTTCCTTCGCCGCTGAGGAATGGTTTTTCCCAGATCACCTCACCCTTGCGATAGATGCGGCTCGTACCTTCGACATGCGTCGGAAGCGTGCCGGTGCGCAGTTCGGGGCCGACAGCGCAATGGCGCAATTTCGAATGCGCCAGCAGCAGATAATTCTGGCGCTCCGTGACGTGATCGGAATATTCGTTGCCCAAGGCAAAACCCAGGCGCACCGGCCGGCCTTTCGAATCGATCACATAAAGACCGGCGATCTCCGGCTCCTCGCCGCCGTCGAGCGCGAAGGATGGTTTGGGCAAAGGCTGCCCGGGGCCGACCAAAAATCCGCCGTCGCCCTTGTAGAACCATTCGGGCTGCACGCCTGCTTTGCCTTTGTCCGGCTTGCCGCCCTCGAGTCCCATCTTGAACATCTTCAGCGAGTCGGTCAGTTCCTCGGCTTCGCCCGCCAGCTTCTGATGCATTTTGTCGCGCGCCGAGGCCGAACCCAGATGCGTGAGGCCGGTCCCCGTGATGAGGCAGTGGGCGGGATCGGGATGATCGACGGGCGCCAGCACGCGGCGCTCCTTCAGGGCGGCGGCATAATCCGTAACCGATGTCGAAGCCAGATCGCGCGCCGCGCTGCCGAGTTTTTTTCCTTCGCTGATGGCAATTGCCGCAAGATCGAGCGTGCGCGAAACCCTCTTGAGCAGTATGATGGTCCCGCCATCGACGAGGCCGACGCGGCGCTTGTTTTTCTCATCGACAATCTGAACGATATTCATGACGCCCCCTCGGTTTCCCGATGATCTTCTATTCCACTTATCATCTCCCGGTCCAGAGCGGGCGGAAGTCAGGCGCGCTGCATCGGCCAAGTATCGGAAATCTTGTAGCCCGAGGGCCAGGGATCGTCGGGATCGAGCAGCAGGGTCGTCTGTCCGGTGATCCAGGCGCGGCCCGAAATCGAGGGGATGATCGCGGGCATCGCGGCTATGTGTGTCTCATCCTCGATTTTGCCCCAGAACCGGCTTTCGATGATCGAGCGGCCGAGATAGCGGTCGCCCTTCCGCAATCTGCCCTTCGCATGCAACACGGCCATCAGCGCCGAGCACCCGGTGCCGGTCGGCGAACGGTCGAGCTTGCCCGGATTGATGACGCAGGCGTTGCGGCTGGACAGGACTCCCTCCATCGGTTCGAGGGGGCCTGTCACAAAGCAGAACGAAAAATGCTTCCAGTCCGGAAGGTCCGGGTGGGAGAACGTCAGTTGCTCATTGGCGGCCGCTACGATCTTTCGTCCCGCCACGGCGATGTCGCGCGCTTCCACCGGCAGCAGGTCGAAACCCAGTGACCGCGCTTCTACCATCACGAAGCTGTCGCCGCCGAAAGCCGTATCGACGCTGAGCGTCCCTATTCCTTCGACTTCGAGTGCAACCGCAATCTGGTTGGCAAACGACGGCACGTTGCGAAAAATGATGGTCTCCGCCTTGCCATTGCGGCATTGCGCGGTCACCTCGATCAGTCCGGCGGGCGCTTCGAGAATGAGCCGCGTCTCGGGCTCCGTCATGGCGACAATGCCGGTATCGAGAAGCACGGTTGCCACGCAGATCGCGTTTGAGCCCGACATGGGTGGTGTATCTTCCGGTTCCATGATGATGAACCCCATCTGCGCCTTGGGGTTTTTCGGCGGCACCAGCAGATTGACATGGCGGAAAACACCACCGCGCGGTTCATTCAGCACGAACGCCCGCAATGCTCCATCGCTGGCGATGAATCTGGATTGTTCCCAGATCGTTGCGCCGGGCGGGGGCGCCACGCCGCCCACGATGACATCGCCAACTTCCCCTTCGGCATGGCAGCCGACGATTGTCACAGATTTTTTCGACCGCATGGACCGAAGCCTAGTCCATGGGCTATCTAGGTGGCAATCGCTGCAAACCCGGACGTCCCATGAAGAAAATCGAACATTTCATTGAAGCCGTAATCCTCGGCTCGCGCTGGATTCTGGTGGTCTTCTATCTCGGCCTGGCGCTGGCGCTGGCGCTCTATGCGGTGTCATTTGTCCGCAAGCTTCTGGAATATCTGTCGAAGATCATGGAAC
>JANLYR010000262.1:0-14937 GCA_031365765.1 Hyphomicrobiales bacterium | reverse complement strand
ACCGGCGCGAGGAGTGACGAGGTGCTTTGCGCTTGTTGGGATTCGATCTCGAAGCCGCCCACCAGCCGCCGCCATAGAGCGCAATCGCCACACGCCTGCCTATGGGATCCCAGGCGTTTGCGCCCGACGGAGTGGTTGCCACGCAATCGATCCAGATGCCGTCATGTTCGGACCGCCCCCGGAACATTCGATCAATGATATTGCAATGGGACCTTTTGTTCGTTTTCCGCCGACGATGTAGAATATAAGTGGCATATAGTGGGCCAAGTGGCTTCTGGTTTCACCTTAACCCTTCGCGTAAACTGCCAACCAAACGGACATCGGAGTTCCCTCGGGTGACGGACAGTGCCAACGGCAGCGCCGCTGAAATCGAAGGGCTGGAGCTTGACCTTGTAGAGGCCCGACTTCAGCAGCAGGCGACGACCGACATTCTGAAAGTCATCAGCCGCTCGGACTTCGATCTCCAGGCTGTGCTCGATACGCTGGCCGAATCCGCCGCCCGCCTGTGCGAGGCGGACATTGCCGATTTCTACCGCCTTGTGGATGACGAATTCGCATGGGCGGCGAGCTTCAACCGCGACCCGGAAGCGCAGCCCGATCACGTGAAGATCAGGCGGCAGCCGGGGCGAGGCTCCACGTCGGGCCGGGTGTTGCTGGACCACCGAACCATCCATATTCCCGATATCGAGACCGATCCGGAGTTCACCTTTTTCCATGTGGCAAGGAAGCGAGGCGTGCGCGCCACACTCGGCGTGCCGCTGCTGCGCGACGGCACGCTGATCGGCCTGTTGCTGCTGCTGCGCAAAACGCCGGGGCCGTTTGCGCAGAATCAGATCGAACTGGCCGAGACCTTCGCCAACCAAGCGGTGATCGCCATCGAGAATGTGCGTTTGTTCGAGGAAGTGCTGTCGCGCAACCGAGACTTAAGCGAGGCTCTCGAGCAGCAAACGGCAACCAGCGCCATCCTGCGCGCCATCGCCGCTTCGCCCACCGACATTGAGCCGGTGCTGGACGCGGTCGCCGAGAGTGCGGCAAAGCTGTGCGACGCCTATGACGTGGTGATAGCACTCCGCGACCCAGACGGTGTCTCGCTCCACGCGGCGTCCCATTTCGGGCCCATTCCGCTCCAGATCATTAAATATCCGATCAGACGCGACTGGCCGGCGGGCCGCGCCTTTGTCGACCGCCAGCCCGTCCATGTACCCGATTTCGCGGCCGCCGCCGGGGAGTTTCCATTTGGCCAGGAGATGGCAATGCGGGCGGGCTTCCGCAGTGCTTTGGCCGTGCCGCTGCTGCGCGAGGGCGCAGCGATCGGCATCATCGGTATCCGCCGGACCGAGGTGCGGCCGTTCAGTCAGAAGCAGATCGATTTGCTGACGACCTTCGCCGACCAGGCGGTGATCGCCATCGAGAATGCGCGTTTGTTCGAGGAAGTCCAGTCGCGCAACAGCGACCTGAGCGAGGCACTCGAACAGCAGACGGCGACGGGCGCTATCCTCCACGCCATCGCGTCTTCGCCCACCGACATCCAGCCGGTGCTCGACGCGGTGTCCGAGAGTGCGGCCAGACTGTGCGACGCCTATGATGCAGCGATACTCTTGCGCGATGGGGACAAACTCGCCTGGCGAGCCCATTTTGGTCCCATTCCGATCGATTTTGTCTCCTGGCCCATCAACCGGGACTGGGTGACCGGCCGCGCCTTTGTCGATGCCAAGCCGGTGCATGTGCACGATCTGAGCAAGGACGAAGAGTTTCCCGACGGTCGGCAGATGGCGCTGCGGCTTGGCCATCGCACCATGCTGGCGGTTCCCTTGCTGTGCGAAACAGAACCGATCGGCGCCCTCATCGTCCGCCGCCGCGAAGTGCGCCCGTTCACCGAAAAGCAGATCGAACTGCTGACCACCTTCGCCGACCAGGCGGTGATCGCCATCTCGAATGTCCGTCTGTTCGAGGAAGTGAAATCGCGCACCGCCGAACTGAGCGAATCGCTGCAGCAGCAGACGGCGACGGCGGAGGTGCTGAAGACCATCAGCCGCTCGACCTTCGATCTCGATGCCGTTCTCGCGACGCTGATCGAATCGGCCGCCAGGCTGGCCGGAGCGCATCGCGGCGTCATTTATCTGCGCGAAGGCGAAGTTCTGAAGGCTCGCGCGCAATTCAATACTCCCCAAGCATTTCTCGATTTTCTCAAGAACACCGAAATCCGCGCTAACTTCAAGATTTTCCCCGGCCGCTCCTTCCTGACTCGCGAAGTCGTGCAGATCCCCGACAGCGATGATACCGATATGCTACTGGGGGACTCACCTGCAGTTGGTGATTTCCGAGCGGTTTTGGGGGTGCCGATGCTGCGCGACGGCCGGGTCGAGGGCATCTTCACCCTCGCCAACCCGCAACCGGGCGCATTCAGCCAGCGGCAGATCGAACTGGTCCAGACTTTCGCCGACCAGGCGGTGATCGCAATCGAGAATGTGCGGCTGTTCGACGAGGTCCAGGCGCGCACCCGCGATCTCAGCGAAGCGCTGCAACAGCAGACGGCCACGGCGGATGTGCTCAAAGTGATAAGCCGCTCGGTCTTCGATCTCGATTCCGTGCTGGAAACCCTCATCAAGTCGGCGGTCGATCTGTGCCGCGCCAATATGGGCGGTATTTTTCTGCCCAGCGGCAAGTTTTTTTGCCTCGCGGCACAGGTTGGGATGCCCCCTGAACTCGTGGAATTCGAGCTCCGGAACCCGTTTTGTCCGGAGCGGGGGACAACGACGGGCCGAGCCGTGCTGACGCGCTCGGTCGCTCATATTCCCGATGTTCTGGCCGATCCGGAATATACCTATAGGGCCGCCCAGAAGATCGGCGACTATCGGGCCATGCTGGGTGTGCCCCTCATTCGCGATGATGAGGTCATAGGTGTTTTCTCCGTCGGCCGCGTCGCACCGGGGCCGTTCGCGCCCCGCGAGATCGAGCTGGTCCAGACTTTCGCCGACCAGGCGGTGATGGCCATCGGCAATGTACGGCTGTTCGAGGAAGTGCAGGCGCGGACCGCCGAACTCGACCGTTCGGTGGGCGAATTGAAAGCCCTGGGCGAGGTCAGCCAGGCTGTCAATTCGACCCTCGATCTCAAGACGGTTCTCCACACCATCGTCGCCAAGGCGGTCCACCTGTCGGCAACCGACGCGGGCGCCATCTATGTGTTCAACAAGGCGACGGAGAAATTCCGGCTCAGAGCCACGCATGGAATGAGTGTCGAACTCATCGAAGCCATTTCCGGCCAGACGATCGGTCTGAACGATGCGGGAATTGGCGAAGCAGCGCGGCTTCGCGCACCGGTGCAGATGTCCGATCTTGCCGAGGGAGTTGCTACGCCCTTGCAGAGGATCGTATTTGAAGCAGGTTATCGAAGCCTTCTTGTGGTGCCGCTGCTGAGGCCCGACAAGATCGTCGGCGCGCTGGTCGTCCGGCGGAAGTCGACGGGGTTGTTCGAGCCATCGACGATCCAGCTCATGGAAACCTTTGCCGCCCAGTCGGTGCTGGCGATCCAGAACGCGCGCCTGTTCAACGAGATCGAGGAGAAGGGGCGCCAGCTTGAGATCGCCAGCCGTCACAAGTCGCAGTTCCTCGCCAATATGAGCCACGAATTGCGCACCCCGCTCAATTCTGTTCTGGGCTTCAGCGAGATGCTGGCCGACGGGCTTTATGGCGAACTGCCGGAAAAGGCGGTGGCGACGCTGGCCCGCATCCAGGCCAACGGCAAGCATCTGTTGGGACTCATCAACGATGTGCTCGACCTCTCCAAGATCGAGGCGGGCCAGCTCGAACTCGTTATCGACAGCTATGCGCCCAGCGAGATCGTCAGGACGGCGGCGGCGGCGACCGAGCCCCTGGCGCGCATCAAGCGCCTGGACCTGCGCATCGATATCGCCGAAGGACTTCCTTTCGGCCGGGGCGACGAACGGCGTTTGACGCAGGTTCTCATCAATCTCGCCGGCAATGCCGTCAAGTTCACCGATGCGGGATCGGTGGAAATCAGCGCCGCGATCCACGGGGATGCCTTCGCGTTCGCGGTCCGTGATACAGGTCCCGGAATTGCGCCTGAACATCAGCAGCGCATTTTCGAGGAATTCCACCAGGTGGATGACAGCAGCACGCGGCTCAAGGGCGGCACGGGGCTGGGTCTCGCAATTTCCAAACGCATTGTCGAAATGCACGGTGGCAGGATCGAACTGACGTCGGCGCCAGGCGAGGGCTCGACCTTCCGCGTCACCATTCCCGTCATGGCAATTGCACGAACGGAGACCGCATGAGCAAACGCATCCTGATGGTCGAGGACACCGAGGACAATCGCCAGATCATGCGCGATCTCATGGCGAGCGCCGGCTACGAACTGCTTGAAGCGGTGAACGGCGCCGACGGCGTGGCGATGGCGGGCCTGCACAAGCCCGACCTGATCCTGATGGACATCCAGTTGCCGGTGATGGACGGTTACGAAGCCTCGCGGCGCATCAAGGCTGATCCGGCACTGCGCCATATCCCGATCATCGCCGTCACCTCCTATGCGCTCTCCGGCGACGAAGCGAAAACGCTGGCCGCGGGCTGCAACGGCTATGTGGCAAAACCGTTCAGCCCGCGTTCGCTCCTCGCCAAGATCCGCGAATTCCTGCCCGAGAGCTAGCCTTGCACAATCCAGCCCTCATCCTCGCTGTCGATGATACGCCGGAAAATCTGGAAATCCTGCGTGTGCGCCTGGAAGCCAATGGCTACGAGGTGGTGCTGGCGGCCGACGGCGAGGAGGGACTGGAGAAAGCCCGCGCGCTCAAGCCCGATCTCATCCTGCTCGACATCATGATGCCCAAGCTCGACGGCATCCAAGTGGTGAAGTTGCTCAAGCAGGATAAAGACCTGCGCGGCATCCCGGTCATCCTGGTGACGGCGAAAGCGGACACACGCGATGTGGTGGCGGGGCTCGATGCGGGCGGCGACGATTACCTGACCAAGCCCTTCGAGCATTCGGCACTCCTGGCCAGGGTACGCTCCATGCTGCGCCAGAAAGAGCTGCGCGACACCGTCGATGCCCAGGCCGCCCAGCTTGCGAACTGGAACCAGTCGCTGGAAAAGACCGTCGCAGACCAAGTAGGCGAAATCGAGCGCATGTCGAGGCTCCGGCGATTTCTTCCCGCCCAGGTCGCCGACCTCGTCATCGCTTCGGGCGCGGGCGAGTCCCTGTTGCAAAGCCATAGGCGCGAAGTAACGGTGGTGTTCTGCGATCTCCGCGGCTTCACCGCTTTCGCCGAGACGGCGGAGCCCGAGGAGGTGATGGCGGTGCTGGGCGAATACCATGCCTGCCTCGGCGGCCATATCGTCAAGCATGAAGGCACGCTCGAACGCTTCATGGGCGATGGGCTGCTCGTGGTGTTCAACGATCCGATCCCTTGCGCCGATCACAGCGAGCGCGCCGTGAAGATGGCGGTGGGCATGCGCGACGATCTCGCCGAATTCGCCAAGCGTTGGAAGAAGCAGGGCCACAGCCTGGGCTTCGGCATCGGCATCGCCACCGGTCATGCGACGATCGGACGGATCGGCTACGATCAGCGCTGGGATTACGCGGTCATCGGCAGCGTACCAAATCTCGCGGCCAGGCTATGCGGTGAGGCGTCTTCCGGCCAAGTCGTGGTCAGCCAACGCGTGCTGAACGCGGTCGAAGCGCTGGTGGAATCCCGCGAGCTGGGCGAACTCATGCTCAAAGGTCTCCACCGTCCGGTTCCTGCGTTCGACATTCTCCGTTGGAGGGAGTGAAGACGCGTGAAAGTCTGATAGCCAAAATTATCAGGTAATAATAATATTTCTAAAATTACTGTGATACTGGCACGCTCGCCGACACCGTCACCTATGACCGCCTGCGCGAGATGGGTGCGGTTATCACCACAACCTACGGCGCGCTGTTCGAACTGTTTCCGAATCTTTCCACCCCCGAAGGACAGAAAGCCGAAGGTATCGCGGTTGCCGCTGCAACCGCAGTCGCCCCACGCCTGGCGACACGGCAGGGCATGGCCATGCCCTGTTCGAAGATGCGGTAGAACGCAAATGCCCTGTGGTACGCTCGGGGACATTCGCGCCGATCATTTCATGCCGACACGATGTCTGCTTGTCGAAAGAATCCCGACTACATGCCCCGGAGAATTACTACGGATACCTTCCCACCTGAAAGTCACTAAGATCGCAGGGTTCCTGCCGTCCGTCGATTTGGGCTGCCAACGCCAACCCTGAGCCCACCGCAAGAGTCCAGCCCAGTGGGCCATGCCCTGTATTAAGCGACAGATTGCGCCATCGCGTAGGTCCGATGATGGGCCGGCCATCAGGCGTGAGGGGGCGAAGACCACACCAGTGCCGGATGTTTCCAGCGCGGGGATAGTCGGGATAGACGTGTGCAAGGCCATCGACCAGCATCTGCCCGCGCGCGGGGTTGAGCTGGGTATCGAAGCCCGCGAATTCGACCGTACCGGCCACGCGCAGCGATGTTCCCAGCGGTGCAACCGCGATCTTGCGGCCATCGTCGGCCACCGGAATAGAGGGGCCTTTCGTCCATCCGCCGAGATCGACGGTTATGGAGTACCCTTTCGCAGGGTAGACTGGTAGTGACAGCCCCGCCATCCGGGCGATGGCGCCGCTGTAGCTTCCCAATGCCAGGACGTAGTGATCGCCGGCGATTTTGCCCCGATCCGTTGTCACGCCCGCCAGCCGGTCGCCATCCATCGAAATTCCAAGAATGTCACAGCCAAGCTGGAAGACCGCTCCTTTTAAGCGAGCACGGCTGGCGAGTTCGCGGGTGAACATCCAGGCATCGCCGCTTCCGTCCGCGGGATAATGGATGCCGCCTGAAATGGCGTCGCGCACCGGTGAAAGGGCCGGCTCGACTGCGACGCAGCCGGCGGAATCAAGCGCTGCCAGTTCGATCCCCAGCTCGCGGTAGATTTCCGCCGCGCGCATGGCGCTTTGCATGGACAGCGGATCGCGGAATAGCTTGATCAGTCCCGGCGGGTTGCGGTCGAACGCGATAGTCTCGCGTGCCACCAATTCGTCGAGGGTATGCATGCTGAAAAGCGCAAGCTTCAGCACCGCCTCGGTGTTCGTCCGCCATCTTTCCGGCCGGCAGTTTCGCAGGAAACGCAGGCCCCAGCCTAGCATGCTGGGAACGGCCCGCAGGCGCAGCAGCATAGGCGCGTCTTCGCGGCCCAGCCACTTCAGGATCTTGTGCGGCGTGCCGGGTGCGGCCCAGGAATCCGACGTACTCGGCGTGAGCAGCGCGCCATTGGCGAAGCTCGTCTCGAGACCGACATCGACATGCCGGTCTACGACCACGACCTCATGGCCGAAGTCCGCGAGGTAATAGGCGGTCGCGGTGCCAATGAGGCCGGCGCCTAAAACGATGACGCGCATCCCGCTCGGGCCTGGCTAGGCGTTCTTATTCAGGTGCGCATAGGCAACGATCTCAATCACCGCGCCTGGAACCATGAGACCAGCGACGATCACCGTCGCGCGATTGGGATAGGGCTTTGCGAAGTGGCGGCGATAGACATCGTTCATCCTGGCGAAATCCTCCTTGTGCGTAAGGTAGACCAGAACCTGGGTAACATCGTCGAGGCAGCCGCCCGCCGCCTCCAGGGTCTTGCGCAAATTTCCGTAAGTAAGCTCGGCTTGCTTCTCGATGTCGCCGGTCTCGATCGTGCCATCGGCATGGATCGGGATCTGCGCGGTATAGAGGATGCCATCGGCGGTGACTGCCCACTCGATCGGCGCATCCTCGCCCGGAAGATGTGTCTTGATGGCTTGTCTCATTTTTCTCGCTCCGTTGATTTTTAACTGTCAGGCGCCATAAGGGAGGAACTGGCCGTTGCTGCGAAAAGCCTCGTGATAATGTGCCAGTTTCGCCTCATCGACCGCGATGCCGAGACCCGGTGCCTCGATCAGACCCCAACGCGGGCCCGAGGCGATCGGCAGAGGCACAACCAGCAGATCATCGTCCATAAGGGCCGCTGTCTGCTGCGCACCGTCGAGTGTATTCGGCAGAGTGAGTATGATGTGATGCGCGGCTGCGGCGGCGATGCCGAATTCGCCGTGCGTATGCTTGCAGACCTTGAGATCGTAAAGATGGGCCATCTGTGACAGGCTGTGGAAGCGCCGCAGACTACCGACCCAGTAGCTGCTGAAGCACAGGACATCGGCGCCGCCACCAGCGATCATCTGTACGACGTCCGACTGCCGCTCAAGCCCCTCGTTGGCGCAAAGCGCGACCGGGACGCGTTGGCGCAATTCCCGCATCAACGACAGCGGGAAAGCCTTGACCGGGGCTTCGGCGAGGTCGATTTGAAACATATGGTCCCAGCGGTTGAGCCAGCGCACCGCTTCTGGAAGCGACCAGGCTTCGTTGGCATCGATGCGGATCTTGCACTCGGGGCCAACCGTTGCGCGGAGCGCTTCCAGCATCGCTTCTTCGGCCACGGCATCGATCCCGACCTTGAGATAGAACACGAGGTAATTCTTTTCGCGCGCGGTACGGCATTGCCTGGCGATGCCGTTGGGCGTGTCTTGGGCGAGGTAATAGAAGTAATTGACTTCCTGGCGCATAGCGCCTCCGAACAGGCGGTAAAGCGGCTTGCCGCAGTCCTTACCGCACAAGTCCCACAGCGCCATGTCGATACCGGCGAAGGCGAAATTTCCGGTCATGGCGCGGTAGTCCCACAGACCGGTGCGGAACACCGCGTGTGCGATCACTTCGGAATTCCATGGATCTTGGCCCAGAACGAAGGGCCTCATAGCATCCAATGCCGCGACGATCGAGGCGGTATCGGCGCCGCTGCAGCTTTCGCCCCAACCGATGAGGCCGCTGTCGGTGGTCAGCCTGACGACCACATCGCTGACGCCACCCCGATGAACCCGCGCGCTATGCTCGGCATGGCGGTAGGGGATGCTGATGGGGAAGGTCTCGAATCGTACAATTTTCATTGGGCCACGGTCACTCTGTGCGCTCGAGAATTTTTTTCAGAAAGATCCGGGTACGCTCGTGGGACGGCTTCTTGAATACATTCTTGGGGGAGCCCTGTTCGACGATCTGGCCCTCGTCCATGAAGATCGCCCGGTCCGACACATCGCCGGCAAACTGTATTTCGTGGGTCACGATCATCATCGTTCGGCCCTCGTCCGCCAGCTTGCGCATCACGCCCAGAACCTCACCGACAAGTTCAGGGTCGAGCGCGGAAGTAGGTTCGTCAAATAGAATGAGCTTCGGCTCCATTGCAAGAACGCGGGCGATGGCGACGCGCTGCTGCTGGCCGCCGGATAGGCGTTCGGGATATTCACCAAGCTTATGGCCAAGACCGACCTTGATCAGCATCTGCGTGGCGAGTTCGGAAGCATCCGCTGGGGTCAGTTTTCGCACGCGTTTCGGTGCCAAGCTGACATTTTCCAGCGCGGTGAGATGCGGAAACAGGTTGAAGCGCTGGAACACGAAACCGATTTCCGCCCGTTCAGCCGCCATTTCGCGATCGGAAAGATAGCGCAATCGCGTGCCAATTTCCCGTTGTCCGATCCTTCTGCCATCGACCCACACACTACCGCCGGTGGGGCGTTCAAGAAAATTGATGCAACGGAGCAGCGTGGTCTTGCCCGATCCACTTGGTCCGACGATCGAAACACACTCACCACGCTCCACCTCCAGATCAATTCCCTTCAACACTTCGAGATGACCGAAGCTTTTCTTCAGATCGACGATGTGAACCAGTGATGTCATGCGCGCTGGTGATAAGTGGGCCGGGCTGAGAGCCCGGCCCGGTTCTTCACTTGGTGAAACAGCTGTCTGCGGCCTTCGGTGCCTTCCAGTCCGCCGGGCGATCCACTCCATTGCGGTAATCCTTGGCCGGCGGGTCGAACCAGGCCTTGTCGCCAAGCCCATAATTCGCCATTGCCTTGACATTCGAGCAATCGGCCCAAGCCTTGCCTATTTCCGCATTGATGGCTCCATAAAGTTCCTTTTCCTCTGGGTTCACAGCCATGATCGAGTAGTACTTGGTCGACATGATCGGATATTTGTCTGGTTCCGGCACCAGGGCCACCTGATGCAGGTCCCATTCCGGGTGCTGCAACAGCGCATATTGCACCAGGCCCGGGTCAAGCACCGCCATGTCGATACGCCCGGCAAGCAGATCGCGCATCACGCCGTCCGAGGTATCATAGAGCTTGACCTCACCGACATTCGGGATCGATTTCAATTCCGGCACCAGCGTAAATCCGGTCACGGTTCCGATCTTGTGTCCCGAGATATCGGCGAAAGTCGAATAGTTGGTTTCCTTCTTCTGCAGCAGGAACGTGCCAAAATAATAGATCGGATCGGTGAGTTGCATGACCTGGGTGCGCTCCTTGGTCCAGCCCATGGAGCCCAGCATCACGTCGACCTTGCCCTGCTTGGTAGCCTGGATGAGCGCCGACCACTCCATCTGCGCGGGCTTCACTTCGAGACCGAGACCTGAGGCGATTTTAGCGAGAAGCTCGCCGTCGGTACCGATGAGCTTTCCGTCCTTGAAGCTGGTCATCGGCATGTCGCCATTGAACCCGATCGTAAGTTTGCCGGGTTCGATGGTTTGTGGCGGCGCCGCCTGCGCGGGAAGTCCCCATGCCATAAATAGCGTAACTGTCGCGGCAACTGCTAGTTTAAGGCTGACGCGGCGGTGAATACCAGCGAATTTGATCATCATCTCTCTCCCATGTTTTAAGTGGTTGCTTCCTGCTTACCGAATTCTGTGTGGATGCAGCCTCGCTTTCTTCGCCTTAGCGGCGATGCTTGGACAGGTTCAGTTCAAGACGGTTGACGACCAGCGACAGCGGGTAGCTCATGGCAAAATAAAACACTGCCGCCAGAACATAAAGATGCATCGGCAGAAAGCTGGACGACGCCAGATCCTTGGCACGCAGCATGAGTTCCGGCGCGGCGATAATGGAAGCGATCGCTGTGTCCTTGAGTAATCCGATCGCGTAGTTGCCGACCGGCGGAAGGACCACGCGGATCGCTTGAGGAGCAATTACCTCTACCATCGCTTGCGCCGGCGTGAAGCCAAGCGAGACGCAAGCCTCGCGCTGGCCATGGTCGACGGCTTCGATCCCAGCCCGAAAAATTTCCGCAAGAATGGCACCCCCCTGGAATCCGAGCCCGATGACGGCCGCGGTGAAGGAATCGAATTCCAAGGCCGGCAGCACGCTTGGCAGGCCGAAATAGATCAGAAAGAGGATGACGAGAGCCGGTGTCCCACGCCCGACCTCAATGAATCCGACCATCAGCCAGCGGGCCGGAGCGAAAGGCGACAGTCGCAGCAGGGCCACCACGATTCCCACAGCGATCGCGACGACGAAGGAGGCCGCGGTAAGCTCTATCGTTTGAACTGCCGCGGCCAAGAGCTGCGGCAACCACTCCGGCAGGTGATCGACCATTTGGGCAAGGAATTTAGCCATGCTAGCGGGCTCCGCGCAGCTTGCGCTGCAGGTGCGATGCCATGACCGAGAGCGGGATGCTGATCGAGAGATAGATACCAGCGACCAGCAGATAGATATGCATGCTCAAATAGGTTTCCATCACCAGGTTGCGAGCCCGGAACATAATCTCGGGTGCGGCGACGCTCGATATCAATGACGTGTCCTTGAGTAGCTGGATGGCGTAGTTGCAGAAGGGCGGCACCATGATCCGCGTGGCCTGCGGCAGGACGACGTATCGCATGACGTCGAACGGCGTCATGCCAAGTGAAAGCGCGGCCTCGTTCTGTCCCTGGTGGATTGCGAAAATTCCGGCGCGGAAAACCTCGGAGAGATAGGCGGCACCGTTGGCTCCCAGCCCGACGATGGCCGCCGCCATCGGCGGCAGCGAGAGGCCGATATCGGAGAGGCCGAAATAGATGATGAAAAGCTGTGTCAAGGCCGGGGTGCCGCGCATAATTTCAATATAGGCCCGTCCGATAATCCGCACTACGCGAACCGGCGCCAGGGTGGCAAGCGCCAACAATAGTCCGCCGGCGAGAGCCAGCAACAGGGCACCGGCTGCCACCTGCGCTGCGACGAACGCGCCAGCCAGAAGGATCGGCACGAATTTCGGAAAAACCTCGACCATGGTTTCCCAAAATGTCATCAGCCACGCCCGATCTGAAAGGAGCGGCCGATAGGCGCTTGCAACAGGGCATTGGCGTTGACCGACACGGAACCCCCTCCGCTTTCAGCGGAACGCCAATTTCTTATCATCTTGCGCCGGGAGCCACAAGATCCTATCATCCTATCAATGGCCGTAGACTGCTCTGGGTTTGTTCAGGCAGCGTGAAGCAGGGACAATCATTCGTAAAGCTAAGGCAGTAATATTGCCATCGCGGTCAAGTTCGAGAGCAGCCGTGGCGCAGCCTTTGACACGACGCAGCCTGCATGACCAGATTGTCGAGGAAGTCGGCAAGCGTATTGTCGAGGGCGAGTATGCTGCCGAAGGAATGTTGCCTACCGAGCCCGTTCTTGCGGCCAGTCTTGGAGTAAGCCGCAATGCGCTGCGGGAAGCCGTCAAGGTTCTGGTCAGCAAGGGCATGGTCGAAGTGCGCCCGAAGACTGGCATGCGGTTGCTCCCCGAAAGCGACTGGAACCTATTGGACCGTGAGGTCCTCGGCTGGCATGCGCATTCGCGGGGTCGCCTTTCACGCGCATTTGAACTCGTCGAGTTTCGCCTGATCGTCGAACCCAAGGCTGCGTTCCTCGCGGCGAAGCGAGCTTCCGTCAAGGAAATTGCGCGCATCCGAAAGGCCTGCTCCGATCTCGAAGGCTGTGTTGGAAATCAAAATGCTATACCGGAGATGGATATCGCCTTCCATCGCAGCATCCACCTCGCCTCTCACAATGCTATCCTGAATCATCTGGGTTCGCTGACATCTTCGCTCATGCATATCCAGGTGCTGATGACGACCCAAAAGACGGGATCGTTCGAGCGTGGACTTCCGCTTCATCGCGAGGTGGCCGAAGCAATTGGCAAGCGCCAAGCTGCCCAAGCGGAAAATGCTGCGCGACGGTTGGTGCAGATGCCTTACGAAGATCTCGCGAAGCGCACCAGATGCATTCCTCGTCGGCAGTTGATAGACGGCAAGGACTGACGAACGACCTTCGTAGTGAATTCGACGAGGACCGAGCCATCGACGATCCAGCTCATGGAGAGCTTCGCCGCCCAGTCGGTGCTGGCGATCCAGAACGCGCGCTTGTTCAGCGAGATCGAGGAAAACAGCCGCCAGCTCGAAGTGGCCAGCCGCCACAAGTCGCAGTTCCTCGGCCAATATGAGCCACGATTTGCGCACCCCGCTCAATTCGGTTCTGGGCTTCAGCGAGATGCTGGCCGTCGGCCTCTATGGCGATCTGTCGGAAAGGCGGTGGCGACGCTGGCCCGCATCCAGACCAACGGCAAGCATCTGTTGGGACTCATCAACGATGTGCTCGACCTCTCCAAGATCGAGGCGGGCCAGCTCCAATTCACCGTCGACAGCACTGTTGCGCCGTGGTGGGTTCGCCTATGCCGGCAGGCACTGCATTGAGCTAGGCAGGCCTGACTTCGCACTCGTCAATCGCGCGTTGTTGCAATCGCCTCAATCTCGATGAGGGTGAGTGAAATTGTTTCCAGGAATACTCCAGTCCCAGTGGCTGGCCGGCTGCAGACGCTACTTATCCTCGTCGAGAACGCCGATGCCCTCGACTTGAATCAGTTCGTTGGCGATCGGAAAGCCGGTGATGCGCAGCCCAGCACCTGCAGCAGATGGCGATGACATGTGACGGCGGCGGACATTGGTCATCTTTCCCAGTATTGCGTGACTTCAAGGCCATCGCCGAAGAAGCGGTAGTAGGTATTTTGGCGCATCAGACTGTTGCGATCACCGCCGCCCGCGGCGAGCATGGTGTTGAGATTGCGAAATGCCTCTTCGGTTTGCGCTTCGATATCACCTTGGCCGATGACGTTACCATCGCGGTCGAGCGAGCGCTGGCCACCGATAAAGATCATATCGCCGACCTTCCAGCCGTGCGAAAAGCTGCTCCCGTTGTTCCAGTTCCAGTGGCCTGCAGGCGTCAGCCGTTCTTTCCGGCCGCCGATGACAACCCAGGCATCAATCATCAGCAGGGCGCCGGGTGTATCGAGGCCGGCGCGCACTTCCGTGGTGGTTGGGCCGGGTACCGGACAGTATTCGGAGCGCACTTGGTCGAGATCGCGGATTTCCTGCGCAACGGCGGCAGAATCACCGTCGCCCGCCAGATAGACATTGTGCTTGACGACATCTGCGAAGGTGGCGCCGGCCCCGGAAAGCAGGCTATTGAGGGTGTCGAAGATGTTGCGGGCCTGGCTCGTCATGCTGGTTCCGGCAAGCTTGCCACCGGCATCTACCGGCAGGATTCCGCCGATAAAGAGCAGGTCGCCGGCGCGCACCGCCTGAGTCGCACTGTTGCGGTCCCGTTTGCCTTCCCGAGTGAATGCGATAAGTTCTTGTTTCAAAATCCGGCCCCTTGCGTTGGCGCCGCGACTCCGGCCGACGCTGATTTCGTTCAAGTCAAACAGCGCGCCGCAGGTGGCAGTACAATCGCGCTATCCAGTCTCCTTGCTTACTGGTAAGTCAGTTTTTTGCCAATCACCCTTATCTCGATTGAACAGGAAAATGCTCATGGCGCGAAACAAACTGCGGATAGCCCTCGCCGGTGCAGGATCTTTCGGCCGCGAACATTTAAGAGAATTGTCGGCGATGGACGGGATCGAAGTGGTCGGCGTGGCCGACACCGATATGGCGGCGGCGCAGGCAGCAGCCACCCGCTACGGTGCCGCAAGTGCTGAAAGCGATGCGGTGGAGATGATCAAGCGTTTGCGGCCCGATGGCTTCGTGATCGCCACGCCGGGGCACAGCCACGTTG
>JANLYR010000257.1:0-3317 GCA_031365765.1 Hyphomicrobiales bacterium | reverse complement strand
AGCTGCCAAAGAAGGGGGGAATGGATAGCGATAATGCCTGAGTTACAGAGAGTTATCCGCCTTTCCTCCGGCGTGGCATCAAGCTCCTCCCGGATCGCCAGAACGTTGCCATGGTCGTTGTGAACGAGCCGGCCGTAGCCTTTGGGATTGGCCGCCGTGAAAGCCAGCACCGCCATCGGGTCTGCCAGCGCCAAAGTCTCGCGGATCGTCTCGCTCCGCACCAGAGGGCAATCGGCATAGAGCACGACCACCATTCCCTCGAAGCCCGCGAGTGCCGTTTTTGCAACTGAAACGGCATGGCCCGTGCCCTTGCGTTCTTCCTGCGTCACCACCCGGGCCTCTGGCATATGAAGGGCGGCCTCGCTTCCCACGGCTTCCGGCCCCGGCCCGCTCACCACAACGGCCCGCCGTGGCGTAAGCGCTTTTACCGTGTGAAGCACATGCCCAAGCAGGCTCCGCCCTGCAACCTTGTGCAGGACTTTCGGCATGGCGGACTTCATGCGGGTTCCTTTCCCCGCCGCGAGCACGATGATGGCCAGATCGCTCATTGGACGCGTGTCATTTCAGGATTCTTCCTTGCAGTCAAAGCATGCTCCGGGCCATGACCACTTAGGCGGAAGGCATTAAGCCACTATTGACCCCCGATCCCACCACAACTATGGTCCGCCCGCATTTCACGGACATCTCCGTGGGGCCCGTAGCTCAGTGGTAGAGCGTCTGACTTTTAATCAGTAGGTCGCGCGTTCGATCCGCGCCGGGCTCACCATCGCTTGATCGTAGGCGCTTGGCGCAACTGCGATCAGCCGCGGGCCGAGCGGCGCGGCGTCTTTTTCTTTTCCTCGCCCGCCGATTTGGATGCCGCTGACTTCAGGCTGCTGCGCAATGCGGCCATGAGATCGATGACATTGCTTTGCGGCGTCTCTTCGTCGGGCTTGACCGATATCCGGTGGCCACTGGCCTTTTCTTCAAGCATCGCCTTCAGCGCATCCGCATACTTGTCCTTGAAGCGGTCGGGATCGAAGGGTGCCGTCTTCTTGCCGATTAACTCGCCCGCCAGCGTGACCATCTCGGAATCCAACTTCAGCGCCGGCAAATCGTCGAAATAGGCCTTTTCCGGCCTGATCTCTTTTGCATAGCGCAGCAATTCCATGACCAGTCCCTTGCCCACCGGCGACACGGCGACGAGGTGCTCGCGTCCCGACATGGTGATCTGGCCGAGACCCATCTTTTTCATCGAGCGCAAGGCCTCGCGGATGACGAGATACCCCTCAGCCGCATTGTCGTCGGCCGGGACCACGTAATACGGTCGTTCAAAATAACGCGGATCGACTTCAGCCACATCGACAAACTGCTGCAGATCGAGGGTCTTCTTGGAATCGATCTTGACCGCTTCGATTTCTTCCGGCTCGACGATGACATAGACGTCTTTGTCGATTTCATAGCCCTTGACGATGTCGGCGCTTTCGATCGGACCGATGCCCTTCACCGTCTTGGTGTAGTTGACGCGCTTGCCCGTGGGCTTGTGGATCTGGTTGAACTGGATTTCGGTGGAACTGTCGACAGCGGTGTAGATCTCGACCGGGATGGAAACCAGGGAAAGTCTCAGGAACCCTTTCCAATAGGCCCGGCCAGGTTTCGCCATCACCACATCTCCCCGCACTGACTCGCCCTGCGTGCATGACCACGCTCGCGACTCGTAACGCGTGTACGCAGAGTCAGTTCCGTCTGCCTTATGGACCAATAATTTGGCAGGCCGATATGCAATGCACAATAAACAGGCGGTAGGCTCTTGTTGGCGCTTACCGTCCTGACCAGTTTATCATTGAAAATCAATAAGTTAACCAATAATTAAGCAATTGGCACAGCCGTTGCTTTGTTGCTGCACTGCACATACTAACAACAAACGGAGTCGAAGATGTTAGACAGGCGGACGTTCCTGAAGGCAGGGGTGGCATTCGGAGCAGCGGCGGGGGCGGGATTTGTCGCAACACGTGCTTCGGCGGCCGACGAAACGATCAAGGTCGGGGTGCTTCATTCCCTCTCGGGCACCATGGCAATCAGCGAAACCACGCTCAAGGACGTGATGCTGATGTTGATCGAGGAGCAGAACGCCAAAGGCGGCGTTCTCGGCAAAAAACTCGAAGCGGTGGTGGTCGACCCCGCTTCCGACTGGCCGCTATTTGCGGAAAAGGCTCGCGGTCTCATCGCGTCCGACAAATGCGCCGCCGTATTCGGCTGCTGGACAAGCGTATCGCGCAAATCGGTACTGCCGGTGTTCGAAGAACTCAACGGCCTGCTGTTCTATCCGGTCCAATACGAAGGCGAGGAAAGCTCGAAGAACGTGTTCTACACCGGTGCCGCGCCCAATCAGCAGGCGATTCCCGCGGTCGACTATCTGGCCAACGAAGGCGTCGTGCGCTGGGTTCTGGCCGGCACCGATTATGTTTATCCGCGTACCACCAACAAGATTCTCGAGACCTATCTGCTGTCGAAAGGCGTCGCCGCCGAAGACATAATGATCAACTACACGCCATTTGGTCATTCCGACTGGCAGTCGATCGTCGCCGACATCAAGAAGTTCGGTTCCGCCGGCAAGAAAACCGCAGTGGTGTCAACCATCAATGGTGACGCCAATGTGCCCTTCTATAAGGAACTCGCCAACCAGGGCGTGGCCGCCACGGATATTCCCGTCGTGGCCTTTTCCGTCGGCGAAGAGGAACTGGCGGGCATCGACACGGGCCCGTTGGTCGGACATCTCGCGGCGTGGAACTACTTCATGTCGATCGACAATCCCGCCAATGCGGCGTTCATCAAGAACTGGAAGACCTACATCAAGGACGAGAAGCGGGTCACCAACGACCCGATGGAAGCCCACTATATCGGCTTCAACATGTGGGTCGAGGCGGTGAAAAAAGCCGGCACCACCGATACCGACGCGGTGGCCGACGCCATCATCGGCGTGTCGGTACCGAACCTGTCGGGCGCCTATTCGACGATGATGCCCAATCATCACATCACCAAACCGGTACTCATCGGTGAAATCCAGGAAAACGGGCAATTTGAAATCGTCTGGCAGACTCCGGGTCTCGTCGTCGGCGACGAATGGTCCGACTTCTTGCCCGACTCGAAAGACCTGATTTCGGATTGGCGCAAGCCGATGTCTTGCGGAAACTTCAATGTGGTCACCGGCAAATGCGGGGGCGCTGGCGCGGGTTGATCGATCTGTGGGCGGGGGCAGCCCCGGCAGCCCCCCAACAAATACCTGGAAAGAAACTTCGATGATCTGGGGGCGGGGGATTGTTTTTATTTTCGCGCTC
>JANLYR010000284.1:0-18708 GCA_031365765.1 Hyphomicrobiales bacterium | reverse complement strand
CGGTTCTCATCCAGGGCACGCATCCGGGCGGACAACTCACGATCACCACCGACGTCGAAAACTATCCAGGATTTGCCAAGGTCATCCAGGGGCCCTGGCTCATGGAGGAAATGAAGGCGCAAGCCCAGCATGTCGGCACCGAAGTCATATCCGACACGATCACCGAGGTTTCGCTAACCGGCCGCCCATTTACGCTTAGGGGGGATTCCGGCGACATCTATACCTGCGACGCGCTTATCATCTGCACCGGTGCCCAGGCCAAATGGCTTAACCTTCCGTTCGAGGAGAAATTCAAGGGCTTTGGAATATCCGCCTGCGCCACCTGCGACGGTTTCTTCTACCGCGGCAAAACGGTGTTGGTGATCGGCGGCGGCAATTCGGCGGTAGAAGAAGCGCTGTTCCTCACCAACTTTGCCAGCGAGGTTACCGTGGTGCACCGGCGCAACGAATTCAAGGCCGAGAAAATCCTGCAGAACCGTCTGTTCGCGCATCCGAAGATAAAAATCGTATGGGACACCGTTCTCCACGATGTCATCGGCACCGAAGACCCCATGGGCGTCATCGGCGCCAGGCTGAAACATATCAAGACGGGGGAAGTCCGCGAGGTTCAGGCGGATGGCATTTTTGTCGCTATCGGGCATTCTCCGGCGACCCAGCTTTTCGAAGGCCAGTTGCCCTTCAAGCAGGGCGGCTATCTGATCACGGAACCACACTCGACGCGGACTGCCATTGAAGGCGTTTACGCGGCGGGTGATGTGACCGATGACGTCTACCGCCAAGCGGTGACCGCAGCGGGGCTCGGCTGCATGGCCGCCCTTGAGGCGGAAAAATTCCTCCATGCCCGGACCCAGATGCGCGATGCAGCAGAATAATTACGTCGATTGGGACAAGCTCCGCATTTTCCATGCGGTGGCCGACGCGGGCAGTTTCACCCATGCGGGGCACGAACTTGGGCTGTCCCAGTCCGCGGTGAGCAGGCAGATCTCGGCGCTTGAGGGCGGTCTCAACGTTCCACTCTTTCATCGCCATGCCCGGGGCCTGATCCTGACCGAACAGGGCGAGATGCTCTACCGGACCGCCCATGAGGTATTCACCAAACTGACGGCGGCGCAGACGCGACTTATGGATTCGAAGGAGAAACCATCCGGAGAACTTCGCATCACGACGACGGTTGGTCTGGGATCGGTGTGGTTGACGCCAAGACTCAAGGAATTCACTGAACTTTATCCCCATATCGCGGTGACGTTGCTGCTCGACGATCGCGAACTGGACTTGTCCATGCGGGAAGCCGACGTGGCGATCCGGCTCAGACGCCCGACACAGCCCGACCTCATTCAGCGCAAGCTTTTCACGGTTCACCACCATGTCTATGCCTCGACAGAATACGTGAAGAAGCACGGAATTCCCAAGTCCATCGCCGATCTCGACAAGCACAAGATTCTGACCTTCGGCCAGGCGCCGCCCTATCTCTCGACACTCAACTGGCTTGAAACCGCAGGCCGGGCCGAAGGCGATCCCCGCCCCGTATCGCTCCGGGTGAACAATGCGTACGGCCTGAGGCGCGCCGTACAGGCTGGGGCGGGTCTGGCCTCACTCGCCGACTATATTGTCGCCGCCGACACCAATCTGGTTCAGATCGATCTTCCAGTCGAGACGCCCGAATGGGACACCTATTTCGTCTACCCGGAAGAACTGAAGGATACGAAGCGGGTCACGGTCTTTCGCGATTTCCTTGTCGCCAAGGCGCGAGAATGGAGTTTCTGATTTTTTTCGCAGACACCGTCACGCCGCGAATAGCTTAGCCGCCGGCGATCCAGGCTGGCCACTTACCAGCCCAATTGGGCGGCGCGGGCAAACCTTCATGCAACGCCATGCCCGTTCCTCATGGCTCCCATGTACGGCGTCGGCTTGTGCGAAAATCGCGGTGACTGCATCTTGCGAATCTTGCTGAACTCGCTTTCTCCCCTTGCGGTTCGGCAAAACTTTCGGGGCCGGACTTTCATGTCCGGCCCCGCTTTTTCACATGTAAAGTTTTTCAGCTTCCAGGCCCTGATAGAGGCTGGCAACGAACTCGCCATAACCATTATACAATTTCGTCGGGACACGTTCTCCTGAACCCAGCATCTGTTCGGAGTCCTGGCTCCAGCGGGGATGGCTTACCTCCGGGTTCACATTGGCCCAGAAGCCGTATTCCGACGGCCCCAGCTGCTCCCAGAAACTGACGGGGCGCTCCTTGACGAAACTTACCCGCACGATGGATTTTATCGATTTGAAACCGTACTTCCACGGTAGGTGCAGGCGGATCGGGGCCCCCATGCTTTTCGCTACCGGCTTGCCGTAGGCGCCGGTCACCAGGAAGGCGAGGTCGTTGGTCGCTTCCGCCACGGTCAAGCCCTCGATGTAGGGCCAGGGCAGACTGCTGAAGATACCCGGCTTCTGGCCCGGCGCGACCTCTGGGTTCTGGAAAGTTTCAAATCGCACATATTTAGCATTGGCCGTCGGCTTGGCGATTTCCACCAGCCGGCGAAGCGGAAATCCGGACCATGGCACGACCATGGCCCAGGCCTCGACACAGCGGTGCCGGTAGATGCGGTCCTCCAATGTCACCTGCTTGAGGAGATCGTCGATGGCAAGCGTCATCGGTTTTTCAACTTCACCGTCAATGGCGATTGTCCACGGACTGAGCGGCAGTTTCTCAGCCAGTGTGGAAATTCGCTTGGACGACCCGAATTCATAGAAATTGTTGAAGGTGGTGTTGAATTCCTCGGCTGTGACAGCGCGGCCCGCATCGGCGAAAATGGGATTGGCCTTGGCTGGATAGAGACCCGCGGACGGATCGGTTTCGGCGCGTACGACTGTTCCCGACAAGGCGATAGCCGCGCCTGCGGCTGCCGTCATGAAATTCCGGCGGTTCATGAAGACATGTTCGGAGGTTACCTGGTTTTCGGAAATTTCCCATCCCCTGCGGCGCAAAATCAGCATGACTCAATCTCCCACGGTTCCCTCGAGCCTACCGCGCACCGGCAGCCACGGCAAATCAATGTCAATCACGCCTGCGCGAGAGCGGCGGCGCCATTCCGTGACCGTCCGCGCTCTCGCTCGACTGGACTTGACCCGGTCATCGTCTTTGGCTCAATCGTAAGGTGGACAGAGAACTCAGGGAACACCATGAAGTGCGCAAGACTTGCCGATATCATCCTTCCTGATTTCGGCCAGCCGACAACGGAACCGGTTCTTGGCAGGCCGATCTACCGCGATCGCCTGGACCGGCTGGAAACACGGATCGCAGCGGATCAGCTCGACGCCGTCGTCATTTATGGCGACCGTGAACACATGGCGAATATTTCGTGGGCAAGCGGTTACGATCCTCGCTTCGAGGAAGCAATCCTCGTGGTGGTGCCTGGCCGCACCCCGGTATTGCTGCTCGGCAACGAAGGTTATCCATATGGCGAGTTGGCGAACGGGCACTTTGAACGCGTCTTGTGGCAGCCACTCAGTCTTATGGGACAACCGCGACAGCACTATCGCGCCCTCGCGGAAATCCTGCGCGAAGCGGGATTGAAGCGCGGCATGCGGTTGGGACTTGCGGGCTGGAAGGGTTTCCAATCGGAGGACGGCGCATTCGAACCGGATTGGTTCGAGACGCCACACTATCTTGTTGAGACGCTGAAATCGCTGGGTCCCGTGTGCAACGCGGCGATGATGTTCATGAGCCCTGTCGACGGCTTGCGCACGCGTAACGAGGTCGAGCAGCTTGCCTGTTTTGAATATGCAGCAACCCTCAGCTCAAACGCGCTCCGCCGCGTGATCCTGGGCACAAAGCCCGGCATGAGCGAATACGATTCGGTAGGCCTGATGAAACTCAATGGTTTTCCGCAATCGGTGCACGTCAACATGAGTGCGGGGCCCCGCGCCAAATACGGCCTGCCCAGCCCCTCCGCGCGCGTGATCGAGGCGGGAGATCCGATCGTTGTCGGACTAGGCCTCATGGGAGCGCTCAACTGCCGCGCCGGCTTCGTGGTGAAGGATAGGAAAGGCCTGCCCCCCGGCATCGAGGACTATGTCGAGAAACTCGTCGGCCCGTATTTCGAGGCCGTTGTAGCCTGGTATGAAACCCTGGCTCTGGGCGTAACCGGAGGTGAGTTGTACGATGCGGTGATGGACCGCATCGGCGATCCGTTTTTCGGCATCGGGCTCAACCCCGGCCACCTTATTCATCTCGACGAATGGGTGCATTCGCCGGTGCGCAAGAACGGTGATGCAACGCTCGCTTCGGGCATGGCCCTGCAATGCGACGTGATCCCCGCCACCGGCACTGAATATTTTACCACCAATATCGAGGACGGCGTGGCACTGGCCGATGCCCCGTTGCGCGCCGCGTTCGCCAGGAAATATCCCGAGGCCTGGTCGCGCATCGAGAAACGCCGCGATTTCATGCGCAACCAGATCGGTATCGAATTGGCGCCGGAAGTACTCCCGTTCAGCAACATTCCCGCCTGGCTGCCGCCCTTCTGGCTTTCGCCCGAAAAGGCGATGACAATGATTGACGTTCGACGGGAGCGAGCATGAAAAAAGTGAAAGCGCGCAAGGGCATGCCGGATGTCACCTTGAGCAAGGCGGAATTCCAGCGCCGCTTCCGTGAGCCGTTCCACGATCCGGCCTTCGATGACAAGGAAAAGGAAATAATGGACCTCGCCGCAATTGCGCGCGAGGTGTACGGCGATTCGCGCAAGAGCCCGATCACGGCGCGGGCGGGCAAGGGTTTCGCCGATCCCGACTACCAGCTTTCGGTCGATTGGCTGGCCACGCGCAAAGCGATAAAACTGGCAGCGAAACGACAGAAAAACAGAAAGTCACCGCACCGAATTCTCCTGGTAAATGGATCGATGCGCTCCGATCAGACCTGCCCCGGCGAGATCTCCAAATCCTGGCGTCTGACGATGCTGGCGCGCGACGTGATCGCGGCTGAAAGAAATTTTGAAAGTGAGGTGCTCGACCTCAGCCGCCTCACATCGGAGTACAAGCGCCTTATCCATCCCTGCAAGTCCTGCGTCTCGACGGCGATGCCGCTCTGTCACTGGCCGTGCTCCTGCTACCCCAACTACGCGCTTGGCCAGACCAACGATTGGATGAGCGAGATTTACCCCAAATGGGTAGCGGCACACGGCGTGATGATCGTGACTCCGGTCAACTGGTACCAGGTACCGGCGGGGCTTAAGGCGATGATCGACCGGCTGGTCTGCGCCGATGGCGGAAATCCTGATCCCACGACGACTCAAGGCAAGGATGCGGATCTCGCCAAGGCAATCGAGATGAAAGGCTGGCCATATCCCAGGCATCTCGCGGGGCGGGTGTTCTCGGTTGTCGCCCATGGTGATAGTGCCGGTGTCGAAGACCTGCGCCGCATGATCTCCGATTGGTTGACCGACATGGGCCTCATCCCGGCTGGGCGGAAGTCCCAGTTGGACCATTACATCGGCTATTACGGTACATATGCCGAAAACCATCTCGATCTCGACAAGGACAAGGCCGTGCAGGAGGACGTGAAGACGGCGGCGCGGGCTCTGATCGAGGCCGTGAAATTGATGCGGTCGGGCGATTTGAAGCAGCCCGACGCGGGGCTGCACGAAGCGCGGCCGAAATGATCAGGCGGCCGCACCCGGCGCTGCATCCAAACGGGTGATGTCTTTGCGGCCAATGAGTCGGCGCAACCCGGCCGTCAGTTCCTGTGCTTCGACGCGCTCCGTGTCGTATTCCGACGCAAAGAAAAAATAGCGGTTCCTGCCTTTCTGCTTTGCCTTGTACATTGCGATGTCGGCGCGCCGCATCAATTCCAGCCCGTCGAGCTTTTCATTCTCATTGCTGGCAATGCCGACACTAACGCCCACCCGCGCGATCCTGCCCTCAAGATCGAAAGGTTTTGACAGGGCCGAAATAAATCCGTCCGCGCAAGCCGACACCTTGCGCTCCGCATTCTGGCCCCGAGACAGCATGACAAACTCATCTCCGCCCAGCCGATAGACCGTGCATTGGCCCTTGGTGACCACCACCAGGCGCGCGGCAACCTCCTGTATCAATCGGTCACCTGTTGCGTGATCGTATGAGTCATTGACGGCCTTGAATCCATCGAGGTCGGCGAAGGCAACAGCCACCTCGGATCCGTCGGTTCCAGACAGTGTTTCGATTTCGGCGCGAAGGGCCGCGCGGTTCGGCAATCCCGTCAGAGCGTCGTGCATGGCATCGTAGCGAGCGACCGCCTCACGTTCACGGATCGCTACGATCAAACGCCAGCACTGAATGGCGATGACCGTCAGGATCAGGATCAGAAAACCAAGAAGGAAGGCCGCATTGTTCAGAACCGCAGCACCCGCCGTGTCACCTGGCCGGCGGTCTTGCCACTCTCCTGTTGCAATCTGTGCACCGTCGAAATCGACAATCGGCATTCCGGCCGTTGACGGCCCCGGCGTAAGTTTTAATCCCGGGATCACATACTGCTCGCCAATCGCCGCGACAAAGTCCGGGGTGAGAAATCGTAGAAGTACGAGGTATCGCGGCTTCGCGGGTTTGTATTTCAATTCCTCCGTCGCGGGCAGGATGGGTGCGGCGGCGGCCAGGGCCAGCCCGTCAGAAGTTTCCAACACCGTTGCCTTCGATAGACTTTCCCCGGTCAGCCCTGCGAAGCGATCGAGGAGCGGATTTAGCTTCTGTTTCAAATAGCGGTCGGCCAATCTTGGAGTTAACTGGCGGCCATGACTAAACGTGATCACCGCATCGGGCATATCGCGATCGACCACCATCATGACATCATAGTTGATGCCAGGGGTGCCATAGGTCTCGTTGACCCAGGCCCAGTTTACCGGTTCATAAAGATTGCGAACCGCGTCGTCCCAGTAGGAATTGTCAACGGCCGTATTGGCCAGCTGGGTCAGCTCCGCTCGCAATGCTGACGTGACAATCTGCGCCGTTCGCCGATGATCCTCATCATTGGCCCCGGTCGACACCATGTTCACGAGGCCGTAAGTGAGAATGCCGACACCAAGCGAAGCCAGCAAAAGAGTGACGGTTATGGTTAATACAAACCGGCCCCCATATTCGCTAAGCTGAGTCCACATTCACACAACTCCCTATGACGCGAACTCCTAAGGGAAACCGGTGAACCCTCCGTTACTTGAATGGCCGACATTGCGAAGGTCAGCGCGGTAATTGCGGTGGGAAAAGCGCTTGACGCTATCGATCAAGGTGTCGGCCGTCAGCAGATTTGATTTGGCCCTGCCTTGCAACCCGCTGCCACTTTCAGTTTTCATACCGGGCGTATCAGGTCGCTTCAGCTCTGCGGGTTGCAACAACCTGCTCGGCGGTGCGTCCCACCAGTTCCGCCATGTGGTCATGGGTGTAAGTAAACGTGCCTACTCCCGCCGTCGCCGAGCGGAGTTCGATAATGAGGGAGCCGATCTCGGATTCTGGCATATGCGCCCTGACCGTATCCCAGCCGGGCCAGCCGTCCCGCCCATCGAATCCCAGAAGCTGGCCGCGATGGCCCGTGACGATCTGATTGATCCTTGATGTAGCTTCATTCGGCACATGAATTTCAACGGCGACAATGGGTTCTAGCAGAACCGGTGAACATTGCGGCATGCCATCGGTCATGGCGATCCGCGCCGCAGTCTTGAACGCCATCTCGGAACTGTCGACATCGTGATACGACCCGTCTGTCAGATTGACGGTGAAATCCACAACCTTGAAGCCAAGTGGTCCATGGTTCATCCATTCGCGTACCCCGGCTTCTACAGCGGGAATATATTGCTTCGGCACTACGCCTCCAGTGATGGTGTCGGTGAAAACGAAACCGTTGCCCCGCGACACCGGCGCGATCTCAACCACGATGTCGCCGAACTGGCCGTGGCCCCCGGATTGCTTCTTGTGGCGGCCGCGAACCTGGGTAGATTTGCGGATCGTTTCCTTATAGGCGATGCGGCGTGGTCTCGACTGCGCGTGGACCCCGAATTTACCCTGCAGACGTTCCAGCGCCACGCGCAGATGCATTTCGCCCTGCCCCCACAACACCATCTCATGGGTGTCCTGATTGTGTTCAAGGCGAAGCGAGGGGTCTTCTTCGATCAACTTGGCGATGGCGCTGGTGAGCTTCACTTCGTCCTTGCGGTCGCTGACCGAAATCGCCATGCCATAGACGCCCGGCGCGTGCTCGACGGTAGCGAGCTGTGCCGTCTGGCCCTTTACGGTTGCGATGGTTTCACCTGTGGCCACCGTCTCGAGGCGCCCAAGAGCCACGGTATCGCCCGCGGTTGCTTTCGAAACTTTGCCGGGCGTTGAACCCATGAGCTGAAAGACGCCGGCGGTGCGTGCATCCTGGCCTTTTGCGCCATGGAACACCGCCCCATCGGCAACCTCGCCGCGCAGGATACGCGATAGTGAAAGTTTTCCACCGTGCGGGGTATGAAACGTCTTGAGCACCTGCGCGACGGTTCCTCCACCGGCCGCAAGACCCAGCCGCTTGGCCGTTACGGAAACGTCCGGCGCCTCGTGCCGGAGCGCTTTAAGCAGCCGGCCGACGCCATTGCCATGTTCGGCCGATCCGAAGAGCACCGGCGTGATCAGCCCTTCCGCCAGTTCGCGCGACAGATCGGCGAAAATACGGTCGCGCGGCGGCTCCATGTCGGACAGGAGCTGCTCCAACAATTCGTTGTCATGGTCGGCAAGCTTCTCAAGCATCGCGAAACGCTCGGATTTCTCGCTATCGGCGAGGTCCGCGGGCATCTCGATCACCTGGCTTTCGGCATGTTCGCGATACACATAGGCGCGCTCGAGTGCCAGATCGACAAAACCGGTCACAGTTGTACCTTTGAGGATGGGAAGCTGGCGCAGGATTAGCGGCTTTGAACTCGCCGGTTGCAACCATACAAGGACGTCGCGAGGGCTCGAATCTGTCTTGTCGATCTTGTTGATGAACAGGATGCGGGGAACGCCCATCTGGTCGAGTTGCTTGAGAATAAGCTGCAGCGCGGGTCCTTTCTTGTCGTCGGCCTCGCAAACCACGATTGCCGCGTCACAGCCGGCCAGTGCGGCCCGCGCGTCCTGGGCGAACTCGATTGAGCCCGGGCAGTCGATGAAAGTATAGCTGTCGCCCATGAACTGGGTGGTGGCGGCGTTGAGTTCAACGCTCATGCCATGCGAGCGCGCTTCCGGAGAGGAGTCGCCTATAGTCGATTTCTCGGAGATTTTACCCTGTCGCGCGACGCCGCCGGTGCGGAACAGGATTGCCTCCAGCAAAGTCGTTTTGCCGCTGAGATAAGGGCCCACGAGTGCAATGCACCGCGAGCCCGCCACTCGTCTGACACCGGTTATATCCATGGCTGATCCTCCCATCGTTGCGCCGAGGGGCCGCTCTCTTGGGTGGAACAACACGTCGAGCGGTTCTTCCCACCGCCATGCTCGCGCCGAATTCAAAAGTTGGCAAGGGGCTTGTAGGACGCTCTAAACCGAGCCGAGGGGTCGGCTTGCGGCTGGCACGTCCGGAATACTATTCCGGCGCCACGGAACTATTTGACGCAAACTTGGTTTCATATCGACCAAGGTCAGATGCAATTGCCGAACCGGCATTTGTTCCCTGCAACAGGCTCAGCACTTCGGGGCCGGAAACCCTCGGGCCGATTTGGCAAAACGAGGATCAGCGAACATGAACCGGCGCAACATTTTTATCGGCGGAGGAAGTCTGCTGGTGCTTGGCGCTGCAACCAGTTGGTGGAATGTGACACGCATGGGCTCGGCATCGGAATATGCGGGGGCGACCAAATTGATGCGCGCGGTGCTGCCGTTGCACGCACAGGCCCGCGATCTCATCCGCTACGCCACGCTTGCAGCGAACGGACACAACACGCAGCCGTGGCGATTCACCGTTGCACCGGGGCACATTTCGATTCGCCCGGACTTTACGCGGAGCACACCGGTAGTGGATCCCGACGACCATCATTTGTTCGTCAGCTTGGGCTGCGCCGCCGAAAATATGGCGCTAGCCGGAGTGGCGCGAGGGTATCGGGGAGAACCGGTGTTCGACGGCGCAGACGGGGGCTCAATCGCGTATTTGCATCATCCTGCGCCCAGCGCGGATTCGGTGCTGTTTGATGCAATTCCGTTGCGCCAATCGACCCGCGCCACATTTGATGGTCGCACTGTCGACGCGGCTATGCTCCGAATGTTGTTCGAAGCAGGGACGAGGCCTGGCGTCGACCTGGTTCTCATCACCGATCGGCGGATGATGGATAATATTGGCGACCTGGTGGTGGCCGGAAACAGCGTCCAGATGGCCGACCCCACCTTTGTCCGCGAACTGAAAACATGGTTGCGGTTCAATCCCCGCCAGGCGCTGAGAACGGGAGATGGCCTCTACAGTGTAGCAAGCGGAAACCCATCTCTGCCCGACTGGGTTGGGCCGTATGCTTTCGATTGGCTGACCACAGCGAAGTCTCAGAACGACGCCTACGCTCGTCAAATTCGCTCCTCCGCCGGAATCGCGGTCTTTGTAGGCGCCCTGGAAGACCCTGAACATTGGGTGGCCGTAGGGCGGGCCTGCCAGCGTTTTGCTCTCCAGGCGACAGCGCTCGGGTTGAAACACGCCTTCGTCAACCAGCCGGTGGAGGTGCCGACCCTGCGGCCTGAACTGGCAGCGCTGATCGGGTTGCCCCGCCAGCGACCCGACATTGTCATGCGGTTCGGCTATGGACCTGAGCTTCCGTACGCGCTGCGGCGGCCCGTCTCGTCTGTTATCGTGGAGTGACGCTGTTGCGCGCCTATACCGACGCTTCGGCGATCCTTCATTCCCATTCGATCGTACCGGGGGGCTTCGATGTGACGTCATAGACGACGCGACTTACCCCTTTTACTTCGTTGATGATGCGCGTCGCCGTTTCCGCCAGGAAGGCGTGGTTGAAGGGATAGCTCTCGGCGGTCATGCCGTCTGTCGAGGTGACAGCGCGGAGCGCCAGCACCTGATCATAGGTGCGCCCGTCCCCCATGACACCCACCGTGTGGATTGGCAGTAGCACGGCAAAGGCCTGCCAGATCGCATCATACAGTCCCGCCTTGCGAATCTGATCAAGATAGACGGCATCGGCGCGGCGCAGGATGTCGAGCTTGGCTTTGTCGATCGCACCCGGAATGCGGATCGCAAGTCCCGGTCCCGGAAACGGGTGGCGGCCGACGAAATGGCGCGGCAGGCCAAGCTCTTCGCCGAGCAGTCTCACTTCATCCTTGAACAATTCGCGCAACGGTTCGACCAGCTTCATGTTCATTCGCGCCGGAAGGCCGCCGACATTGTGGTGCGACTTGATGGTGACCGAGGGACCGCCGGTCACGGACACGCTTTCAATCACGTCGGGATAAAGCGTGCCCTGCGCCAGGAATGCCGCACCCCCAACTTTTTTCGCCTCGCGCTCGAACACATCAATGAACAATCGGCCGATGGTCTTGCGCTTGGTTTCGGGATCGCTGACTCCGGCCAGCGCATCGAGGAAGGTGGTGGACGCATCGACATGCACGAGCGGGATGTTGTAGGCCTCGCGGAACAGGCGCACCACTTCCTCGGCCTCGTTGTGCCGCAGCAGCCCGTGATCGACAAAAATGCAGGTGAGCTGCTCACCGATTGCCTCGTGCAAAAGGACGGCGGTAACGGCGCTATCAACACCGCCCGACAGCCCGCAGATCACCCGCTCGAAGCCGACCTGCTTCTTGATCCGCTGGATCATCTCGGACTTGAAGGATGCCATCGACCAGGTGCCGCGGCAGCCGCAGATTTCGCGAACGAAATTGGTGAGGAGCCGCGCGCCATCGGGCGTGTGCACAACTTCGAGGTGGAACTGGGTGGCGTAGAAGTGGCGCTTCTCATCGGCAATGGCGGCAAAGGGTGCACCCTCGCTCGTCGCGATGACGCGGAAACCAGGCGGCAGCGATGTCACCCGGTCGCCATGGCTCATCCACACCTGATGCCGCTCACCCTCCCCCCACACGCCGTCGAACAGTGCGTTGGCCGATTTCACTGTGATGAACGACTTGCCGAATTCCCGCGCCTCGGACGTCTCGACGCCACCGCCCAACTGGGCGCACATCACCTGTTCGCCGTAACAGATGCCGAGTACGGGAAGGCCGCGCTCGAACACCTGGGACGGGGCCCGGGGCGACGCAGTGTCATGGACGGAAGCAGGCCCCCCTGAAAGGATAATGCCCTTGAGCCCCGGCCAGTCCAACGCCTTGAGGGCCGACTGATACGGCACGATCTCGGAATAGACACCGGCTTCCCGGACCCGCCGCGCGATAAGCTGGGTCACCTGCGAGCCGAAATCGACGATTAGAATACGATCCTGCATGGGGCGAGCGCTTAGGCGAAGCGGGCGAAGTCTGCAAGATGGTCAGATCGCCGCCAGATCCCAGAGCAGCTTCACGTTGAGGGCGATAATGATCGCGGCAATGACACCCGCCACGGCGGTCAGCCAGAATGGAGCTACGAGACCGTTCATTTTTTCGCGGTTCATGGTGAACATCACGAGCGGCACAATGGCGAAGGGAAGCTGGAAAGCGAGGATCACCTGCGACAGGATGAGCAGCGTGCCCGTACCGCTGGCACCATAGTAAAGCGTGACGGCGGCGGCGGGCACGATCGCCACCATCCGCGTGATAAGCCGCCGGAACCAGGCTGGCAACCTGATGTCGAGAAAGCCTTCCATGACGATTTGGCCGGCCAGCGTCGCCGTTACCGTTGAGGAAAGCCCGCAGCACAGCAGCGCGATGGCGAAAAGCTTGGGGGCGAGCAGCGAACCGAGCAAAGGTGCAAGCATCGAATGAGCTTCGCCCAGTTCCGCCACGTCGGTCCGCCCCGTTTTGTAAAAGGTGGCGGCGGCGAGGATCAGGATCGAAGCGTTGACGAGCAGCGCGAACATCAGCGCGACGGTCGAATCGATGGTCGCGAATTTCAGCGCCTCCCGGCGTTCAGGAAGCGACGAACCGTAATCGCGTGTCTGCACGATACCGGAATGCAGATAGAGATTGTGCGGCATCACCGTGGCCCCGATGATGCCCAGCGCTAGATATAGCATCGCCGGATTCTTTACGATGTCCACCGTAGGCGCGAAGCCCAGTATCACACCTCCCCAGTCGGGATCGGCGAGTGCGATCTGCAGGAAAAAGCAGGCGAAGATAACGGCCAGCAGCGTGATGATGAAGGCCTCGACCCAGCGAAATCCGATGCGTTGCAGCCAGAGAATGATGAAAACGTCGAGTGCGGTGATGAGCACGCCCAACTCGAGAGGAATTCCGAACAGCAGATTAAGGCCGATCGCCGTGCCGACCACCTCGGCGATGTCGGTCGCGATGATGGCGATCTCGGCGAACAGCCAAAGGATGAACGATACGGATTTCGGAAATGCGTCGCGGCAGGCCTGCGCCAGGTCGCGCCCCGAGCCGATGGCAAGCCGGGCGCAGAGCGACTGTAGAATGATCGCCATGATGTTCGAAAGCAGCGCCACTGTCAGCAGCGTGTATCCGAACCGGGCACCGCCGGCGATCGAGGTGGCCCAGTTGCCTGGATCCATGTAGCCGACCGACACGAGATAACCGGGCCCCACGAAAGCCAGCGCGCGGCGAAACCAGCTTCCGGTATTCCTGACCCGGATGGTGCGGAACACATCGGCGAGCGACGGCTCTCCCGCCTGCCGGCGCCACCCGTGCTGGTAATGCTTTTCAACGGCCTCGTCACTCATGGTAAAAGTTTAGCACTTGCTAAACTAATTGCAACGCGCTAATTTCGGCCATGGCATTTGCCACGAAAGCGAAGCAGTCCGCAAAGCTGCGCTCGGCTGCGTTTCGCCGGATTCGCACCGATCATCAGAGCGAAATCGCTGGCGACTATGTGGAACTTATCGCCGATCTTATCGACGAAAAGGGCGAGGCCAGAGGCACCGACGTGGCAATGCGGCTCGGCGTCTCAAATGCCACCGTCGTTAAAACCCTGAGGCGGCTCCAGGACGGGGGGATTGTCAGCCAGGAACCCTACCGCGCCATCTTTCTTACCACCGAAGGCTGGAGAATGGCCGATGAAGGCCGGCGCCGCCACCGGATCGTCGAGGGTTTTCTTCTGGCGCTGGGAATATCCGAGCAAACGGCGCGCCACGATGCCGAAGGCATAGAGCACCATGTGAGCGCCGAAACATTACGCGCAATGGCGAAATTCCTGGCTCGCAACACTGGTTAGCGCGAACCGCCTGCCTAATTATGTTGCAGTGCAACCAAAGTCCTGGTGCCTCGTTAGGAGCACGGGGAAGTAGCAGGACAGGAGTTTTAAATGAAAATCGATCTGGCGAGCGCCATGCGGAAAGCAACCCGCCTGACGCGAGGAAAGAATCTGCAGGAGGCGACTCGGCTCATTCTCGAGACGCTCTCAGGAAAAGAGGTGACGCAGCCTGCGCCCAAACCGGCCCCAAGGGTAACCCGGTCGCTCGGCGACGTGATTGATACGCTACGCAAGGTGAAACAGCGCGGACTGAAGCTGAAGCGCGAAAAAACCTCCCGCCTTCCAATCATTCCCGAGGGCGCGGTCTATGAGGACAGGAATTTTTCTGGCACAAGCGGATCGCGGCAGTACAAGCTTTATGTGCCGGCACGCTTGATCTCGCCATCGCCGCTCCTTGTCATGTTGCACGGCTGTACGCAGGACGCCGACGATTTTGCCATCGGCACTGGTATGAACGCACTGGCCGAGGAAATGGGCTTTCTGGTCGCCTATCCCAATCAGACTCGCAGCGACAATCCCTCATCCTGCTGGAACTGGTTCAATCCACGCGACCAGCGGCGTGATCAGGGCGAGCCCGCCATCATCGCGGGATTGACGCGCGAAATTGCTGCGGAATACGATGTGGACCCGCGCCTCATATTCGTGGCGGGACTGTCGGCGGGCGGCGCCATGGCGGCGGTGATGGGCGCGACTTATCCCGATCTTTATTCCGCAATTGGGGTGCATTCAGGACTGCCGTATGGATCGGCCAGCGACGTGGTATCCGCCTTTGCCGCGATGCGTGGGACGGCGCCCGCCCGCTTGGCCGACAAACCCCTGTCCAGTCGTACAATTGTGTTTCATGGCGCGGCCGACACCACGGTCCATCCTTCCAACGCCATGGACATTGTCTCCAACCTCACCGCCGACAGGCCAGGCGATATCGAAACGAAGGGCCGCTCGGCGACCAGAACGATCTTTCGCGATACGGGTGGCAATGCCATGGCCGAGCACTGGCTCATTCATGGTGCGGGCCATGCCTGGGCCGGAGGCAGCGCCGAAGGTAGCTACACCGATCCAGCCGGTCCCGACGCTTCGCGCGAAATGTTACGCTTTTTCCTGGAAGGGGGAACCCGAACAATATGAGGAACAGCCGTGCCGCTCGTCTCAGGGGAAAGTCTCGACCGTAAACGCGGCGGCAAATACAACGCATGAGGTCAAAAGATCCATGCGAAGCGGGTTGAACTTGAAAAAGACTGCCTTGTTTCCGCCCGTCGTAAAATTGACCATGCGGCTCGCGGCCAGATTCACCGCCGCCGACTTTCCATAAGCGACGGAATTTACCGGTAGCCTCATCGCATAGCGGTTGCCGCCGGGTCCTGTGTAGGTTGGAACGGATGACGCGAACTGTACAATTTGGGATGACAGATCTATAACTGTTTCATCGTCGCCTGACGCATCCGCGGCACATTGCATCGTTCCATCAAAACGCACCAGAGCTTTGCCTGCGGCCGGCATGTTGAACGTAAATGAACGCACTACGGGAATTGGGTTGGTCCCATTGGAAAAAGACATACACCCGCCGTCGAAATAGGAGCATGGGCCCTGAGCGAGGACATTCGCCGCGCTGGCCGGAATGATCGGAAGCAGCAAAAACAAGCTGCTGAATGCACTGCCGCCAAGCAAGCGAAAGATGTGTGCCACTAATTTCTCCAAAATAATGAAGGACTGACAACGCGTGATGAAATTCACGTAAGCTTAAGACAGCACGGACGTCAATTGGAACCGGTCAGAGCGCTACAATCGAATTTCGAAGTCTCAAGGCGGAATACCGCGTCGTCTCTGCCAAGATGCAATCCGTTGAGCGCGGCGGCGCAGGCGAAATTCGTCGGCGCAGCGGAACTGATAGTCATCGGCCGAACAAGTGACGGGCCTCGTCGGCTGGAAACAGTGGAAGTGTGCGGCTGGGAGCGTCCTGCGCTAAGGCTGCAGCGGGGAGAAATACGAAAAATACGACAGCCAGCCATCTATTGTTCATCGCGCCGATAAATTCATAACTCCGGGTGCAAATCCACAGGGCGTTTTTGCCAATCGTCGAATTGTTGCTATTGCCTACTCACGATATCTGAGGAGTCATGATGCCCAAGCCCCTGCCGCCCCGCGCCGATGTCGTCATCATCGGCGGCGGTATCGTAGGCACTTCGATTGCCTATCATCTGGGCAAGGAAGGCATTGCTGATGTCGTGTTGCTGGAGCGAAAACAGCTCACCTCCGGCACGACCTGGCATGCGGCGGGGCTGGTGGGTCAGCTTCGGGCCTCACGCAACCTGACCGAACTGGCAAAATACACCACCGGCCTGTTCGAAGGACTTGAACAGGAAACGGGCCTCGCCACCGGCTTCAAGCAGAACGGGTCGATCTCTATCGCCCTCAACGACGCCCGCATGGAGGAACTGAAACGCGGCGCCTCGATGGCCCGAAACTTCGGCCTTGCGGTTGAAGTGATATCCACCAGCGAAATCGCGGCGCGCGTGCCGCATTACAACATGGCGGGCGTGGTGGGCGGTGTCTTCCTGCCAAAGGATGGGCAGGTCAATCCGATCGACGTTACCCAGGCGCTGGCGGCGGGCGCTCGTTCGCGGGGCGCTCGCATTTTCGAAAATACCAAAGTGACGCGCATCATCGTTGAGAACGGTGTGGCCACGGGAGTCGAGACCGATGAGGAAACGATCCGGGCGGACCGGATCGTCATCGCCTCCGGCATGTGGTCGCGAGAACTCGGTCGGTCGATCGGCGTCAGCATACCGCTGCATGCCTGCGAGCATTTCTATATCGTGTCGGAGCCGATCGCGGAGTTGCCGCGCAACATGCCGGTGGTGCGCGTGCCTGACGAATGCACCTATTACAAGGAGGACGCTGGGAAACTCATGGTGGGCGCCTTCGAGCCTCGCGCCAAGCCATGGGGCGGTGGCGGCATCGACCAGGACCATGCCTTCGTGACACTCCCCGAGGACATGGACCACTTCGAGCCCATCCTCGCCGCCGCCATCAATCGCGTGCCACTATTGGAGACGGCCGGCATCCAGCTCTTCTTCAACGGGCCGGAAAGTTTCACCCCCGACGTCCGATATTATCTGGGCGAAGCGCCGGAGGTAAAGAATGTTTTCGTGGCCACGGGGTTCAACTCGATCGGCATCCAGTCGGCCGGCGGTGCCGGCCTGGTTCTCGCCCAATGGATCAAGCACGGCCATCCGCCGATGGACGTCAACGCCATGGACATTCGCCGTATTCATCCGTTCCAGTCGGTGCGCGAATATGTGTATGACAGGGTGAGCGAGAGCCTGGGCCTGCTCTATGCCATGCACTGGCCCTATCGCCAGGCGGAAACGGCCCGCGGCGTTAGGCGCTCGCCATTTTATCCGTACACGAAGGATATGGGCGCGGTGTTCGGCGAGGTGAATGGCTGGGAGCGGCCCAACTGGTACGCCGTGGGCGGCGTGGAGCCGCGCTACGAATACGCCTACGGCCGCCAGAACTGGTTCCCCTGCGCCGACCACGAAGCCAGGCGCATGATGACCGATTGCGCCTTCTTCGATCAGTCAAGCTTTGCCAAGTTTTCGGTCGAAGGCCGTGATGCGTTGAAAGTGCTGAACCGGATCAGCGCCAATGAGATCGACGTAGCACCGGGCCGCGTCGTCTATACGCAGTGGCTGAACAAGCGGGGCGGCATCGAGGCCGACCTGACCGTAACCCGGCTCGCCGAGGACCGCTTCCTCGTCGTGACAGGAGCGGTGCCGCAGACCCGCGATATGTCATGGCTCAGGCGCCACACACCGTCGGATGCCCATTGCATTGCAACCGACATCACCTCGGGCCTGCCGATGATTTCGCTGATGGGGCCAAAGTCGCGGGCGCTTCTGGAAAAACTCTCGGGCGAGGATCTGTCCAACACGGTTTTTCCCTTCGGCATCTCGCGTGAGATCGAGATCGGGTATGCACGGGTGCGCGCCAGCCGCATCACCTATGTCGGCGAACTGGGTTGGGAGCTCTATATCCCGGCGGAATTTGCGGCGCATGTGTTCGAACGCGTGTGGCAGGCGGGCAAGGATTTTGGACTGACGCCCGCCGGCATGCACACGATGAACAACTGCCGCATGGAAAAAGCCTACCGGCACTGGGGCCACGATATAACCGATGAGGACACGCCATTGGAAGCCGGGCTGGGATTTGCACTGGCCTGGAACAAGCCCGGCGGTTTCATCGGGCGTGACGCGCTTCTGGCGCAGCGAGCATCGGCGACCAGGCCGAAACGTCTAATTTGCCTGGCGCTTGAGGACAATTCCGAAACAGCGCCGATGATCTACCACGAGGAACCAATCTACCGCGACGGCGTCATCGTGGGCTCGACGACATCCGGAGCCTGGGGCCATCGG
>JANLYR010000224.1:0-3461 GCA_031365765.1 Hyphomicrobiales bacterium | reverse complement strand
GGATGGCGCTTGGTGGTCGACATGATCGATTCCGGCCGGGTGTAAACCATGGCGGCGGGCCGGCCCGTAACCCATGCGGCAAGAGCAATGAAGGGCTGAACCGAGAGATCGAGTTTGGAGCCAAAGCCGCCGCCGCAGGCCGAAGGAACGATCCGCACATGGTCGCGCGCGATGCCGAGGATGGCGGCGGTGTCATCGCGGTCGAGATAGGGCGACTGCGTCGAAACCGTCATTTCCAGGCGGCCGTCCACGCGCCTTGCCCAGCCCGCTTCGGGTTCGATATAGGCGTGCTCGACATAGCCGGTTTCAAACTCCGCCGCGACGGCGCAATCGCTCTGCGCAATGGCGGCCCGGGCATCGCCCCGTGCCACGCGGCCACTGACGAGAATGTTTCCGGGGCGGTTGGCGTGAAGCAGGGGCGCCTCGGCAGCCAGCGCCTGAGCCATGGTGAGAAGCGGTTCCAGCTTCGTCCACCTGACCGGAAAATCAGCCGCAGCGAGGCCTTCGATCGCGGACCTCGTGCCAACAATTGCGGCGATAGCTTCGCCCCGGTGGCGAGTTTCCCCAATCGCGAACACCGGCTGGTCGGCAAAGGCGGCGAGAACGCCAAAGAGATTGCGTCCGGGAATATCATCAGCCGTCAGCACGCGGACGATACCGGGATGGCGCGCGGCGAATTCGCTGACGTCGCCCAACTCAAATGCCGCCCGGTGATGCGGCGAGCGGATGACTTTCACATAGAGTGCATCGGCTGGAATACGGTCGGCGCCGAAGGTTTCGGTGCCATCGACCTTGGGTCCGCCGTCAAGGCGCGGCACCCGTTTGCCGACCGCTGTGCCGGCGCGCGGGTTGGCCTGTGTTTCACTTGTATTGCCCGCCGCATCGGCCACCGCCTGGATGATCTTGCGATAGCCGGTGCAACGGCAGAGGACACCGCTCAAACCCACTTCGATCTCGGACAGTGACGGCCGGGGATTGCGCTCCAGCAGGGCGTAGGCGGCCATCAGCATTCCGGGCGTGCAGATGCCGCATTGGGCCGCACCCCTGGCCAGAAACGCCCTTTGAAGTTTGGCGCCGAGTGGATCATTGCATAAGCCCTCGACCGTGCCGATGTCCTGGCCTTCCGCCTGGGCCATGCTCACCAGGCAGGCGCAGACAAGGTCACCACCGAGTATGACGCTGCAGGCGCCGCAGTCTCCCGCATCGCAGCCGGTTTTCGTTCCCGTCAGGCCCAATTCGGAATGCAGCACGCGGCTGAGGCGCTCGGCGGGTGAAGCAGCGGATGCGGCCGCGTGGCCGTTAAGCCGGAAATGCAAGGTTTCAGACACGGAAGTTGCTTCCGGCTGCTTCATCGAGCACGCGTGACACGATTTCGCGCGCGGCATCGAGCCGGTAGGACGCGGTGGCGCGAAGATCATCGATGGGGGAGAGTGCCGAGAAATGCGCGGAGCGGACTACCGAGGACGGCGGTTGGAGGAGGACGTGTCCGCGCAAGGCGTTCTCCAATTGGGGGAGTCGCAGTGCCACGGCGGAGGCCGAACCCAGCGCCACCCGCGCGTCAACGATCCGGCCTTGCTCGATCGCAAGCAGCGCCGCTGCCATCACGATCGAGATCACCAGATAGCGGCGTGCGCCCAGCTTCAAGAAGGCGGAATTTCCCACCGATGCTTTCGGCACAAGGACCGCCGCGAGGATTTCGTCACCGCGGCGTTCCGTCCGGCGATTGCCGGTGATGAAACTGGACAGCGGCAGACGCCTGCTGCCATGCGTGGACGCCAGTTCAACCTCGGCATCGAGGATGAGCAGTGGCGGCACGCCGTCGGCGGCGGGCGAGGCATTGCATAGATTGCCCGCGATGGTGGCGCGATTCTGGATCTGAACCGATCCCACTTCGCGGGCGGCAGCCTTCAGCGCATCGAAAGCGGGGGGAAGTGCGGCGCGAATGATGTCGCTCCAGGTTGTGGCACCCCCGATCCGGATATGGGATTGGGATTGGGAAATTCCGCGCAATTCGGACACTCCCGAAATGTCCACGACATCGCCCGCGAGCGGGCGTCCGACATTTGCAGGATAGATATCGGTTCCACCCGCCAGCACGAGACTGTCGCGGCCCGCCAGCGCGGCCACCGCCTCGCTCAATGTCTGGGGCCGTGCGTAGTGCATTGAAAAACAGTCGCGCCGCGGGGGCCGAGTGTCAAGGAGCGCCCCAACCGGCCGCTGTGCGTCCACCCTCCCCACGCTTTCGCGCAGGGAGGGAGAGGTTCGACCTATGCCGGTTCGATCGCCAGGTTTTCGCCGAAGATGTAGAGTGTGGGGTGCAATTCGAAGCCCTTCACGCGCTTGTCGTAAGCGGTGTAGATCGAGCGCCACAGCGGCTGGGCGATCGGGCCGTCCTCGACCATGATCTTCTCCAGTTCACCCAATATCTCGGCTCGGGCCGCGACATCGATCGTTCCTTCCGCCTTGTTGAGCAACTCGTCGAACTTGGGGTTCGAATAGGCGCTCTCGTTCCACGGCACGCCGGTGCGATAGGCCAGCGCCAGAACCATGAAGCCCAGAGGACGGTGGGTCCATTCGGTGAAGCCGAAAGGCACCTTGTCCCAGACTTCCCAGAACTTGTTGGACGGCATGACGTTGATCTTGGCCCGGATGCCGGCGGCCTTCCACTGTTCGGCCATGGCTTCAACGGCAGCCTGCTCCCAGGAGGGATCCGGCTTGCAGGCGATCTCGACATCGATGCCATCGGGAAAGCCCCCTTCGGCCAGCACCTTCCTGGCCTCCTCGGGATTGTAGGCCAGGCCTTCGATCTTCTTGTAGTCCGGATGAACCGGCGCCACGTGGTGATGTTCGGCCGCCGTGCCCACACCCTTGTGGGCGATCTGCAGGGTTTTGGCAGTGTCGGTGGCAAGACGCATGGCCTTGCGCACGGCCGGATTGTCGAACGGTTTCGAATCGCTCCGCATGCGGGCAACGCCCGTCTGGGCCGTCACCACTTCATGCATGTTGGTGTGGTCCATGGCCTTGTAGATTTCGAACTGCTCGATATTGCCCTGGTACACGCCCTCGACCTGCTTCGAGGCGAGCGCCGCGGCAACGGCGGAAGGATTGTCGCCCAGATCGATGAACTGAATCTCGTCGACAAAACCGGGTTTGCCCTCGACGCGCTTCAGCACCGCCTTGCGGCCAACTTCAAGTTCGGTCAGGTCGAAGGATTCGGTGCCGTTGGAGCCCACGGCAAATACGCCGTTCTCGGTCGGATCGAGCATCAGGAAGGGATAGTGGAAAAGATGCTCAGGCACGGCCACCTGGGGCTGGGCCAAGTTGAGCACCAGCGTCTTTGCGTCCTTGACCTCGATGGCATTGGCATCCCACAATTCCGTGGTCATCATCGCCTTGCCGGCATCGTCCTTCTTGCCGCTGTCGATTTCCTTGAGCAGGTAGCCCTTCATCAGACCGATGAC
>JANLYR010000154.1:0-6989 GCA_031365765.1 Hyphomicrobiales bacterium | reverse complement strand
CAGCTTTGCTAAAGACCGTTTCGTTAAATGACAACGTCCGCTTTTTAACGGTTCGAAACGGGCGAACGCTGGTGGCCTTCCTGCCATTTCAGATTTCATACTTTCAATGGCCACCGTTTGGCCCAGCGGGGCTGGCTTGGTCTACGCCTTTCACTTTCACTTGCGTTCCCTTGATCGACCGGAATACGGCTTATGAGTCGGCGAACGCACTGGTAACTGCACTGATGGCGCTTCGGCCCCGCTACTGGATGTTTCAGCGGGTAGCGACAGACGGCCTGACGGCACGAGCGCTGGTCACGGCCTTTGAAAGGCGCCATTTCAATCACAAGTTCATCCAACCTTTCAGACGCGCCACAGTCGATCGTGGCCAGTTGTTTGATGATCACATGAAGAACAATGTGGCATCGAAACGACGGCGCGAACTGGCAAGAAATCGCCGGCGGCTTTCTGAAGTTGGAGCCTTGCGCTACGTGCATATAGAGAGCGGTCCTCAGCTCGCAGAAGCCGTTGAAGCATTTCTTTCCATTGAGGTGGGTGGTTGGAAAGGGAAGAGCGGCACGGCGTTAAAATGCAAGGCGGACACATTAGCTTTTGCCAAACATGCCTTCAGCGATTCAGCTCGCTGCACGGCCGATGTCTTGATGCTCGACGAGAAACCAATCGCGGTTTCTCTAATTGTCCGTTCGGGACGGACGGGTTTCACAGTGAAATGCGCCTATGACGAAAATTATCGGACATACGGTACGGGCTTGCTCTTAGAAGAGGATGCGCTTCGTAATTTCCTTGATAGCGGTTCACTTGATCAGCTCGATTCCGGGACCAATGGCAGCCATGTTATAGATAGCTTGTGGCCGGAAAGTATTGAAATTGGTGACCTCCTGTTCACAGTCAATCCACATTTAAATGACAGGTCTTTTGAGGCTGTAGTCAAGGTTGAGTTGTGGCGTCGGCTCGCTAAAGACAGACTGAAGCGTATTCTAGGGTTAAACTGAGCATCACCTTCGCGTTGCGAAATTCCGGGAAGTGGCTAATGGAGCATTTCGATACGATCGTCATTGGCGCGGGTTCCAGTGGTGGAGTTGCCGCAGCCCGGCTCTCGGAAGACAGAGACAGAGCAGTGCTGCTTCTAGAAGCCGGGCCGGATTTTCCGCTTGAAGCCGAATGGTTGCCGTTGTTTGCAGTCAGTAGTGAACACACATTCCGAGTCGCGGGTGTGCCGGAATTCGACTGGGGATTTGTTGACTGTGACAATGCGGGACGTCGCATGGGACGCCCCATCCGTTTGCCGCGAGGCCGCTTTACTGGTGGTACTTCAATGATAAATTCAACGATTGCAGCGCGACCGGCGCACTTCGATATGGATCGATGGGCCAGTCTCGAATGCCCAGGTTGGGATTGGGCAAGTTTGTTGCCGCTTTTCAAGAGAATCGAAACTGATCGCGATTTTGGTCATGAGGATATTCATGGTAGCGATGGTCCCATCGTAATCCAGCGATATTCTCAATCGGCTTGGGCGCCGGTCAACCGGATCTTCGCTGAAGCCTGTAGCGCCATAGGCATACCGCACACACCGGATCTCAACGCAGTTGGCTGCGATGCGGGCTTGCACGGCACCCTACCGCACAACCGGTTCAAGGAAGTTCGCCAAGGGACACTTAACACTTATCTCAGAGCGGCAAGGTCGCGCGCCAATCTCACCATTCGGGGTAACTGCCTTGTCGACCGGATTATCATTGAAGGGGATAAAGCCACGGGGGTAAATTGGCAGGGAGTTTCAGGGAATGCCCGTGCGACTGCCGACAAAGTCGTGCTGTCGGCCGGAGTCTACAATTCTCCCGCAATTTTGCAGCGCTCTGGCATAGGACCGGCGCGCTTGTTGAAACGCCTAGGCGTCTCCATCGTGGCCGATCTTCCGGTTGGGTATGGACTGACTGACCACCCAGGCTGCGCGTTCTTTTTTCGCGCCGACGATATTTCGCAGATGACTGGCCGACTCTATTGCGCCAACTGGCGCGGCGCCGCCCGAGATGGCAGCGAGCCATGGTGGCATACGCACCCCTTCCCCGCCGATGAGGAAGAAAATCTCTGTGGTTTCTTCACGTATCTGTGTCGACAGCAAGCCACGGGCACGGTCGAAATTTCCAGCATAGACCCCGCTCAGGCCCCGATCATCGATCACAATTATCTGGCGAGTTCCGTCGATATCACTCGCTTTCGAGATGCATTCGAAGGAATGAAAACACTTTTAGCAACAGGTCCCTTCCGGCAACACAACGCACGGCTGCTGACCGAAGATAGCAATTTCGAAGAATATCTGATGGAGACGCTGGTGACGGCGCACCATCAGTCCTCGACTTGCCGGATGGGCTCGAATCCGAGAACCAGTGTCGTCAATGCGCGACTTTCCGTACATGGAATCGACAATTTGAAGGTGGCTGATTCGAGCATTTTTCCCGATACCGTCATGCATAACACCAACCTCACTTGCATGGTGATCGGTGAGCGGGCTGCCGATATCATTCGGTACGGGGATTAATGCTGACGCCATTAAAGCCGGCGAAAATTCCAGGCAGCGCGGGCAGAAAAACATCTGCGTAGCCTTGGTTCAGTGCCATGCGAAGCGCCTGGTTCACCGCCTGTGCGATCGGAATTGCACTTCCAGAATTGTCCGCCATTCGGCCATAGGTCCGCACATCCTTTGACGCAATGCGCACCGGCCCTCGCAGATGGCTGTCGTCGCCAGTCCTGATCCATGGTTCCATCATGCGCCACATTCTCCCGTCGGCTCCACCCGCCGATAGGACATCACAGAGTGCACCAAGATCCACGCCAAGCTTAGCAGCAGTCGCAAACCCTTCCGCGAAGAGTGCGGCCATTCCGATGGTTATGGAATTGTTCACGAGTTTGCACGTCGTGCCGGCGCCCAGCGTACCGCAATGGACAATTGTGTCCGCATAAGCTTCAAAAATTGGATTGACACGAGCCAAAACTGCTGCGTCGCCGCCAACATAGGTACTGAGCTGTCCAGCTTCCGCTTCCTTGGGTGTACGGCCGAGAGCCGCGTCCAGCATGTCGATGCTGAGCAATTTAAGATCGGCGCCAATCCTTCGCGTCAGCATCGGGTCAGATGTTGTCGCATCGATCAGAACGGAACCATTCTGCAGATTGGTCAAAAGACCATCACGGGCATAAACCAACGCCTCAACTTCAGCTGATGACGGCAGGCACAAGATCACAACATCGCTTTGAACGGCGACTTCTGCAATGCTTCTTGCTTCGCGAGCGCCGCGTTTGACCAAATCGTCGACCGGTTCACGGTTTCTGTTTCCGAGTATTATCAACGGAAAGCCACCACGCTCGAGTATGTTTTTGGCGACCCCATGTCCCATCAAGCCAACGCCGATAAATCCCACTCGCATATAATTTTCCAAACCGTCCATTCCTTTCATAACCGATAGATACGCGTTGCAGTTCCGGAATAAACTTCCTCACGCGTCGCGTCATCCAGCGACGCCAAGAATTCGTCTGTCACGGTTTTCCATGTGGGATAATCGGATGCGAGATCCAGCGGTGGCCAGTCGCTTGCCCACATCACGCGACGTGGGCTGAAAGATTCGAGTACGTGGTCGGCATAGGGTTTGATTTCCGCCAGACCGGCGCCCGCCTCCTTACAATTGATGAGGCCGGAAAGTTTGCAGCTTACATTGGGCAGTCTAGCCAATGTGGCAATGTGCTCTGCCCACGGATCAAACATCCTAGACGCAATATCGGGCTTACCACAATGATTAAGAATAATCGGCTGGGTTGGATTGTTTTTGGCAAGTTCGGTCACGCGCGAAATCTCGGTCCAGTCTTGAACCAGGATATCGAGAGCCAGATTGTTGTTGCACAACGCTCGCAATCCCCGCTCCAACCCCGAATTGAGAATCCAGTCGATGCTGGCATTGTCGTTTCGAACCGGTCGCACACCCTTGATGAGCGGAAATCCGGCCAATGCCGCCGCCTCCTCTTCGACCGAAGGCGACTCCAGATCAATCCACGAGACAATTCCTGAAATCCAAGGGAACTTTTGCGACAATCCAATTAGAAATAGCGATTCGGCTAGCGTCTCCGCAGCCTGGACTACCACCACTCTACCTACACCTTCGGCATCAAGCCTGGGTTTCAGATGACAGGGCTCCATATCGCGGTAGATTGGAACCATTGATGGTAAAAGCGCGGTGTTGTCGCCACGGGCGAGCCGCCAAAGGTGGACGTGAGCATCGACGATCATCCTCCTTGCGATCCCGGCATCTTTCCCGCGATTATCATGGCAAGGACGTCATCTTTGGTCACTTGTGATGGGATGACAGTTCCCACCAATCGGCCATTTTTCATCACCGCGAGACGGCTCGCGAGGTCGAAGATATCGTGAATGTCGTGGCTGATCAGGATGATGCCGATGCCTTGGCTTGACAACTGCGAAATGAGATTGGCCACATTGCGCGTTTCCTCCAGTCCCAATGCCGCCGTAGGCTCATCCATAATCAGGACTTTCGCATTGAAATGAATGGCGCGCGCGATTGCGACCGCTTGACGTTGTCCCCCCGACAGGCTTTCGACCAGACGCGTGAGCGAGGGCAACCGGAGTTTCAGTCGCGCCATTGTCCGTCCCGTCGCTTCTTCCATTGCCTCCTCGTTCATGAATCCCAAAGATCCGGCGATTTCACGTCCAAGGAACAAATTGGAAATCGCATCGAGGTTTTCGGATAGCGCGAGCGTCTGGTATATTGTTTCTATGCCGAGTGCCTTAGCGTCGCGGGTCGAACGGATAAGCGCCAGTTCACCGTTTATAAGTATCTGACCCGAGTCCGCCGGAAATACGCCGGAGAGAATTTTAATCAGGGTCGATTTCCCTGCACCATTGTGCCCAAGCAGACCCAACACTTCACCTTCGTCTAAATGAAGGCTGACCTTTTCGACGGCGTGCACACCGCCAAATGTCTTAACGATGTTATGGAGTTCAACCAGCGCGCTCATTTGCGCCTTGCTCGCCGATAAACCATGTCGATCCACACCGCGACAATGAGAACGAGCGCCAAAACCATCCGTTGCAACGGCGTAGGAACGCCCATGAGTATCATGCCGCTTTCAAGGCTCTGCATGATGAGCGCACCGACAATCCCGCCATATACCGTGCCGATGCCTCCTGCCAACGAAGTACCGCCAATGACGGCTGCTGCGATGACATTGAGTTCGGTCATGGTTCCAGTGACGCTAGCGCCGGCGTTTAACCGGGCGGTGATCACGATCGCGGCAAGCCCGCACAGCAGCCCCATGACGACAAAAACAAAAACCGTCAGCCGGCGCGTGTCGATGCCGGCAAGTTCCGCGCTCTCGGTGTTTCCACCCATGGCAAATACGTGACGGCCGAAGCGATGTTTGCGTGCGACCGCCGACATGATGATGGAAATGCTGATCAGGATCAGCACCGGGATCGGAATACCCATGCCAATACCGGTTTTGGGTTGTTCATACGAATTCATCACTGCCGTAAACCCGATAATGGCAATGGCCCAGATCGCTACCAAAAAAGAGTACTCGCCGGGGGTTCGCTGGGACATACCATGGGCGGACCGGCGTTGACCTCCGCGCCAAACCATAGTTGCCACGGCGCCTACGGCAATAGCGCAAACCATCCAGCTCCAGAACACTCCGATGGTGCCATCCAGCCCGCCGCCGAGGAGTTGAAACGTCTGATTGAGTGGCGCCACCGTCACGCCGCTGTTGATGTAAAAGGCGGCATTACGGAAGAACAGCAGCCCACCCAGTGTGACAACGAATGACGGAATACCGGCGTAGGCGATCAGAAGACCCTGGGCCAACCCGATCAGCAGCCCAGAGCTGAGCATGGCGAGAGATGCGATCCACCAGGTGGCGCCGCCGTCGATGGGAAGAATGGAATTCTGCAGAAGGGCCCCGAACACGCCAATAAAGCCGATCTGGGAGCCTACCGAAAGATCGATGTGTCGCGACACGATCACGAGCACCATACCGCAGGTCATGATGCCGACGACCGAAACCTGGAGGGAAAGATTAAAAAGGTTGCGTGGCGTAAGAAATAGTCCGCCTGTCAGAATGTGCAGGACGATCCAGACGGTTGCCATTACAGCCAACATGCCCAGCAGCCGGACATCGAGTCCGGCTGCCATGGCAATCCTATCCGATATCGTCCGAGCACGGACGGCAAGCGTCGTCATTTCAAGCAAGGGACCCTCTACTTGCAGGCAGTAGGCGGGTTCTCCGTCACTCCGTTGCAGAGTTCCTCTTTGCTGATCCAGTTGGAATCCACTACCAGATTGAGATTGTCGTAGGTGATGGCAATCGGATCGAGCAGCAGGGAGGGCTGTTCCGCTCCACTTTCAGTTTTGAACGGCTTTTGGCCGGTCACCGGCTTTCCTTCTGCCAACTCAATCGCCGCCTTGGCCGCTGCCTGGCCGAGGAGATATGAATTCTTCCAAACAGTCACCGTTTGCTGCCCTTTAGCAATACGGTTCAGAACGGCCTTGTCGCCGTCCTGTCCCGACAGCGGGATACCCAGCATCTTCTGCGCGGAGAGCGCCGCGGCCACCCCCGTCGACATGCCGTCGTTCATGGCAAGCACCGCATCGACCTTGTTATCCTGCTGGGTCAGGATCTGCTCCATCGCGGCCTGCGCCAGGTCGGGCTTCCAGTTTTCAATGTTCTGCTGCGCCACGATTTTGATCTTGCCCGCATCAATCAGCGGCTGGATCACTTGCATCTGCCCAGCACCGAAAAGGTTAATGATGGTCATGGTGGCGTCACCATCGATCTTCACCCAATTGCCGCTATCCTTCACTTTTACCATCGCCTCCGCCATGAGCCGCCCAACGGCGACGTTGTCGAAAGAAATAAAAGTCACATCGGAAGAGTCGATCGGCACGTCGTAGGCGATGACCGGAACGCCGGCCGCTTTCGCACCCGCCACC
>JANLYR010000143.1:0-4761 GCA_031365765.1 Hyphomicrobiales bacterium | reverse complement strand
GACGCCCTTGTCCTTGGCAATGATAGTCTGATAGGCCCAACCGCCCAGCCCCATCGAGCCATCACCGCGGATGAGGACGTCCGCCATGTCGCCCAGCGACGCGCCGATGGTCACCACATTGGGCTTGATGGTGAGCATGGCAGCAAGTGACTTTGCCAGTTCGTCGGCGGTGAGCCGACTCGGATCCTTGATCCCGAGCGACTTGGCGAAGAGCCAGATGTTGCCGAAGGGATCGTCGAGCAGCACAAGTTCGCCCTTGTATTTCGGGTCGGCGAAATCGGTATATTTCGCCGGGAGTTCCTTCCACTTCGCGGGATTGTAGATGCACGGCTCGTCGCCCCAGATGATCGGCACGCCATAGGTCTTGCCGTCCCGGACCAACCACGGTGCGTCCTTGAACGCCGTGAAGAGGCCTGCCGCATTGGGAATGCGGCTCATGTCGAGGGCTTGGAAAAGTTCGGTCTTGGAGTCGATGATGGAACGCTGGAAATCCTTGTTCATGGTGAGGATGTCCATAGAGCCACGCCCGCCGGTATTGAACCGTGTCAGGGTTTCATCGGCGGCGCCGGCGAAGGAGGCGTTGAGCTGGATGTTGTTCTTTTCCAGGAACGGCTTGGCCACATTCTGTCCCTGCTCGCCGTCATAGCCGAAGAAGTTCAGCGCTCCGCCAAGGTCCTTGGCCTGCGCTGACCCGCCGATGAGCGACGCCGGACCCAGTACGCTGACCGTGGCCATGCCTGCCGCGCCCTGCAGAAAACTGCGGCGGTTGGTCTTTCGGTTCAACCTCCGATCCAAGAGACTTTTCACAATTGTGTCCACGGGGTTCTCTCCATTGCCAAAAGGACGAAACAAGATCGAAACGATACATCTTTCGTGTCAGCGCAGCCAACCGGATGGTATTGGTTGGACACTGGAGGCGGTGCGCTAACTTACATGCAAGTCAGTACCACCCTGTTCCAGCCGTGTCAACGCAAGCAGCGTGGCTGAAGGCATTGCCCGGGTTCGCCCGCATGCGCGTCACCCTCCACCATCGGGAACCACATGCCCCAGGGGGCTGATCGTTCTCAGAGGTCCAGAGCCTGCGGCATGATGACGATATCGCGTATAGCGACATGGGGCGGTCGGGTGAGCATGAACATCACCGCCTCGGCGACATCTTCTGACCTGATGCCGCTGCGGTCGGCGACATGGCGAGCGATGTCGGCCTCCTCCGTGATTGCCCACAGCTCATTGAGCACCGTACCCGGGGCAATGGCGCCAACACGAATATTGTTGGGAATAAGCTGCCGGCGCAGTCCGTAGACAAACGCGTTAACGGCGTGTTTGGAGGCCGAGTAAATTGGCTCCATGGGCAAAGCTTCATGCCCGGCGATCGAGCTCGTCACGATGATGTCGCCGCTCTTCCGCGCCTGCATGCCGGGCAATGCAGCACGCACGGCCCGGAAAACTGCATTGACATTAATAGTAAGAAGCTGATCCCAAGCGGCGGGATCCTGTTTGGCAACCTCGCCAGTAATATAGACTCCGGCATTGGCAAACAAAATGTCGAGATGACCAAGGCCTGAAATCGCATCGGCGACCATTCGGTCAACATCAGTCGAGCACAGCATATCCGCGACGACCACGACGGTTTCCGGACCAAGTTCGGCGGCCAGGAGCCTGAGTTTCTCAGCTGAGCGGGCACTGATTGCCACCCGGACACCTTCTTTCGCGAGACAGCGGGCAGTGGCGCGGCCGATTCCGGAACTGGCACCGGTAACGAGGGCCGTCTTGCCACGCAAAGTTTGATTCAAGTTCAAGTTCGTCTCGCAACATCAAGCTCAAGAACCTACTTGCCAGCAGCGGGCCGTCCAGACAAGACAATCCCGCTCGGCACATCAGTCTGAAACCGTCAGTCACCGCCGGAAAGCATCGCCCAATATTCCTTCACTATTTGCGGTACGGTCAGGATGGAAATCCTGCTTCGGCAGTTGAAGCTGACGCAGGTTTCGACCAACGTTCGATTGCTCAGACTGATAGATTCATTCAATTCAAAAATAGTATGGCGCAGTGGCATTGCGCGCAAAAGGAACGAGGGCTTCAAGCGCCCGGTGCTCGATGCGAAGGCCGAGCCCTGTCATGAGGGCGGCAAGGGGAGCAACCGATGGGGTGGCGCTAGCGCTATCGAGATCAATAGCTTGTGCCAACGCTCCGCGATCACGTCGCGGGCCATTTTCGCTCTGGTCGCTCGCGTGTCGCGTTCCGCGCTCGGCGTGATCGCACCGACCGGCGACGGCGTTCGAAAAAAGCCGCCTATGATCGAGAGGCGTCCGAGGAACCATCACGGCAACACGATTGACCTGTGTTCAGCAAGCCACCGAGGTTAGCTCGCAGTCCTCCTCTCGGTGATTGCATTGTATTGCATTGCAGCATAGTTCGCTTGCAGAGTTTGCTGGACAGCCCCTGTGCGCCAAGCGACTATTGTGGCTATGACGTTCAGGCGCGTTCACGATATCGGGCACGTCGAATGGACAAAGCGCAAATTGATCCAGTCAGTCGTCGCTTTGCCTATGCTGTGGTGCGTCCCTCAGCCGGAGGCGATGGCCCAAGGGACATTGCAGTTTGGACTGACGCCGGTCTTTCTCACCAACGATCTCGAACTTTTGACGAAACTCAAGGCCTACCTGTCGCGCCGCACTGGTCGCGAGGTGCAACTCGTCCAGCGCAGGACCTATGAAGAGATCACCTCGCTCCTCCTTTCCGGGCAATTGCATGCGGCCTGGATCTGCGGCTACCCGTTCGCCCAGTATCGCAAGCAGCTTTCGCTGGTCTCGGTGCCGATCTGGAAAGGCCAACCGCTCTACCAATCTTATCTCATTGCCCCTCAGGGACGAGGCGCCAGGAGCATCGACGACCTTAAGGGCGATACGCACGCGTTTTCCGATCCAAACAGCAACTCCGGTTATCTCGTGACTGCGGCCTTGCTCGCCGAACGCAAGCTGCGGCCCAAGCAATTTTTCCGGCAGACATTCTTCACCTATGGCCACCGGAACGTGGTGCGCGCGGTATCGTCAGGTTTGGCCAACAGCGGAAGCGTCGATGGCTATGTCTGGGAGGTTATGTCGTCGCTTGAGCCCGAGCTCACGTCGAAGACGGAGATCGTTTCGAAGTCCGAGCTTCTCGGATTTCCGCCGGTCGCATGCCTGAAGAGCGAAGCGGGCTCGCAAGACGTGGCTCTCCTGCATGATGCCTTGCTGAGCATGACAACCGATCCCGAGGGCCGCGAAGTGCTGGCGCTTCTCAAGCTCGATGGATTTGCGGACGAGCCCGATCAGTTGTTCGACAGCATCGCCGCCAAGGTCGATCTCGTCCAAAGTCTGGGCGCATGAGGGCGCTCCGGTCATTGAACCCCTTCGGGTGGTCGCTCTCAGCCAAAGTGCCTTTGCTCGTGGCCCTTCTGATGTTCGCGGTGAGTGCCATCATCACCAACAGGGTTCTCGCGCGGCTAGAGGAGACCCAGGGGAAATACCTCCAGCAGCTTTCCTCGGCCTATCTCGATGGCCTGTCCGCCTCGCTGATCTCGTCCGTCGTGCGCGAAGATGTTTGGGAAGTCTTCGATACGCTTGATCGGGCACGCGAACGTTATCGCGGCCTCAATATCAAGTGGACGGCGGTTGCCAACAGCGGCGGCGCGATCATCGCGGCCAGCGATCCGGCACGTTTCCCGTCCAACGAGCAACTCGCTCCTGGCATGGCAAGGCATTTCCTGAAAGGACGCGAAGTTTCCATCGAGGAGACGATCGCGACCGCGTTTCTGGCGCGGCCACTCTCCTATCAGGACCGCGACATCGGCACGATCTATGCGGAGGCCGACATTGGAGCCTTGCTCGCTGAACGGTCGGAGGTGTTCTGGACCCTGTTGACGACCAATCTGATTTTGACCTTTCTGCTGGCGGTCGCCGGATACTTCGCCGTGCGGCGGATGGTAAGGCCGGTAGCCATCCTTTCCGAGCACCTCGACAAGGGCATGCAGGGACGAATCGAAGCCTTGCCCGAAACCGTTGTGATCAATCAAAACCGAGAGTTCCGTCGCCTGTTCGGGCGCTACAATGCGCTGACGCAAGCGGTGAATGAGCGTGAGATGCTTGCCGCGGAACTAGCGGAGGAAGAGAAGCTCGCGAGCCTCGGGCGCCTCGCTTCCGGAATGGCGCATGAGATCAACAATCCGTTGGGGGGCATGTTCAATGCGCTTGATTCCCTCAAGCGCTATGGTGACCAGGACTCGGTGAGAGAGACGTCCGTGCGTCTGTTGGAAAATGGGCTCTCCGGCATCCGCGACCTGGTGCGTTCCACTTTGGCAACCTACCGCGCCGATCAACGGCCCCGCGACTTGACGGCCGTGGACATCGACGACCTTCGGCTATTGATCTCGCCGGAAATAAAGCGGAAGCGTTTGGACCTCGTATGGGACAATCAACTCGGCGAACCGGTGCATGTGCCAGCCGTTCCGGCACGCGATGCAATCCTCAATCTACTGCTCAATGGGTGTTCCGCCGGACCCGAGCAATCGGAGCTCGCGTTCCGCGTCACTGGTATCGACGGTGAATTGATTGCCGAGATCGCGGACAAGGGACCAGGGCTTCCGCCGCATATTAGGGAGTATCTTGAACGGAAGGGCGCGGGCGCAGCGCCCCTGGACAAGCGATCGGGCCTAGGCCTGTGGATCGTGAAACGGCTGTGCGATGAGATGAATGGCCGCCTGAAAGTGGTTACGAGCACTGC
>JANLYR010000095.1:0-8732 GCA_031365765.1 Hyphomicrobiales bacterium | reverse complement strand
CCCAATTTCGTCATTCCCGCGAAGGCGGGAATCCCGCTTTCTATCAAAAGGTTAGCGGGGCCCCCGCCTGCGCGGGGGTGTCGGGTATTTGGGATGGGTTCAGCCAATGGTTCCGGACGCTCGGAGGGCGGCGATTTCGGTCTCGTTGAGGCCGAGTGTTTCCGCCAGCACGCGGTTGGTTGCTTCGCCGAGTTTTGGCGGTGCCTTGTCGTAGGCGACCGGGGTTTCTGAAAAGCGGATGGGATTGGCGACGCCCGGTGTCTTCGTGCCATCGGGGCGGGTGAGTTCGATTTGCAGTCCCCGCGCTTTCACCTGCGGGTCGGCGAAGACCTGGCCGATATCGTTGATCGGACCGCAGGGGATGGAGGCCGCCTCGAAGACGCTGATCCAGTCCGCCGTGCTGCGGGTCTTCATCGAAGCAGCGAGCAGGGGAATGAGGGTTGTGCGGTTTTCCACCCGCGCACGATTGGTGTGATAGCGCGCATCGGCGGAGATGGCCGGAACGCCGATGATCGTGCAGAAGTCATGGAATTGCCGGTCATTGCCGACAGCGACGATGATGTGGCCGCCGGCGGTGGCGAAGGTCTGATAGGGCACGATATTGGGATGGGCGTTTCCCATCCGCGCCGGCACCTTGCCCGACACCAGATAATTCAGGTTGAGATTGGCCAGCAGCCCAACCTGCGTATCGAGCAGCGCCATGTCGATGAACTGGCCTTGACCGGTGCGCTCGCGGGCATGCAGCGCCGCGAGAATGGCGATCGTGGCATAGAGGCCGGTCGCGATGTCGGCGACGGCGACGCCGACTTTCTGCGGGCCGCCGCCCGGATGGTCGTCGCGCTCGCCGGTAATCGACATCAGGCCGCCCATCGCCTGGATCATCAGGTCATAGCCGGCGCGCTTGGCATAGGGTCCCGAATGGCCGAAGCCGGTGATCGAGCAGTAGATGAGGTGCGCATTGAGCGGGCGCAGGCTGTCGTAGTCGAGGCCGTATTTCGCCAGGCCGCCGGTCTTGAAATTCTCGATGACGATATCGGATTTGGCGGCGAGAGCGCGGATGAGCGTCTGGCCCTGGGGCGTCGCCATGTCGATCTCGACCGACAGCTTGCCGCGATTGGTGGCGAGATAATAGGCGGCATCGCCCTGGCTGCCGTCGGCATTGGTGAGGAAGGGTGGCCCCCAGCCCCGCGTGTCATCGCCTTCGCCCGGCTTCTCGATCTTGATCACCTCGGCGCCGAAATCGGCGAGAATCTGCGTGGCCCAGGGTCCGGCGAGGACGCGGGTGAGATCGAGCACGCGGATTTGGGTAAGGGGTCCGGCCATGGTCGCGGCTTTTAGCGCGTGGCCGGGAATGCAGCAAATGGGCGCCGCCTAGGTTTGCGCGGCCAATGCAATCAGTATCAATTCGTCGACTTCAATTCCGCTCAATTCGGCGGCGGCCAGTTTCTCCGTGTACGGATTTTTCGTGCGTTCGCCGCCCAACGCAAAGCCGGGATCGACGGGGCAGCCGATGCCCAGTCCGTCGCGCACCGAGAAGGGCAGGAGGTATAGTCCGTGACGCACATTGCGCAGGAACACGCGGCCGTTTTGTTTGACATCGCCGAGCAGCGCCGTCGCGACCCAGACGCATGAGATATTCTGCAGATCGATACCAAGCCCATCGCGCACGGGCACCAGTTGCCGGACGGGATCGGCCAGCGCTTCCGCCAGAAGCTTGAGCCCCGGATACAAGCAGGCTTCGAGCCAGGCCGTGGCCCAGGCGATTTTCTCCGCTTCGCGCACGCCGCGAGCCTGGAGCGCCCGGAGCACACCATGTTCGAGGTCTTGCCGCGTGATCCGCATTTTCCATCCATTTCACAAGGCCATTGCCTGACTGTCGCATGATTGTCATACTGGATTGAAATGAAACCCAGAAGCCGGATTCAGCCGGACGCACGACCGATAACAGCTTTTCCCGAGGACGCATTCCGCGTCCGTGTGGTCAAGGAGGATAGTCAGAATGAAGAAACCTAACGACATGACCTCGGCGCAGGAGACGATGCGCGCGGCCATGCTTTCCAGGCGTTCGCTGCTCAAGTCGGCGGTGGCTCTGGGTGCGGTGGGCCTCGCGGCCCCGCTCTACGTCAAGAACGCGCGTTCGTCCTCGGGCGAACTCAACCTGCTCATGTGGTCGGACGAATTTCCCGATCCGGTGATCCCGAACTTCGAGAAGGCGAGCGGCATCAAGGTCAACCAGACGCCGTTTTCGCAGAACGAAGAGCAGATCAACAAGCTCCAGGCGACGGGCGGCGAAGGCTTCGATCTGTGCCAGCCGACGCGCGATCGCGCCGTGCAGTTCAAGGAGCTGGGCGTCCTTGCCCCCTTCGACATGAACAGGGTAAAGAATGCCGGCAACCTCATCGGCTCGATGCTGGAAGGTTCGACCAGCATCTGGACCTGGGACGACGGCCTCTATCACCTGCCGCATCTCTGGGGTTCGGAAGCCATCTCCTGGCGCACCGATCTCTACAAGGGCAACCCCGCCGACCTGAGCTACGGTTCGCTCTGGGACGAGAGCGTCAAGGGTCATGTCCAGGGCCGGCCGCATTCGCTGCTCCTCGGCATCGGCCTGTGGCTCGACGGCAACGGCAAGCTGCCGACCAATCGCATGCTCGACGCCTTCAAGGACGAAGAAAGCTTCAAGAAGATCTACGACCAGATTCTTCCCGTAGCCATCGAACACAAGCCGTGGATCAAGCAGTGGTGGGATTCGGCCGACAACACCAAGTCGGGGCTGATGGAGAACGACGTGTGGATCGGCCAGACCTGGGATGGTCCGGCCCTTGCGCTCAAGAAGGACGGCAAACCGGTGTCCTATCAGGCGCCGAAGGAAGGCGCCATCGCCTGGATCGACGGCTTGTCGATGATGAAGGCGGCGAAGAACGTCGACCAGATTTATGCCTTCCTCGAATATCTGCAGACTCCGGAAGCCTCCGCCGCCGCCGCCGAAGGATCGGGCTACAACCCGGTCGTCAAGGGCGCCGACGCGCTGCTCTCGGACCAGGCCAAGAAGAACTTCCAGGAAGCGTTCCCCGGAGACGCGCTGCAGAAATTGTGGCACCGCCCTCCAGAGCCGTCATGGTTCGGCGAACTCCGCACCCAATACGCCGACAAGTTCAAGGCGTCGTAAGTGAGGTACTAAGCCCCTCATCCGCTCTGTCGGGCACCCTCTCCCACCCTGCGGGCGGGAGAGGACAAAGACAGCCTTCTCCCGTTCGCGAAGCGGATGGGAGAAGGTGGCGAAGGCCGGATGAGGGTTTCCGCCGACCCGATGTGGCCCACTTAAAACTAGAAACTGTCCAGCGCGCCAGATCGCTCCGCAAGGCCGATACTGCCGCTGAGCAGCGCCTTTGGGAAAATCTGCGCAGCCGAAGGCTGGGCGGATGGAAATTCGTCAGACAACTGGCGTTCGGACCCTATTTCGCGGATTTCGCCTGCCGCGAAAACAAAGTCATCGTCGAGGTGGATGGGGCGACCCATTCAACTGAAGCGGACTGCGAGTACGACGCTGCGCCCAGTGCGTATCTGGTGTCACATGGTTTTCGCGTCATGCGCGTGTGGAACCTGGAGGTTTTTGAGAACCTCAATGGCGTTCTCGAGACTATTGTGCTGATGTTGAGCGGAGAGAAGTGAAGGGCCCTCATCCGGCCTTCGGCCACCTTCTTCCATTCGCTTAGCGACCGGGCGAAGGCTCAAATACTTTATGCATTCTCCCGCGCGGAACGCATGGGAGAAGGTGCCGGCAGGGCGGATGAGGGTCTCTTTTTGAAATGGTACTGGACCGTTCAAGGCTTCCGGTCTTAAATCAAAAAAAAGACCAAGGGGACATTAGGGGATGAGTGCGGGCGTCGAGCTCGACCATATAACCGTGAGATTTGGCGAGTTCACCGCGGTGAACGACGCGACGCTCGACATCAAGGGCGGTGAGTTCTTTTCATTTCTCGGTCCTTCGGGCTGCGGCAAGACCACCATCCTCCGCACTGTTTCCGGTTTCCTCGATCCCTCGCAAGGGGCGGTCCGCATCGGTGGCCAGGACATGACGGGGATTGGCGCCAACAAGCGCCCGACCGCGCTCATCTTCCAGAACCTGGCGCTGTTTCCCCTGATGACGGTGGCCGAGAATATCAGCTACGGCTTGCGCGTCCGGGGGGCGTCCAAATCCGATTGCATGAAAAGGGCCGACGAACTGCTGAGCCTGATCGCTCTTCCCGGCCAGGGCGGCAAGCTGGTGAGCGAATTGTCAGGCGGCCAGAAACAACGTGTCGCCATCGCGCGCGCCCTCGCCGTCCAACCCAAGGTGCTTCTCCTCGACGAACCGCTCTCCGCGCTCGATCTGAAGCTCCGCCAGCACATGCGTAACGAACTGCGCGACATCCAGAAGCGCGTCGGCATCACCTTCATCTACATCACCCACGACCAGGGCGAAGCGCTCACCATGTCGGACCGCATCGCCGTGATGAACGACGGTGTGATCGAACAGGTGGGCGATGGTTCGTCCATCTATGACGAGCCCGACACGCCGTTCGTGGCGTCCTTCGTGGGCGAGAACAATGCCTTCACCGGGCGGATCGTGAAGGCGGACAAGGAAGGCGCCGTCATTGAAACATCGTTTGGAAACCTGCGCGGGCGCAACCCCAAGAAACTGAAACCGGGCGACCGGGCGATCCTGTTCGTCAGGCCGGAATCGCTCAAGCTCGGCAAGGGCGGCAAGGGCACGAGCTTAACGTCAACCGTCATCACCGTGGCGTTCGAGGGCAACGCCAGTCACATCTTTCTCAAAGGCCCGGGCAAGAAGGATTTGACCTTGACCGTCGGCCGCCACAACGGCGCGAAAATTCCGGAGCAGGGGAGCGCTGCCGGCGTCACCTACGAGCCCGAGCACGGCCTCGTGCTGCCGGACGGAAGGATGGCGCGTGAGTAGGCTGGCGATATTTCTCGTCCCGGCCGTCGTCATCGCGATGTTCTGGGCGATGGCCCGCTACGAATCGAAAGCGGCGCACGATCCGTCGCACAAGGGGTTCTTCGAACGCAACGGCACGGTGCTCGGCATCGTTTTCATAGCGCTGGTGGCGTTCTGGACGCTGTTCCTCGTCGTCCTGCCTTATCTCTACATGGTGCAGGAGAGTTTCCATCCGCGCCTGCCGCCGATGAAGCGCGGCGGACCGGAGGATTACCTCACCATTCAGCAATACAAATCGTTTTTCGTCGAGCCCTCGACCGGCAACTGGAATACCAACCATATGGCCGCCTTCGTGTGGTCGATCGTCTATTCGATCCTGGTGACGGCGCTCAATTTCGCCATCTGCTATCCGCTCGCCTTCTACATGGCGCAGGCCGGCACCATCCAGAAGGTGCGCCTCCTGATGCTGGCGCTGATCGTTCCCTACTGGGTGAACGAGATCCTGCGGGCGTTCTCCATGCGCCTGCTGCTGGCATCGAAAGGCCTGATCAACCAGGCGCTGGTGGGATTGGGGATCGTCGACACGCCGATCGATTTTCTCGGCACCGACGCCGGCCTGTTCATCGGCCTGTCCTACGCTTACCTGCTCGTCATGGTGTTCCCGCTCTACAATGCCATCGAAAGCCTCGACAAGAACCAGATCGAGGCGGCGCGCGATCTGGGAGCACCCTGGTGGCGCATCCATAAAGAGGTGGTGATGCCCTATGCCAAGCCCGGCATCGCGTCGGGCTGCACCATGGTGTTCATGCTGTCGGCGGGATCGCTCGCCGCACCGCAGTTCCTGGGAGGGCCCAACACGCTGTGGTTCACCTCGATCGTCTATGACTTCTTCTTCCAGGCCTTCAACTGGCCGCGCGGGGCTGCTTACGCCTTCATCCTGCTTGCCGCCTGCATCGGCTTTGTGCTGCTGGCGCTGCGTGCATTCAAGGTCTCGCTCGGGGAGACCATCCGATGAGCGCGCGCCTGGTCATGCGAGGAATGATCGGTTTTTATATTTTCCTGTTCTTTCTTTATCTGTTCGGTCCGCTGCTGGTGATGAGCGTCACCGCCTTCAACACGCCCAACTATCCGCAGGCTTACCCTTTCGAGACATTCACGCTCAACTGGTTCGTCAAGCTGTGGAACCACCGCACGATGATGGAGGGGTTGCGCAACTCGTTCGTCATCGGCCTTGGCGTCGTGGCGATTTCGGTGCCGGTGGGCCTCGCCGCCGCCATCGTCATGAGCCAGATTTATCATCGGGCGCGCGGCGTCTATTATCTCGTCACCGTCTCGCCGGTTCTGACGCCTGGCGTCATCATCGGAATATCGACCGTGATATTCTGGAAAGACATGATGGGCCTCACCGATTTCACCAAGGCGGTGTTCTACAAGGGCGTCATCCTGGCCATCCTGGGGCAATCGAGCTTCGTTGCGGCCTACTGCCTGCTGATCATCATGGCCAGGCTGCAGCGCTTCGACCGGGCGCAGGAGGAAGCCGCCCTCGATCTCGGCGCCAGCTATCCACAGGTGTTCTGGCACATCCTGCTGCCGTTCCTGAAACCCGCGCTGTTTTCGGCCGCGGTGATCGCGTTTCTGTCGTCGTTCGAGAACTACAACACGACGACCTTCGCCATCCTCGCCGACAAGACGTTGGTGACGGTGCTGGCGGGCGAAGTGCGCCAGGGCACGACACCGGCGCTCTCGGCCCTTGCCGTCATCATCGTCGCCATATCGCTGCTGGGCGCCATCACCTACGAAGTGCTGAAACGGCGCGAGGAGGCGGCGGGCGCGCGCGCCAAGGAACGCGCCAAGCTGGCCGAGCGCGGCGACACGGGGCACGTCGGCGGCGTTAGCCTCGAGCCGGCGTAGGCTTCGCCGACTTGCGCAGCCGCGAGCCGCGCAGCAGCCCCGCCTGTTCGACCACCGGATAGGCGGCGGCCACCACATGCGAGTTGACCCGGTGCAGGTCGCGGATCAGATCGACATAGAGCGCGCTCTTGCGCAGGGCTGGACCGCGTCCGCGCCCGCCGGAGCGGAAGTGATTGTGGAGAACCTGTTTTTCGAGAGAGCGAAACGCATCCTTCTGGCCGATCAGCCGCTTGGCTCCCTCGATATCGCCGGACGATAGCACCCCGGTGGCGAGCCGCAGATTGTCATGGATGATGAGGCAGAGATCGTCGAGGGAGGCCTGTTCGTCGAGGCTGAAGCTGATGCCTTCCCGGGCCTTGGCCTTGATCCGGTCGGAGAGATTGAGGTGAATGACGTCGCCCGCATGTTCGAGATTGCTGATGTAGAGCGTGAGTTCGAGGGCCCGGCCCGCCTGCTGTTCGGAAAGTTCGGACTGGGTGAGGTCGGACAGATAGCCTAGCACGGCGCTTTGGTAGGCGTTGAGCCGCTCGTCGAGGCCTTTCAGCAGTTTGAGCGTTTCGAGGCTGCCGCTGCGCAGTGCCGTCAACGCGGTATCGAACATGCGGTCGAGCACTTCGCTCATGCGCACCGTCTCCAGCAGCGCATTGGCCAGCGCCGTGGGCGGTGATTTGAGCGACGCCTGATCGAGATAGCGGGGCACCGCCAGCCGGTCCGGTTCCTCCTTCTCGTCGGCAACGAGCCGCGCCATGAAGCGTGTTGCGGGTCCGGTCAGCGGCAACAGCAGAAATCCGACGGCGAGATTGAAGGCCGCGTGAAAACCGACGGCCAACTCCACCCGAGCGAGCGGCAGCATGTTGACCAGTGGCGTCAAGACATCGATGAAAACCAGGGCCAGGATGGCGCAGCCGCCGCGGCCGAGGAGATTTGCCAAAGGCAGGCGCCGCGCCGCCGCAGGTTGGGCGAAGGTGGCGGTGACCGCCGGCAATCCGCCGCCCAGATTGGTGCCCAGCACGAAAGCCAGGGCGCCCGCCAGTTCCATGCTGCCATTGGCGAGGAACGTGGCGACGAGCAGGATCACCGCGAGCGTCGAGTGGAACGCCCAGGCCAGAAGCGCTCCGACCAGAAACGCCAGCAAAGGTTCGCGCCCGACCGCCGACAGCAGGCTGTGAAACAGGCTGGCCTCGGTCAGGGGCTCCGTCGCCACCCGGATCAGCAGCAGCGCCAGCAGCATGAGTCCCAGCCCGATCAGGATGCGGCCGATGGCGTGCGGGCGGAATTCCTCCGTGGCGCTGAATGTCACATAGCCCGCAAACAGCAGGATGGGCGAGGCCCACAGCGCCAGCGAACTCCCCGATGCGAGGATCGAAGAGACGATGGCCGAGCCCACATCGGCGCCAAGCAGCACGGCAAGTCCAAGTGCCGGTGCGATGGCGCCGGAGGCGGCCAGCCCCGCGACGATCAGCGCCATCGCCGTGCCGCTGCCGAGGATGGCGGTAGCGGCCGCCCCCGCCGCGAAGGCCGAGACACGATTGCCGAGGCGGTGTTCGATGAACAGTTTGAGGCGGTCGCCCCAGGCCCGCATGACGCCGGTCCTGACCATGCGCACGCCCCACAGCAGGAGGGCGACACCGCCGAGCAGATTGACGATGACGAGCGTTCCGGGGTTCAACGCATCCTCAGGCGGGCCAGGGCAGCGACCAGGTCTTCACATTGGTGAAGAACTTCATGGCCTCCATGAAGCCCTCCTTTATGCCGTTGCCGGAGTCCTTGATCCCGCCAAAGGGCGACATTTCGATGCGGTAACCCGGCACTTCCCAGATATTCACCGTGCCGACTTCGAGGGCGTCCACGAATCGGGTGATGCGGTCGAGCCGGTTGGTGC
>JANLYR010000266.1:0-14230 GCA_031365765.1 Hyphomicrobiales bacterium | reverse complement strand
GCCGAGCCGAAGGAGAAGACGCTGTAGCACAGGCCGCGCCGCTCCCGCACTTCCTGGAACAGCCTCGACGACATGCCGCCGCCGAGAATGCTGGACAGCACCTGCAGCACATAGATGTCGGGATCGCGGTAGCCGGGTGCGGGGAATGACAGGACGACATGCGCCTGGTCCAGCGGTTTCTCCGCCACTTCGGATTTAGGCGTGAAGGTGGGCGGCTCGCGCTGCGGCTGCTGGCCGGTCTCGATATGGCCGAGGAGGCGCTCGGTTTCGGCGGCGAAAGCCCGGTGATCGATGTTGCCGGCCGCCGCGACCACGATGCGCGAGGCCCAGTAGTTGCGGTCGCGCCAGTCGATCATCTGGCTGCGCGTGACGCCGCCGATCAGATCGGACGTTCCGAGGATCGATCGGCCCAGCGGATGATCCCCGTAGCTTGCCGCTTGGGCCAGTTCGAAGACGAGGTCGTCGGGCTGGTCGTTGGACGCAGCGATCTCCTGCAGGATGACATCGCGCTCGCGTTCCACTTCTTCCGGCTCAAGCATCGACTCGGTGAAAATGTCGGCGAGAATGTCGAGCGCCAGCTTCCAGTCGTTCTTGAGAACGCGGGCATAGTAGGTCGTGGTTTCCATGCCCGTTGCCGCATTGATCTCTCCTCCCGCCGATTCGATTTCTTCTGCAATGGCGCGGGCAGTCCGCCTCTTGGTGCCCTTGAACGCCATGTGCTCAAGGAAATGCGCTATCCCGTTTTCTTCGGGTCTTTCATCGCGTGAACCCGCCTTCACCCATATCCCCAGCGCCACCGTTTCAAGATGCGGCATGTTGTGGGTAACGACGTACAGGCCATTGGGAAGACAAGTGATTTCGACGCTCATGACGGCTCCCGTTCAGGCCGTCTGATGTTTCAGGATGAACTCCCGGACGGCGGCATTGCTGTTGGGAAGTACTGTGTAACGTTCCTCGTCCGTCAGCAAGTGGGTGAGGTGACGTGGTAAATTCGGTCGGATTCCTGTTGCCGCAAGGACAATATCGGGGAATTTTGCCGGGTGTGCGGTGGCCAATGTGACCATCGGATTGGACGATTTGGCACTTCGGCGTGCCACGGCCACCCCGACTGCGGTGTGGGGATCAAGAAGTTCGCCGGTTTGATGCAGAATTTCGCGTATGGTGGTGGCGACTTCCACTTCACTCGCCATTCCCGACGAGAATTCATTGCGGATCGCCTCCAATGGTTCAGCGGCAATGGTGAACTCGCCCGATTGGGCGAGGCCAGCCATCAGTCGGCGCACCGCGTGCGGATCGCGGCTGTGCGCCTCGTACAGCAGGCGCTCGAAATTGCTGGACACCTGAATATCCATCGAGGGGCTGGACGAGGGATGCACCGCCTTCACCGCGTAGCGGCTGGTTTCCAGCGTGCGGTGCAGAATATCGTTGGTGTTGGTGGCGATCAGCAGGCGACCGATGGGAACACCCAGACGCTTTGCCACTAGGCCCGCGAAGATATCGCCGAAATTTCCGGTGGGTACGCAGAAGTCGATGTTGCGGTCGGGTGCGCCGAGCGACAACGCGGCTGTCGCATAATAGACGATCTGCGCCAGGATACGGGCCCAGTTGATTGAATTGACGCCCGCAAGCTTCACGCTGTCACGGAACGGCTGATCGTTGAACAGCGCCTTGACGATCGCCTGGCAGTCGTCGAAGCTGCCCTCAATCGCGATATTGTGCACCGAAGGTGAATTCACCGTCGTCATCTGGCGGCGCTGCACATCGCTCACCTTGCCCTTCGGGTGAAGGACGAAGATCGATGCGTAAGGACTTGATTTGAATCCTTCAATCGCCGCACCGCCGGTGTCGCCCGAAGTCGCCGCGATGATGGTGGCGCGGGTTTTGCGCTTAGCCAGGGCCCAGTCCATCAGCCGCGCCAGAAGCTGCATTGCGATGTCCTTGAAGGCGAGCGTGGGCCCGTGGAAAAGTTCGAGCAGCCACTGGTTGTCGTCGATCTGGGAGAGCGGCGCCACGGCGGGATGGCCGAAATTGCCGTAGGCGGCGGCGATCATCTGTTTGAAGTCGCGCTCCGGGATGGCGCCCGCAGTGAACGGCGCCATCACTGCATAGGCGACATTTTCGTACGGGCAGCCGCGCAGCGCGCGGAAATCATCGGCCGACAGCCGGGGCCAGGTCTTTGGGACATAAAGCCCACCATCGCGCGCCAGTCCGGTGAGCAGCACATCTTCAAAGCCAAGCTCGGGCGCTTCGCCGCGGGTCGAAACATAATGCAATGGCGTGGACCTTGGTTGAGGGCGTTCCTCTATCAAGCGCGTTGCTGGCGCGCAAAGAAAAACGCGACGACCGCCAGCACGATCGCGAGACCAAACCAGGTGATGGCATATTGCAGGTGATTGTTGCGGAAGACGGCGCGAGGCTCGGCAGGCCTGGGTATGGCGGATGGTTCGGTCGGCAGCGCCTGGACTACAAATGGCGCGACCTTGGTATCGGCCGGAATGGCGCTTGCGGCTAGCATGGCCGGCAGATCCCACCAATACCACATGTTGCCAGCTACATCGTTGTCGGGATCGAAAAGGCCTCGGGCTGAACCGTGACGGCGCACGATTCCGGTAATGTCCGTGGTTTCCAGTGGCATGCGTTTGGCGGGATCACGAATTTCGTCGGGAATGAAGCCCCGATCGACCAGCACGGCGACACCGGAGCCGGTAACCAGCGGGGTGACGACCTCCCAGCCAATCTTGCCGTCAAGCGTATTGAGCATCAGCTTCTCGTCCGCCTGAAGAAAGCGTCCCACAAGCCGCACTTTCCGGAATTCAATATCGTCGCCCGATTCAGTAGCGGCGAGAATTGATGCCAGATCGCCAGGCGAGCCGGCGAGGCGCTCGTCAACGGCGGCGAGAAGCCCCTGTTTCCATGACAGCCGTTGCAGTTGCCACCCCCCGAGCGCCAGCAGAAGCGCAATACCCACCGTCGCCGCCACGGCAACCGGCCAGATGCGCCCTGTCATGATCTTTCTCGATGCTCGCTGGCACCCGTCCGCCATTGCTGGGCCAGCAGCAACCCCTTGACCGGACGCAGCAGTACCATTGGCAGGATCACGAGCAAGGGAATGGCGATGAGGAAATGGATCCAGAAGGGCGGCGAATAGGCAACCTCGATACCAAGGATCGATCCCACGCCTAGAAAGGCGACGATGGTCATCACGAACCAGGCGGCGCCATCACCGCTGTCGGCGAAATCGAACGATAGGCCACAAACCGTGCAAGATTTCGCCACCGTGAGATAGCCGTCGAATAATCTGCCCCGGCCGCATCGTGGACATTGGCCAGCGAGACCGGTGCGAATAGGCGAGAGTTCGGGATAATAGTCTTCGGTCATGTGACAGCAACCCCACCCGCCCCGTTGCAAATGCGGGTCTTTCTCAGTGTTCGGCGATGACTGTTCCAGCCGAGCCCCAGATGTAGATGGCGGAGAACAGGAACAGCCAGACTACGTCGACGAAATGCCAGTACCAGGCGGCGGCCTCAAAGCCGAAATGCTGCTTCGGGGTGAATTCGCCGTTCATTGCCCGGACAAGGCACACTGCGAGAAAAATTGTCCCGATGATGACATGGAAGCCGTGGAAGCCGGTCGCCATGAAGAACGTCGAGCCATAAATGTTACCGCCATTGTTGCGGCTGAAGGCGAAAGCGGCGTGGGAATATTCATAGGCCTGAATCGAAGTGAACAGCAGGCCCAGCGCCACCGTAGCGATAAGTCCCCATTTCAGACCTTCGCGATCATTGTTGAGCAACGCGTGATGGGCCCAGGTGACGGTGGTGCCCGAGGTCAACAAGATCAACGTATTGACTAGTGGCAAGTGCCATGGATCGAACACCTCGACACCCTTAGGCGGCCAGACCCCACCGGTTTCCGCAATTCGTGATGCCTGATGTATCTCGCCGGTAAACAGGCTCGCATCGAAGAAGGCCCAGAACCACGCGACGAAGAACATTACCTCGGAGGCAATGAACATGATCATGCCGTAGCGTAGGTGCAGCGCCACCACGGCGGTATGATCGCCATGGTGCGCTTCCGCGATGACGTCGCGCCACCACATGAACATGGTGTAAAGGATACCGACGAACCCGATGATCATCACCCACGGCGCCGACCCGTGCATCCATACCACCGCGCCCACCGCGGTGATGAATGCCGCGATCGCCCCTATGACCGGCCACGGGCTCGGATCGACCAGATGATAGTCGTGATGTTTGGCGTGGGCGTCGGCCATTTCGTAACTCCGTCAGTTCGTGCGTGTTCGAGAAGGCGGCGTGAGCGCGGACACTGCCTTGGGCGTTTCAACCGGATAAAATGTATAGGATAGGGTGATGGTATCGATCGAATTTGCATCGGGGTCATCGACGATTGCGGGATCGACAAAGAACACCACCGGCAACGTCACACTTTCGCCGGCCGCCAATGTCTGCTCGGTGAAACAGAAACACTGGATCTTGTTGAAGTATGCGCCGGCGCTTACCGGCGTCACATTGAAGGACGCGGTGCCCGTTGCGGTGTGGCTTGTCGTGTTGGTGGCGCGGTAGTTGGCCATTGCTTGCTCGCCGAGCCTGACTTCCATCTCTAGCTGCTCGGGATTGAACGTCCAGCCGAGAGTTGCCGCCGTGTTGGCATCGAAACGCACTTTGACGCTGCGCTTAGAGGTCGTTTGCGGCGCGACCTGAGCACGCTGCGTTGTGCCGTTGAAACCCGTAGTCTGGCAGAAAAGCGCGTAAAGCGGCACCGAGGCATAGGCGAGTCCCACCATCCCGGCGGCCACCGACGCCGCCAGCACGGCAGTCCGCACATTTTCGCGATCGCGAGGTATGGTCATGGGGACTGCAATGCGGCCTGACCGCCGATCCGCACGATGGTGGTGATGAAGAACAGCACCAGAAGCACCACCAGGATAATGGCCAGCGCCACCGATCTTTTGCGGCGCCGCGACATGTCTTCGGGGCCGAAGGGCACCTGGGCCATCGCGCTCATCCGAACAGAGGTGAAAATTGCGGCAGGCCCAGCGCGCGCTCGACGAGGATCGCTGCGAAGATCAGGAACAGCCAGGAAATCGAGAAGCCAAATAGCCGCTTGCAGGCCGAATCGGCGGTTGCGCCCTCGCGGAGGGAAAACACGCGGACCGCGTGATAGAGGAAGCCCGCACCAAGCAAGGCCGCCGCCGCCGTGTAAAACAGACCGGCTATGCCGAGCATCGAGGGCAGGAACGTGAGCGGCACAAGGATAAGTGAATAGATCAGGATCTGCTTGCGGGTTTCATCCGCGCCAGCCACGACCGGCAGCATGGGGATACCGGCGCGCGCGTAGTCACCCTCGCGCCACAGCGCCAGAGCCCAGAAATGCGGCGGCGTCCACATGAATATGATGAGGAACAGTGCAATCGCTCCCGCATCGACCGAGCCGGTCACGGCGGCCCAGCCGATCATGGGCGGGAAGGCGCCCGCGGCGCCGCCGATCACGATGTTCTGCGGAGTCTTGCGCTTGAGCCACATCGTATAGATGACGGCGTAGAAAAATATGGTGAAGGCAAGTAATCCACTGGCGAGCCAGCTCACCATGAGGCCGAGGACAAGCACGGAGCCTGCCGCCAGCATGAGGCCGAAGCCCAGCGCCTCGCCCGGCAGGATGGCGCCCCGCGGCACGGGACGCGATTGGGTGCGCCGCATGATGGCGTCGATATCGGCATCGTACCACATGTTGAGAGCACCGGACGCCCCGGCGCCTACCGCGATGGCAAGCAGGGCCACCAGGGACAGCCATGGATGGAGGTGGCCGGGCGCCGCCACGATCCCGACGAGGGCCGTGAAAATTACGAGTGACATCACACGCGGCTTCAACAGCGCGAAATAGTCGGCGACCGAACCCTGCCCGCCTTCGGCTGCCATCGAGATCTGTGCCGGCGATGTATTCATCTTCAGCGGATGACCGGCAGCGTGTTGAACTGATGGAACGGCGGCGGCGAAGACAGCGTCCATTCGAGGGTCGTCGCCCCCTCGCCCCAGGGATTGTCGCCAGCAAGAACCTTGCGGCTATAGGCCGAGATCACGCCAAAAAGGAAAATCAGCACGCCGAAAGCCGAGATGTAGGATCCATAGGACGAAATCGCGTTCCACCCGGCGAAAGCTTCTGGATAATCGATATAGCGTCTGGGCATGCCTGCCAGGCCGAGAAAGTGCTGCGGGAAAAAGACCAGGTTGACCCCGACGAAGGTAACCCAGAAGTGGGCGACCGCGATCCGCTCGTCATACATGTAACCGGTGATCTTCGGGAACCAGTAGTACCAGGCTGCGAAGATGGCAAAAACAGCACCCAGCGATAGAACATAGTGGAAATGCGCCACGACGTAATATGTATCGTGCAGTGAGCGGTCGACGCCGGCATTGGCCAGAACAACGCCAGTGACACCGCCAAGTGTAAACAGGAAGATGAAGCCCAGTGCCCACAGCATCGGCGCCTTGAACTCGATCGAGCCGCCCCACATGGTGGCGATCCAGGAGAATATCTTGACGCCCGTGGGCACAGCGATGATCATCGTGGCGGCGACGAAATAGGCCTGCGTGTCGGCATCCATGCCCACCGTATACATGTGATGGGCCCATACGATGAAGCCGATCACGCCGATCGACACCATTGCATAGGCCATTCCGAGATAACCAAAGACCGGCTTTTTCGAAAAGGTCGACACGACCTGGCTGACGATGCCGAAGCCGGGGAGAATAAGAATATAGACTTCCGGATGGCCGAAGAACCAGAACAGATGCTGGAATAAGATGGGATCGCCTCCCTTGGCCGCCACAAAGAAGCTGGTGCCGAAATTGCGGTCGGTGAGCAGCATGGTGATGGCGCCTGCGAGTACCGGCAAAGACAGCAAAAGTAGAAAAACGGTGACCAGGATCGACCACACGAACAGCGGCATCTTGTGCAGCGTCATACCGGGGGCGCGCATGTTGAAGATGGTGGTGATGAAATTGATCGCGCCGAGAATGGACGAAGCGCCCGCCAGATGGATCGACAGGATGGCGAAATCCATCGCCGGGCCGGGCTGGCCGGTAGTGGAAAGCGGTGGATAGAGAGTCCATCCGCCGCCCACGCCGAAGGCTCCGGCCGGGCCTTCAACGAACATCGAGATCAGCAGAAGGCCAAGTGCCGGCGGCAGCAGCCAGAAGGAAATGTTATTCATGCGTGGAAATGCCATGTCCGGCGCGCCTATCATCAGGGGCACAAACCAGTTGCCAAATCCGCCGATCATTGCCGGCATCACCATGAAGAAGATCATCAAAAGCCCGTGGCCGGTGACAAACACATTATACATGTGCTTGCCCTGGTCGATCGCAGCTTCCCCCGACGAGCCATAGACCGCCGAGGCAAGGCCATGGAAATATTGGATGCCGGGATTCTGTAATTCCATCCGCATCATCACCGACAAGGTGGCCCCGATCAGGCCGTCGAAGATGGCAAACCACAGATACATCGTGCCGATGTCCTTGTGGTTGGTCGAATAGACGTAGCGCTTCCAGCCGGTCGGAAGGCCGTGATCGGCGTGCGCATTGGTGACATATGACATGGGTCTTGCCTCTTATTTCTGCGCCAGCTGGCCCTTGGCCTTGAGCATGGCGAATAGGAATGTGCGCGCTTCCTCTGCACCCGCCGTCTGTATTTTCGCAACCCAGGCGTCGTAATCGGTCTGAGAAACCACATGCACCTCGATCGGCATAAACGCGTGGTCCTTGCCGCACAGTTCAGAACACTGGCCGTAATAGACGCCCTCGACGGTGGCCTTGAACCAGTCCTCGTTCAGACGGCCTGGAATAGCATCGATCTTCATGCCGAAGGAGGGGATTGTCCAGGCATGGATGATGCCCTCGGGATCCGCAGTAATGATCATCCGCACGGTCTTATTGACGGGGACGACCACGGGCACGTCGGTGGCAAGCAGCCACGGTACGCCTTCCTTGTCTGCCTCCTCCTTAGGCTTCAGATAGGAAGTGAAGGTCACCTTGGCGGAGCCGTCGGTGTTCAGACCGAGGTCGGGATATTCATAGGTCCAGTTCCAGCTCGGATTGCCGATTGCCTTGATCGTCATGTCGGCGACGGGGATATCGCGTTCAAAATAGAGCAGGCGGAACGATGGGATAGCGATGATGACCAGAATGAGAATTGGGATGACGGTCCACAGCACTTCGATCAGCGTATTGTGCGTGGTGCGCGATGGAACGGGGTGCACCTTGGCGTTGAACTTGACCGCGACATAGATCATGAGGCCGAGGACGAACAGGGTGATGACGGTGATAATTGGCAGTAAAAGGCCGTTGTGGAACCAGTGTATGCCATCGGCCACCGGGGTTACCGGCAGCTGCAGGCCCATCTGCCAGGGCACAGGCTTTCCCGCCATGGCGGCAAATGCAGACGGAGATAGCAGGGATAATCCCGAATAAGCCAAAATCCGGCCCAGGGTCTTCATCGCACGTCCACATTTCATGATCGTCATCGGATTGAACCTCATCAAGACGATTGTGAACCACATTCGGCAGGCCGCTGCAACGGAGCCGGGCGCGGCAAAACGTCATTGCGCGGCGCTCTCGTCCGCCAACCGGAATTCTGCCCCAATTGTCCATGAAACCCGCCCGTGGATGGGGCGACGCCCGTGTAGGGGCAAGCGAACAGAGCGTTGTGCGAGATTGGCCGTGGCGCTAAGAGCCGCATCATAATCATGGAAGGTAACATTCGTGCGAATCACCCAGACTCTTCGCCGCCTCGCAGTTCTCACCCTGTTGGCCACCGCCGTTACCCCGGCAGTATTCGTTGACGTTTGGGCCCAGAGCGTCAAGCAGGGGCAGAAAAAGCAGTTTGGGCCGAGAGTGGGACAGGGCGAGAAGCCGGCACCGGCTGGCGCGGAAGTAGTAGCAACCCATGGCGACTGGAAGATCCAGTGCGAGGTTGCGGCCGCCGGTCAGGCGACCGACGCCACGCCAGGGAAGCGCCAATGCGGCATGATACAGGGCACCAAAAGCGAGAAGAACCCGAAAGCCGGGCTGACCTTGGTCATTGTTAAGGCCAAACAGGGCGATAAGGTCGCCACCATGATGCGGGTGATGACGCCGATAGGCGTATTTCTGCCCACGGGAGTGGCTCTTGAGATCGACGGCGCTGCGGTTGGCCGGGTGCCATTCACCCGATGCATGCCGCAGGTCTGTGTTGCCTTTGCCGAGGCGAGCGAGGAGACGCTGGCCAAGATGAAAAAGGGCGGTGCCGCCAATTTCATCATCTACGAAGCACCGGGCTTGGGCCTGCCGATGAAGATTTCGCTGGAAGGATTTTCGGCCGCATTGGGTGAACTCGACAAGTATTGAGAACGGACAATGGCAGTCGCAAGCCACAGCCACCATGGCTACGATCATGGAGGTGGCGAGCCCAATTTCGGTAAAGCCTTTGCAGTTGGCATTGGGCTAAATACTGCCTTTGTCGTCATCGAAGCAGCATTTGGCATCGCCAGCAACTCACTTGCCTTGCTGGCCGACGCGGGACACAACCTGTCCGATGTGCTCGGACTAGCGGTCGCCTGGGCTGCGGCCATTCTCTCGAAGCGCCCGCCATCGCAACGTTACACCTACGGATGGCGGGGCAGTTCCATTCTCGCGGCACTTTTCAACGCCACTTTTCTTCTTGTGGCGCTTGGCGCCATCGGCTGGGAATCAATTACCCGGTTTTTCAATCCAGAGCCGGTTGCGGGAAAGACCGTTATGGCGGTTGCAGCCGTGGGTATCGTGATCAATGGCGTCACCGCATGGCTGTTTGCCTCGGGGCGAAAAAGCGACATCAATATCAGAGGTACTTATCTCCACATGGCGTCCGACGCTGTGGTTTCGGCCGGCGTGGTGTTCGCAGGCTTGCTCATTATTTACACCGGCTGGCTATGGCTTGATCCATTGACCAGCCTGGTGATCGCCGCCGTCATCTTCGCCGGAACCTGGGGATTGCTCAAGGAAGGTCTGGCCATGTCGATGGGCGCTGTGCCGCCGGGCATTGAGTTTGCCGAAGTGACCGCGTTTCTCAAGACTCAATCGGGCGTCGCCGACATTCATGACCTGCATATCTGGCCTATGAGCACCACCGAAGTGGCCCTCACTGCGCATCTGGTGATGCCGGGCGGCCATCCGGGCGACCCTTTCGTGCTAGGCCTGGCCCAGGAACTACGTCACCATCACAACATCGTTCATGTTGCGCTCCAAATCGAAAGAGATGGAGCGGCCTGCCCTCAGGCCCCCGATCATATCGTTTAGCGGTTCGGTTCGGCTGGGCTGGCGCGGCCGGCGTGCAGTACCTATCTTGTAGAGTAGGAATCCAAGAGGCATGGCATGACCGAGTCCGTCTTCGATACATCCGAACTCTCCCGCGACACTGCGCTTTCGATCGTGGCGGACGCATTGTATGGCGCCGATGACGGGGAGCTTTTCCTGGAGAAGCGGCAGACCCAATCGTTGGTCTATGACGACAGCAAGCTGAAGGCAGCGAGTTTCGATGAGTCGCAGGGTTTCGGGTTGCGCGCGGTGACTGGCGAGACCGCCGCCTACGCCCATGCGACGGATATTTCCGCGCAGGCTTTGAGGCGCGCCGCCGAAGTGTGCAGGACGGTGACGGCTGGAGCGAATGCGACCATTGCCCAGGCGCCCGAGCGTACCAATCGCAAACTTTACGCCGAAACCAATCCGGCGATGGCTCTTGGTTTTGCCGAGAAGGTGGCTTTGCTGCAGAAGGCCGATGCTTTTGCCCGCGCTCTTGATCCGCGCGTGCGTCAGGTTTCGGTATCGCTTGCCAGTGACTGGCAGTCTATCGAGATCATCCGCGCCGACGGTGGCACCTATCGCGACATCCGCCCACTCATGCGCTTCAACATTTCTGTGGTTTCAGCCAGCGGTGCCGAACAAGGCCAGGGCAGCCACGGTCTGGGTGGTCGCGGCGAGCCATTGACCTATCTGAAAGATGAAATCTGGCAGGATGCGGCGCGCGAGGCACTTCGGCAGAGTCTGGTGGCGCTCGAAGCAAAGCCCGCACCAGCGGGCGAGATGGATGTGCTGCTGGGTCCCGGCTGGCCCGGCATCCTGTTGCACGAGGCCGTGGGCCACGGGCTCGAAGGTGATTTCAACCGCAAGAAAACCTCGGCCTTTGCCGGCTTGATGGGCCAGCGCGTTGCATCGAAGGGCGTCACTATTGTTGATGACGGCACCCTCCCCAACCGCCGCGGTTCGATCTCCATCGACGACGAGGGGACGCCCTCGAACTGCACCACGCTGATCGAGGATGGCATTCTTGTGGGCTTCATCCAGGACCGTCTCAATGCCCGTCTGATGGGCATGAAGCCGACCGGCAATGGCAGGCGGCAGTCTTATGCGCACGCGCCGATGCCGCGCATGACAAACACCTACATGCTGTCGGGCGACCGCCATCCCGACGAAATTCTAGCCTCGATGAAGCGTGGGCTGTTTGCCAAATCCTTCGGCGGCGGCCAGGTTGACATCACTTCGGGCAAGTTCGTGTTCTCCTGCACCGAGGCCTACATGATCGAGGACGGCAAAATCACCACGCCGGTCAAGGGCGCCACCATCATCGGCTCGGGCCCCGACGCGCTGACGAGAATCGCTATGATAGGCAACGATATGGCACTGGATCCGGGCATCGGCACCTGCGGCAAGCAAGGCCAGGGCGTGCCGGTGGGCGTGGGCCAGCCGTCGATGCGCATCGACCGTCTGACGGTGGGTGGAACGGCCGCCTGAACCAAGTTCGCAGTTGCATCCACGAACCTCCGCGATAGGATCGCTTCATAGTGCCTGACAGGGGAACTGCAATGAGTCTGGTGACGGCGCTTGGGGCGATGCAGTATGGCCGCTTTTTCCAGGAAGCGGCGGCAATCTCCGGCGTTGACGAATCGACCGCCCGGAAGGTGCTGACTGTGTTGGTCCCGGCATTCGCGCGCAAGCTCAAGGCCAAGGCGGAACAGGACACCGAGGCTTTCGACGGTCTTCTCGACCTGTTGGAAGACGGCGCCGACCTGACCGACCCGGCAAGCGCCGAAGCAATAGACGACGGCAATGCGATTCTTTCCGAAATCTACGGGTCGCGGAACACGGCGATCACCGAAGCCCGTAAGCTAGCGGGTGATCTGGCCGAACCGTCAATCGGCAAACTGGCCGCCATCGCGGCGACGGCGGTTCTGGCTTCGCTTGCCAAGTCCCACGCTCCGCCCATGGGATTGTTAGCAGCCCCAAAGGTGGCATCGGCAGAAGGTGGAATTTTCGGAACAATCGTGGCGGCCATCGTGAAGGGCGCGGTGCAGGGCGCCGTCAGGCAACTCACGCCTAAACGGCGCAGGAGGCGCCGGACATACGGGAGTTATTTTGGACGAAAACGGCGGCGGACAACTGCAACCCGCCGCCGTAAACGCAACACGACATTTTCACTGGACGACATTTTCGCGGATATCCTGGGCACGCGAGGCCGGTGAGCCGTGTCCCGTTCCTGACCGCTCTTCAAGGGCTATGGCCGCGTTAACGGTCAGTGGCAAACCTGCCGCCCATCGGACATCGGCGCGCGCCACTCCGATATCGCGAAGCAGATAATCGTCATAGGTATCAAGCTTTGCGACGGCCCGGCGGGCAAGCCAATTATGGACAAAGCGGCGCAACAGCGAAACACCTCTGACCTGGTCGAGGCCAATGGCGCGGTTTAAGGCATAATCTCTCATGGCACAGTCCTCCTCGTCCGCGAGAAGACCCATTCTTCTCGCGCCAAGCCACCCGAAAGCGGCTCATGATCACGGTTGTGATGACCCCTATTTCGCTGATTTTGATTGATTAATCCAACGAATGTATCTTATACTAATGATAAGCAACGCTGATGAGTGATGTCATGATTCCCAATCTCGATATCGATCTTCTGAAGACCTTCTTGGCCATCGCCGATACGGGCAGTTTCACCCGCGCCGCCGAGGACGTGCACAAGACGCAGTCGGCGGTGTCGATGCAGATGAAGCGGCTTGAGGAATTGCTGGGACGGCCCCTGTTCGCCAGGGATGGGCGCGCCAGCCGTTTTACTGCCGATGGCGACCGGCTGTTCGATTATGCCAGGCGTATGGTGGCGATCAACGACGAAACGGTTTCCGCCTTCACTAAGCCCGAACTGACGGGGACGCTGCGCTTCGGCACGCCCGACGACTATGCCGACCGCTTCCTGCCCGAAATCCTGTCGCGGTTTGCGAGGACCCATCCCCTCGTCACCGTCGATGTCGAATGCCTAAGCAGCACCGAGCTCTTCGAACGCACAAAGCACGGCGAAATGGACCTGGCGCTGGTGACCTTCGGCTGCGATCTGGCCACCGACGAGCCGATCCGGCGCGAGCCCCTGGTGTGGGTGACCTCGGCCAAGCACAATGTGCATCTGCTCGATGTGCTGCCGCTGGCCTCGCCCCATTGCGAATGGCGCAAGGCGGCGTTGAATGCCCTTGATTCGCAGCAGCGGAAATACCGGATCGCCTATTCGAGTTCGAATTCCAACGCCATCAATGCGGCGGTGCAGACGGGGCTCGCGGTGGGGGCCGTTCCTGAATTGTGCGTCAGGCCGTGGATGCGGGTCTTGACTGAGCGCGACGGCTTCCCGGCAATGGGCACCTTCGACATCGGTATCGTCAGGAAACCGGGACGGCCGAGTTCGGCCGCCGACGCACTGGCCCGGCATGTGACGGAAGGACTGGGAAACCTGCAGAACTCGATCATGGCGGCGGAGTAGTGGGGCCAACTCCACCGCCATCACCAAACTCGTCGTCATCACCCATCCGATCGTCCTGGCGCCGATGAGCGGCGTCGCGGGAGGGAAACTTGCAGCGGCAGTGACGAATGCGGGCGTTTTGGGATTTATGGGTGGCGGCTATGGCGATCCAATGGCCGGATATGGTGGTCCTAATTTACGGTACGCGAATTACCGCATCAAGCAATTCGCGGATCGTCATCGGATGATCCAAAAACATAAAGCACCCCCCGTTAATCCGGGGGGCACCTCCGCGCACGTCAATTGACGTTAGATAACTTATATTAGCGCTTGCTAGGCGCGGCCGGAGTGTCGCTGAAGGGATCCCAATAGACGAATCCCGAGGCTGCGCCGGCGCCGTGTGTCGTGCTTCCCAGTTCCT
>JANLYR010000025.1:0-4219 GCA_031365765.1 Hyphomicrobiales bacterium | reverse complement strand
GACCAGCCGCGCTTTCACATCGCTGGCGTACTCCCCCGTCTTCGCCGCTTCCTTCGGGATGGCGTAATGCGTGTCGGGCTTCAGAGCGTTTTTGAGGAGCCCGGCGCACACCGCAAACCCCGGGCTGGTCGCCGCTTCCGGCATCCCCGGCAGCAGTGCCGGCACACCGAGCCGCACCTGCCGGTCGAGCCATTGGCCGGCCACTTCGCGCACCCCCGTCAACTGGCTGGCGCCGCCCGTCAGCACGACGCGCCGTCCACCCAGATGGGCCAGCCCCGATTCCGCCAGCCGGTCGCGGATGATCTCGAAAATCTCCTCCAGCCTCGGGCGGATGATGCCCGTCAGCATCGACTTCGGCACCTTCTGCACGGTATCGATGCCGCGCTCGCCGAGCAGTGGCACCGCGATCATCTCGCGTTCGTCGGTCAGCGAGGCAAGCGCCGAGCCCCACAGTGTCTTCATCCGTTCCGCATGGGCGATGGTGGTGGTCAGTCCCCGCGCGATATCGTTGGTGATGTGCTGGCCGCCCAGCGGAATCATGTCGGCGAAAATGAGATGGCTCTCGTGAAAGATGGCGAAACTCGTGGTCGCTCCGCCCATGTCGATGATGGTGACGCCAAGCGCCATCTCGTCATCGGCCAGCACGGCCTTCGCCGCCGCATAAGGGGCCACCACGAATCCGCTCGCCGTGAGATGGGCCCGGTCGATCGCCAGCGACAGGTTGCGCAGATGCGCCGGCTCGGCCGTGACGACACCCAGATCGAGCCCCAGCATTTCGCCATGCATGCCGAGCGGCGACTTGACGCCCTTGGCGTCGTCGAGATGATACTGGATGGGCGAGAGATGCAGCACGGTGCGGCGGCCCGGGTCGATCTGCGACAGTGCCGCTTCCAGCACCTTGTCCATGTCGCGCGGACTGACCACGCCGGTTTGGGTTTTCTCCGACGCGCCGAACACGCGCGACTGCGGGCGCCCGCCGGAAATATTGACCGTGACCTCCGAGATCGTACGCTGCGCCATGCGCTCGGCGCCGTCGACCGCAAGTCTTATGGCGCGCTCGGCTTCATCGACATCGATGATGGCGCCGCTGCGCACGCCGCGCGCCACCTGATGTCCAAGCCCCAGGATGCGCAGCCCCGGCGCATTCTGGCCATCGGCGTTGCGATGCCGGTCGGGCACCGCCTCGGCGATGAGGCAGCTCATTTTCGACGAGCCGATGTCGAGCGCCGCCAGCGTGCCCCCCCTGGCCGCGCCAACCCCTTTTCCGTGCAACTGCACCACGGTCATCGGATTCAACTCCCACTCACTGGCCAGCGCTCAGGCTGGCCGTCCCGGTTTTCTGCTCGGCGACTTCGGCGATCCCCACCGCCACGCGGCCCGGGATCCGGAGATCGACGGAGGTTATGCCTTTCGACATGAGGTTTTGCGTCCGGTCGAGTCGATCAGCCAGCGCCAGCGCGGCACCGGCATTCTCCTCGGGCAGCAAGATCGTCACCCCGTTGTCGAGATAGAGAGTCCAGCGGCGATTGCCGATGCGCGCCGCGGCCCTCAACTGCAACATTATATCGGGAGTGGCTTCAAGTTGGTTAATGAGTTCCTCGGCCGCAAGCGCCGCGCCCTCGCCCGAAACCAGCGGCAATGTCGTGAGCTTTGCTGCGGGGATATTGCTCATCGCGGTGCCGGAGCGGTCGATCACATAGTAGTTTTCGCCCCGCTGCCAGATGGCGAATGGCTGGCGTTCGACCACTGTCACATCGAGTTGATTGGGATAGGACCGCTGCACCTTGGCGGTGGCCACCCAGTCGAGATTTTCGAGGATGCGCTTGGCCTTCGCCGCATCGAAGCTGATGAGCGATCCGCCCGGCGTAACGCCGATTGCCGCCAGCACCGTCTCTGGTTCCTGATGCACCAGCCCGCTGATCTCGATATCGTCGGCCGCCAGGCCGGCAAGGCTGGCAAGGCGGCCCGGCAGTTTATGGAACGGGCTGCCTTCGTAATCGAGCATGCCGCTGCCGATCAGCCCGTAAAGGATTGTGGCACCCAGAAACAGCACCGCACCGGCCCGCGCCGCGAAACGCAACCGCCAGGCACCTTCCATGGCAAAGGCGGAGCCGGACGGGTTTCGATAGTGTTTTTTCATGGGCCCACTCATCTGTCGATCGAGGCGTCGTTGACCATCCACGTCACCAGCGCCTCGAAACTGTGTCCGGCATGCGCGGCAAGTTCGGGCACCAGCGAGGTGCCGGTCATGCCGGGCTGCGTGTTGATCTCCAGCAGCACGGGATGTCCGCCCTCGCCCCCGGCCGTGTCGTCGTAGCGGAAATCGGCGCGCGTCACGCCGCGGCAGCCAAGCGCCTCATGCGCCATCAGCGCGTATTGCTGGCATTTGCGATAGATGTCGTGCGGCACCTCGGCGGGCAGGATATGCCGCGATCCGCCCGGCGCATATTTGGAGCGGTAATCGTAAAATGTGCCTTCCGACACGATGTCGATGACGCCCAGCGCCACATCGCCCATCACGGCACAGGTCAGTTCCTTGCCCGGTATGAAGCGCTCCGCCATTACATGGCTGCCATAGATGTCGCGCTGCTCGAGAATGATCGCGGCCGGTCCATTCGAACTTTGCGTCACGATGTGAACGCCGACGCTCGATCCCTCTGCCACGGGCTTCAGCACATAGGGCGGCGTCATGGGATGATGCGCCGCGGCTGCTTCCAGTTCGACCAGTCTGCTCTCGGCCACGGGAATGCCCGCAGCGCGGAACAGGATCTTGGATTTTTCCTTGTGCATGGCCAGCGAAGACGCCAGTACGCCCGAATGCGTATAGGGAATCCGCAGCGTCTCCAGCACGGCCGACGCGCAGCCATCCTCGCCCCAGTGGCCATGCAGCGCATTGAACGCCACGTCGGGCTGGAGGTCTTGCAGGATGGAGACGACGCGCTCGCGCGTGACATCGATCGGCACCACCTTGAAGCCAGCACCTCGAAGGGCTTGGGCGCACGCTTCGCCCGATGACACGCTCACCGCGCGTTCGGCCGACCAGCCGCCCATCAGCACGGCAACCGTGGTCTCGCCTGGAATGCGCGTCATGCGGGAACCCCGATCCGCTTGATCTCCCATTCAAGCGCGATGCCGGAGGTTTCGCGGACACGCGCCCGCACCGTCTCGCCAAGGTCTTCGATTTGGGCCGCAGTGGCACCGCCCTCATTGATCAGAAAATTACAGTGCAGGTCCGAAACCCGCGCCGCGCCCACGGCGAAACCCCGCATACCGGCCGCATCGATGAGCTGCCAGGCCTTGTGCCCCGAAGGGTTCTTGAAGGTCGATCCCCCGGTGCGGCTTTTGACCGGCTGGGTCTCCTCGCGCGCCGCCGTGATCTTGTCCATCGCCGCGGCGATATCGTCCCTGTTGCCGGGCTTTCCCTGCAGCAGCGCTTGCGTAAAAATCAGGTCGTCCGGTGCTCCGCAATGGCGATAGGAATATCGCATGTCGGCATTGGCTAGCACCGTGATCGTCCCCGTCCTGTCGACCGCGCGCGCCTCGATCAGCACGTCCCGGGTCTCGGCCCCATAGGCGCCGCCATTCATCCGGAGCGCGCCGCCGATGGTGCCCGGTATACCTCTCAGAAAGGTTAATGCATCGATACCATGCTCGGCGGCGTACCGTGCCGCGCGCACATCGAGCACTGCGGCCCCGGCGCGGATACGCTGTCCCTCCTCGGCGGCCAGGTCGGAAAATCCCCGTCCCAGCCTTATCACCACGCCCGGAACGCCGCCATCGCGCACCAGCAGGTTGGAGCCGACGCCGATCACTGTCACCGGAATATCCGAAGCTGTGCGTCCAAGAAATTCCGCGAGATCCGCTTCGTCGGCGGGCGTGAACAGGACTTCCGCCGGTCCGCCAACCCTGAACCAAGTGAAATCCGCAAGTGGCGCATTGGCTTCGAGGCGGCCGCGAGCTTTCGGCAAAGTCGCGAGCAGCGCTTCGCCGTCGAGTGTCATGCCGCGCCCAATGTTTCAAGCTGCCCGGGCAGCGCATAGGCCCATTGCGTGATGGTGCCGGCGCCGAGGCAGATCACGATATCGCCGGGCCTTGCAATTCCTGCAACGAGCGGTGCGAGGTCCGAAGGCGCCTCGATTCCATGAACCGCGCGGTGGCCGCGACTCCGCATGCCCTCGATCAATGCCGTATGCGTGGCACCCTCGATCGGCGCTTCGCC
>JANLYR010000018.1:0-1844 GCA_031365765.1 Hyphomicrobiales bacterium | reverse complement strand
GGGTTTCGCGGATCATCGCGGTGCGGGTCATGATGTTGGCGTGCAGCGTCTCGCGCCGCAAATCGAGGAAGCGGTAGCGCAGGCGCACATCTTCGGGATATTCCTGCTCGCCCGCCACCGGCAGCGGCAGTTCCTCGGCGCGGCTGAGCACGGTTGCGCCGCGGGCATAGACCTCGATCTCACCGCTCGGCAGGTTGGGGTTGATCGTCGAAGCGTTGCGCGCCTTAACTTCGCCGTCGATGGTGACCACACTTTCGAGGCGCAGGCCATCGAGGATCGCCAGCGCGGGACTGTCGCTGTCGGCGACGATCTGGGTCATTCCGTAGTGATCGCGCAAGTCAACAAACAGCACCCCGCCGTGGTCGCGCTTGCGGTGAACCCAGCCTGAGAGGCGGACGGTCTGGCCAACGTCGGGGCCGCGCAGCGCGCCGCAGGTGTGGGTACGGTATAAGTGCATTTGACTTCCCAAGATAAAAACGCGGCAAAGGCGCTTGTCTCGCGGTTTGTCAAGCGGGAACCAAGGGTGTATTCCCGCGAAAGAATTCGACTCGTGGTGGAATTCAGGCGTCACAGGCCAGGGAGGCGGAGTGATGGCAGGCAAGCCCGGACAACCGCAGATATTTCCAGATGTCATCCCCGGGCCACTTGTTCCTTCGGTGCCGGACGTTATTGTTCCTGATAAGAGCAACCCCTGGGACGATCCATTTCCGGCCGGACCGGCGCCCGCTGACAACCCGTGGAACGATCCATTTCCGGCACAACCGTTGCCCGACAATTTCTGAGAGATGGCAGCGCGCAAATCCCGGCCCACAGCGCCTGAACCGCAACCTGAGCCAAGCCTGCAGCAGCTGCCTGGCGAACACCGCATAGTCATTGAAGTGGTGCAGTCCGCACCGGCAGAGCCGGAACCTGGCGGGCCACCCAGGGCCGATTGGCCTGGCGGGGTAAAGCAACTGCGGGACGTCGCCCAATGGATCATCGGCGGGGTGGTAGCCACTGCAGTCGGCGTCGTTGCCGGCAGTTCGTTGACCAAGCTGGGCCAGCTGTCCTTTGGCCGCGACAATGACCGGCTGGCATTGGCCTTGGCCGGAGTGGCTCTGGGTTTTGTCGCGATCTCGCGCATCATGCTGCTCGGGCTGGAAGTCATTGCGCCGTCAGGTGCAAGTTTGCCCAAACTGGCGAAGGCTAGCGAGAAGGACCCTTTGGTGGCCGCCCGAAGGCGATTGTACGATTTGAATGGAATAGACGAAGCGGCTCATCCGCTCGGCACGCTGCTGAACTCGCATGGCGATGAACCGGCCAAGACCATGCTCCCCAAGCTTTACGCATGCGCTGCATTTGCAATCGTTCGATGCAGGTTTGACCGCATGCTGCGGTGGATGGGGCTTTGCGTTCCACTGGCGATACTGGGCTTTGGCCTGTTCGCATGGGCTGCAAACCCGCCCGAGAAGGTCACGCCCGCCGCAAAAGGTGTCGAGATCAAAATCACGCACTGAAGGTTTGGGCTCTGCTTTGCTTCGCCCTTCACAAGTTCGTTCGGATCGGGCAGGGCGAAGTTGCAGCTGCGAGGCGACCGCTGCATCGTTTCGAACGCCGCGGCTCCGCAGGGAGCCAATCGACAGAAAAGACTCATGAAGATCCATCCCCTGATTACCACGTCCGCCGCTCTGGCCGACCTCTGCTCCCGCCTCGCCAAAGCTGACTTCGTGTGCGTCGACACCGAATTCATGCGCGAGAACACCTATTGGCCCGAGCTGTGCCTGATCCAGATCGCCGACAGCGAGGAAGCCGCGGCGATCGATCCGCTCGCGCGCGATCTCGACATGCAGCCGCTGATGGACCTG
>JANLYR010000511.1:0-3661 GCA_031365765.1 Hyphomicrobiales bacterium | reverse complement strand
CGTCCATGTCCATGCGGGCGGGCAAGCCGTGGTCGGGATGGTGGCCGCACCCGTGACCCCGGGGGGTGGGGATCGCTTCAAAATTGAGGAACAACCCCATGCAAAGCAAATTGCCCATGCACCGGAGCCCGCGTTGCAATGCCCGGACAAGACGCCAGATGCCATGCCAATCTCCCGCGATTGCGAACGGGCGCTGTCGAATGCATGGGGGCAAGGCGCCGGGCGCGCCGAAAGGGAATAGCCGCGCCTTGAAGCATGGGCGCTATACCGCTGAGGCCATCACCGAGCGGCGCAAGCTTGCGGCCTGCCTGAAGGTCATGAAGCAGCTTGCGGAACAAGCGACTGCCAAGGTTTGACACTCCTTATTTCCAGCAACACTTGCTTAGGGTGGAACAAACCATTCTCCGCTGGCGTCCCGTCGCAAACGGGGGCCTTCTGACGGCAAATCCCAGGAGCGGTCCTCGGCCTCTCCATGATCGGCGATGTGGACGCCATCGCCGACCACGTCCGTTGTTAGGGGTATTGCGTCAATATTCAGATGTCGATCTTCTCAGCGATCTCGATGGCGTCGTCGACCTCGATGCCGAGGTAGCGAACGGTGCTCTCGATCTTTGAATGTCCGAGCAAAAGCTGGACCGCGCGTAAATTGCCGGTCCGCCGGTAGATCAGTACTGCCTTCGTGCGGCGCAGCGAGTGCGTGCCGAACTTGGCCGGATCGAGTCCGATGCTGGCCACCCACTCCTGCACGAGGCGAGCGTACTGCCGGGTGGTTAGACCATGTGATCCGTCTCCGCGACCAGCAAACAGAAACTGGCCGGCCTTTCTGCCCGTCAATCTCAGGTACTCGTCGATTGCCTGTCGTGTTTGATCGGTTAGTTCGAACCTGACCGGCCTGCCAGTCTTCTTCTGCCGAATGGTTGCGCGATCCATCGCGTAGCCGCTCGGCGCCACATCATCCACACGGACCGCCACGACATCACAGCCGCGCAACTTGCTGTCGATGGCGAGGGTGAACAGCGCAAGATCTCTTTGCGGTCCTGCATTTGAAGCTTGGCTCTGATCGACCACACGTGGCTTGGCCGAAGAGGTGGCTTCGCTCCGATCAGTTTGCCCTTGTTCCAAGCGTCCGGGGCATCGACTTTTCATCAGTGCATGCAAGTTCCTTTTCCATAGTTTGTCTCCTTGTTAGAGAGACAAACCAGCATGCGCCTTGTCGGGCCAAGTGGTTGATCGGACGACCGTTTTTGGCGGAAATCTTCCGAGGAATGGTTACCGTTCGACGAGATTTGGCGTTCACCGGCTATCGCGCGGACGTCATCCGGACGGGGAAAATTGACCCCAACCGGACCTCTGGCGCGCGTCGGCCAGCAGCTTTCGGGAATCGCGCGCACGACCGCGACAGCTGTTGCACTGCAGCAGGTACTCCCCGGAGGCCTGGGTCGTCGTTTGCCGCCGCTTCATGACCCTGGAAACACTCGGCCAAGTGCGAGATGATGTCGCGGGTCGTTGGCAATTGCCGCCACCTGCCCCCGAGTTCTCAGCGCTCGGACCATGACGGCGGTTTTACACCACCGTGCCGCAGCCTTATTGAACCCGAAAAGGTGCCAGGTGCATGGAAAGCTCTGCGGTCAATGCGGCGCCTGAAACCGACCGCTTCCTCGATGAGTTGAGGACGATCGTCGGGCATCGCCATGTACTGACGCGCCCGGAAAGCACACACCGCTACCGCACAGGCTTCCGGTGCGGCACGGGGCCCGCCCTGGCCGTCGTCCGGCCGGGCAATCTCGTCGAGCAATGGCGGGTGCTAAAGGTCTGCGCCGCAGCGAATAAGATCATCATCATGCAGGCCGCCAATACGGGCCTCACCGGTGGCTCGACACCGGACGGCGACGACTACGATCGCGAGATCGTCATCGTCAGTACCTTGCGCATGGCCAAGATCCGCCTGATCAACGACGGTCGCCAAGTGATCTGTCTCCCGGGTGCCACTCTGTACCAGCTCGAGGCCGCGCTTAAGCCGCTCGGGCGCGGACCACACTCGGTCATTGGGTCCTCGTGCATCGGCGCCTCGGTGCTGGGCGGCATCTGCAACAACTCCGGCGGCGCGCTGATCCATCGTGGGCCGGCCTATACACAGTTGGCGCTGTTCGCGCACATCGACGACGTCGGCGAGGTCCAGCTCGTCAACCATCTTGGGGTCGGGCTCGGTGACGAGCCGGAAAAGATCCTCGGCCGGCTCGACCGAGGCGCCTTCACCGAAGCTGATATCGACTACACGACGGATCGCGCCGCCTCCGATCATCACTATGCCGAGGACGTGCGCGAAATCGATGCCGACACGCCCGGACGCTTCAATGCCGATCCGAAGCGCCTTTTCGAGGCCGCTGGCAGTGCCGGCAAAGTGATGATCTTCGCCGTCCGCCTGGACACGTTTCCCAAGGAGGGCGAGACCAAGGTCTTTTATATTGGCACGAACGATCCGGCCGAACTCACCAGGATCCGCCGGCACATTCTGGCGAATTTCACCGACTTGCCGGTCGAGGGCGAATATATGCACCGCGCCGCCTTCGATATTGCGGAACAATACGGTAAGGATACTTTCCTCGCGATCCACTATCTCGGCACCGCCTGGCTGCCCGCGTTGTTTGCCGCGAAAGCCCACGCCGACGCTCTCGCCGGCAAGCTGGGCCTCCGGGACTTCAGCGATAAGATCTTGCAGTTCGTGAGCCGCTTCTTTCCTAAGCACCTGCCGAAGCGTATGAGGGAGTTTCGGGACAATTATGAGCATCATTTGATGCTCAAGATGGCCGGGCCGGCCATTGGCGAAGCGCGGCGTTTTCTCGAGTCCATCCTACCCTCGGCCGAGGGCGGCTTCTTTGAATGCACCGACGAAGAAGGTGGAAAGGCATTCCTGCACCGCTTCGCCGCGGCCGGTGCCGCGGTTCGCTACCGGGCGGTCCACCGGCGCGAGGTAGAGGATATTGTGGCGCTCGACGTGGCGCTCCGGCGCAACGACCCGGATTGGTTTGAGACCTTGCCGGACGACGTCGCGCAGCCGATCAGCCATAAGCTCTATTACGGGCATTTCTTCTGCCACGTGTTTCATCAGGACTACATCGTGCGCAAGGGCCACGATACAATTGCGCTCGAGCATCGGATGTGGCGCTTGCTCGACGCGCGCGGCGCGCAATATCCGGCCGAGCACAACGTCGGGCATCTCTACGAGGCGAAGCCGACCCTCGTCGCCCATTACCGAAGCCTCGATCCCTGCAACTGTTTCAATCCCGGGATCGGTCAAACCACCAAATCGATCCGTTGGCAGGGACCCCCGTAGAAATTGATTTGCAATGCTCCCGAAGCAGCCCTTGCTTCCAAAAAAATCACGGTGGTTACGGCGACATGGGCGCATGTTAGCGGATCAATGGCTATTGATGAAGCACATGAGGTTTGGCTCCTTGGGGGTGCGCGCTCACCAATGCGGTCCCGCTGTTTCACGGTTGTGATCGAGCACGTCGGCCCGTGGCCCAGAGCCGAGATCGCGTCTGAGGCGCACCAAGTCGGCAATTGAATGCAAAGCTGCCATAAATCATGATGATGCGTGACATTTGCGGGAGCATGTCCCGCACCGTGCTGAACTGATGGGCAGATGTTGCAACGGGCG
>JANLYR010000433.1:0-9452 GCA_031365765.1 Hyphomicrobiales bacterium | reverse complement strand
CGGAATCAAATAGCCTTCGAAGGATGCGTAGTGACAGGGAATAATGGTGTCGAAACGAAAGAAATTGCGGCAGGCATGGGCTGCCTGATCGGGACCCATGGTAAAGCGGTCGCCAATCGGCACCAGTCCGATTTTCGGGTGATAGAGGTCATTCACCAGTTTCATATCGAGCGAAATCCCGGTGTCTCCCATGGCATGGAGGGTCTTGTCCCGGCCAGCCTTGGGCGCGATGACAAAGCCCGCGGGGTTGCCGAGATAGAGGGGCGTTCCGTTTACAATATGAGACGATGAATGCCAGGCATTGGTGAAGATCACATCAAACGCATCGAAGGAAATGCGTCCCCCGTGATTGCCGGGGCTATATTTTTCGACACCCTGCCCTGCAAGCCAGTTGCATATTTCGAAGTTAGCAACGAGCGTCGCGCCCGTCGCTTTCAGGATGTCGAGCGCGTCGCCCACGTGATCGTCATGGCCGTGGGTGAGCAGGACATGGGTGACGCCGGCCGACATGGTCTTGACGTCGCTGCGGGCTGCCGGGTTTCCGGTGATGAAAGGGTCGAGCAGGATAACAGCGCCCTCGATCTCGATCCGGAACGCCGAATGTCCGATATAGGTGATCTTCATGAACTCTCCGGATTGCATCGTGACGCCAATCGGGTAGTCCTGTTGCGATGAACGATCAACCCCTGGCCAAAACGGTGGCCGCGATGGCGCGGGGCAAGCGCCTGATGGGCCTCGACCTCGGTACAAAAACCATCGGCGTCGCCACCAGCGACCTGACACGGCGGATCGCCACACCAGTCGAGACGGTGGCTCGCAAAAAGTTCACCCTTGATGCGGCCCGCCTGCTCGATCTCGTGGCGCGCGAGAATATCGGGCTCATCGTCCTCGGCCTCCCGGTCAACATGGATGGGTCCGAAGGTCCCCGCGCCCAGTCGACGCGGGCCTTCGCACGCAATCTGGAGCGCCTGACGCCGATTCCCATCGTCTACTGGGATGAGCGCCTTTCTTCCGCCGCGATTGAACGCATGCTGATCCAGGCGGATGCTTCGAGGGCGAGGCGGGCACAGGTGATCGATAAGCTTGCCGCCGCCTATATCCTTCAGGCGGCTCTTGATTCACTTTCATGAATCGGCGCTTCATTGCCGGGATGCGCCGTGCTAGTTATCCCCTTCGCTGGGGACGAGACTGGAGACGATCTGCATGCGGATGAAGTTGCCGGCGCTGGTATTCATGGCCTTGATTACGGCCGGGTGTTCGAAGTTCGGTTCCACCGAGCCGCCCACAAGTAGTGTGCTCAGTGGCCCCGACATCCACGGCATCCTGGCTGGAAAAAGCTGGCGCTTCGCGGGTCCAAACAATACGGGCACCACCCTTTACGCCGAGGATGGAACATCGCTGGTCGAGGTCGATGGCAAGGGCACCACCAAGGGCACCTGGACCACCAAGGACGGTCAGCTCTGTGAAAGCTTCAATCCTGCCCCGTTCCTGCCGGGCGGCGTGCCGCTGACCTGCTATCCCTTCTCCGGCTCCAACAACGTCTATCAGGCGGGCAAGGCAACCTTTACCCTGGCCTCCTGAGGACGGCCGTTCCAGCCTGAGTTCCACATTCGGCCACAGGGAACACAATGCCGCCCTGTCGCGTTCACACTCCAGCCACCTCCGTTGTTCAAGGAGGAGTAAGAGTGAGGGGAATGGTCATGGGTAAAATTCTTTCAAGACGCGGTTTTCTGGGCGGTGCCTTGGCGCTGGCCAGCGCAACTCCCGCTTTTGCCGCCAGGTCTCTCAGCCTGTACGAGATGGAACTGTCCGACCCCACATTGCTTCCACCGCCCGAATCGGAAATCGATTTCCCGATCTCGGAGGTGTCGCTGCGTGATATCCCCCGCCAGTTCCGGCGCACCGTTGTCGAAAATGAAATGGGACAATCGCCCGGCACGATAATTGTCGATCCCGATCATCGCCATCTCTACTTCACCTTGGAAGACGGCCGCGCCATACGCTACGGCGTGGGCGTTGGGCGTGCTGGATTTGCCTGGCACGGTGAAGCCGAAGTCGGCATGAAGCGGCGCTGGCCACGCTGGTTGCCGCCTGCCGAAATGGTGGCCAGAGACGAACGCGCGGCGAAATGGGCCAACGGCCAGCCCGGCGGCCCCGATAATCCGCTTGGCGCCCGCGCCCTGTATCTTAACGCCAACGGCGAAGACACCTTGTACCGTATCCATGGCACCAATCAGCCATCCTCGATTGGCAAGGCCATGTCGTCGGGCTGCGTCCGGATGTTGAACCAGGACATTGCTGAACTTTTCCCCCGCGTGCCGGTGGGCACCAGGGTGATCGTATTGCCGTCGTCTGGCCCAGAGGCTTGAAGCTTCGCCCGGCCTGTGGCACATGCGGGAATCTTTGACAGTTCCAGGAACGTGACTTGCATATTTTACGATGGACAGCGTTGGTTGGCGCGGCGGTGCTTCTCGCCGCCTGCAATAATGGCGCCAATGGCGTGAAATTCAACGCGTCCGGCAAATTGGAACCGGAGAAGATTCACAACCTGACAGCCGCCGAAATAAAAGGCGCGATAGAGGGCAAGACCTTCCAATATACGCGCTCCGACGGTAACGGGTTCATCACCTATCAGCCCGATGGCAGCTTTGCTTTTCAGGATGATGTGAAAGGCTCGGGAACCGGCACCTGGTCCGCTACTGATGGCAAATTCTGCGAAGCCTTCGGAACCGGCGCGACAACCGAATGCGGTGAGTTCAAGACTACCGGGGACGCGTTTTTCGCGGCCAAATCCCGCCTCGTGGAAATGAAGGGCTGAGTTTTCGCCATTAACCTTGTAGGTACGGGTTGGTCCTGCGCTCGGCGCCAATCGTACTGGGCGAGCCGTGGCCCGGGAGAAAACTCACATCGTCGCCGAGAGGCAGAATTTTATCGCGGATCGAATTGATCAGCGTCTGGTGGTCACCGCGCGGGAAATCGGTGCGGCCGATCGAACCCTGGAACAGAACGTCCCCCATCAGTGCGAATCGATTTTCGGCATTAAAGTAGACGATCGACCCCGGACTGTGGCCCGGCGCTTCTATCACCGAAAAAGTAAGGTCGCCCACGCTGACGGTGTCATCGTGCTTCAGCCAGCGCGACGGGGTCACGGCGAGTGCGTCCAGCATACCGTACTGGGCTCCGGTCTCCGGCAAGGTGTCCAGCAGATAGCTGTCTTCGCGGTTCGGGCCTTCGATTGCGACACCCAGTTTGTCCCGTAATCGCGCCGCTCCCCCCGCATGATCGATATGACCGTGGGTGAGCAGAATTTTCTCAACGACGATGCCTGCTTTCGTGATGGCGTCGAGAATGGCCGGAACGTCCCCGCCCGGATCGACCACGGCGCCTCGCTTGGACGCTTCGTCGTAAACCAGCGAGCAGTTTTGGCGGAAAGGTGTCACGGGAATGACAATGAGCTTGAGCTGCGGCATGGCTGCGCTGCATAGCTGCCCTTCCGAAAGTCCGCAATGGCCCACACCGGCTTGCAGCCGCGCTGGCGCAACGCTACAGCCGAGTCATGAAGTTCGCGTCCGGCACGCCACCGTTCAACCAACCGATCCTCGTCGCCGCCCGCCCTGGCCCATGACCCCCCGGACCTTCAGCTATGCGACGGGCGTGGCATTGACCGCCGCCAGCGCGGTGTGCTGGAGCCTCAATGGTGGGCTGGTGCGGTTGACGCAGGGAATCGACGCCTGGCAGATCGTGTTCTATCGTTCCTCTGCCCTTCTCGTCTGCATGTGCATGTGGCTGGCCTATCGCCACGGTGGACAGTTCGCGTCGCGCATTGTTCACGCGGGCCCAAACGCGGCGATTGCCGGGGTGGCGATCGCCGGCGCCGGGCTGAGTTTCATGCTGTCTCTGTTTTACACGACCGTTGCCCAGGCGATTTTCATGGTGGGCGTGGCGCCATTTCTCTCGGCCATCCTGGGTTTGTGGATCCTGCGTGAGCGCATACCGGGAATCACCTGGCTTGCCATGCTGATCGCCCTCGCCGGCATGGCGGTGATCTTCAAGGGCAACAGCGGCGGCGGCAATGTGATCGGAACCGCTCTGGCGATCTATTCGGCGTTCTGTTTCTCCGTCTACGTTGTGCTGCTGCGCTGGGGCCATGACACCGAGATGTCGGCGGCGATCGTCTGGAACGCGCTGCTGCTAATCGCGGTCAGCGCTTTCGTACTGAGTGTTCCAAACCCGTTTCGGGACGGCTATGGCGCAAGCGAGTTCCTGATCGGATGGCGAAACCTGCTGGTTGTCTCGACCATGGGGATAGTGCCGCTGTCATTGGGCCTGATCCTGTTCACCATCGGCTCGCGCAGCGTTCCCGCCGCTCAACTCACGCTGATAGCTTTGATCGAGCCCATGCTGTCTCCCCTGTGGGCTTGGCTGGCGGTCGGTGAATTGGCGCCGGTCTGGACTTTCGCCGGTGGAGCGGTGATCCTCGTCGCCATCATCATCCAGGCGCTGTTCAGCGCCAATCCGAAAGAGCTTCATGCCCACGCCGCTTGATGACGATGGTTTGCTCACGGTGCGGGATTATCTGCGCTTCGCATTGAGCGCGTTCCGTGCCGCGAAGCTGGCCCACGGGCATGGTGCGGGAACCGCCCTGGATGAGGCGGCATTCCTTATTCTTGAAACGCTAAATCTGCCGGTGGACGACATCAATCCATGGCTCGAAGCAAGACTGACCCCGCCGGAACGCCAGCGCGTCGCTTCGATCGTCCGCCAGCGCATCGAAACGCGAAAACCAGCGGCCTACCTGACGAGACGCACCTATATCCACGGAATTCCGTTTTATGTCGATGAGCGGGTGATCGTGCCCCGCTCGTATATCGGAGAGCTTATGTTTTCCGACGCGTTCCCAAATCTTGTCGACGAGAGCAGCGTGATGCGTGTGCTGGACCTTTGCACCGGCTCCGGTTGCCTGGCCATCCTTGCCGCCTTGCATTTCCCCGAAGCCACCGTCGACGCCGTCGATATTTCCACCGATGCCCTGGCCGTGGCCCGTATCAACCGCAGCGAACATCAAATGACGGACAGGATCACACTGATGCAAGGCGACTTGTTCGCACCGCTCGGCGACAAGACCTACGACCTCATTGTGTGCAATCCACCTTATGTTGCGGCCGCCGCGATAGCGGCGTTTCCCCCCGAATATGCCCATGAACCGGTTCTCGCCCATGCCGGGGGAGTGGACGGGCTCGATATCGTGCGCCGGATACTCCAGAGCGCTCTGGTCCACCTCAACGAAGGCGGTGGCCTGCTGTGTGAAATCGGCACCGGCCGCGAAATCATCCAGGCGGAATTTCCGGACATGGGTTTCCTGTGGCTCGATACCGAGGAGAGTGAGGGCGAAGTATTCTGGCTGCCGCGCGACGCGCTCAGCCCTTGAGCCCCGTTGCCGCAACGAGATTGTCGAATACCACGCGGGTCATTGCCGCCATCTCCGGCATGAGGGGATAGGCCTCTGCCATGAGACGCCCATAGGCACCTTCGCCGCATTGCCGTTCCAGTGCGGCGATATAATCGGGAAGCGAGGCCCAGCCTGCAATCGTCTGCGCCGTGAATTCGCAATGGAATTGTGTGCCGATCGCATGATTTCCGATCGCCACCGCCTGGATCGCCGTCGTCGGAGATGAAGCAAGGATGGTGGCGCCAGCGGGCGCCCGCTTCACCTCCGCCAGATGCCATTGCATCACCTTTTGCGCTGGACCCAGGCCATGAAACAGCGGATGGCGCCGCCCCTGCTCGGTGAGGTCGATCCGTCTGACGCCCACTTCGCCTTGGGTGGCCAGACCCACGTCCCCTCCAAGAGCGTCGCAAAGAAGCTGGTGACCGAGGCACACCCCGATATAGGGCTTGGCGCGTTGCCCGACCCATTCGCGGATTGCCTCTTTCTCCTCCACCAGCCAGGGGAATTGAGGCTCCTGCCAGGTATCCTGCGCGCCCCCCAGAACGAACATCAGGTCAAAACGTGAAAGCCTTGGGATTGGCTGGCCTTCCCACAGCCTGACGGTTTCCGGGACGATGCCGTCTGCTGCGAAATAGTCGAGGAAACGGCCGGCATGGTCGTGATTCATGTGCTGGAAAATCAGGGCGCGCTTCATGGCGACTCTCGGACCGTCACTTGGCCTTGGCGACGAGCGTTGATTGCGCCAGGTGCACCCGGACAGTCGGCGCTTTTACCTGCGGACAGGATTGCGCGATGATGTTCCATGAGGCGTTATTGAGCGACATGCCGCAGCGTGCGAGCTTGTCCCGCAGGCAGATCACCTGATCGTGGGTGAAATATTCTCCGCCGGAGCGGCATCGGCAATCGGCCCCCGCCTCATTTGCGGGAAGCGCCAGAAGCACCAATGCAAGCAGCAGCTTCACAGGAGTTGCAGGTCCACTGCTTGTGGTCCCCGGCCCCGCTTGTCGGCCTGGACTTCGAAGCTGATGCGTTGGCCCTCCGCCAGTTCGGGAATGCCCGCGCGCTGTACTGCGGTGACATGAAGGAATACGTCCTTGCCGCCGTCTTCCGGCGAAACGAACCCGTAGCCCTTCGCCTGGTTGAAGAATTTCACCAATCCGTTCTGGCGCATGCGAAGAGCCCCAAGCTTCGTGCAACAGGCTGAAATATGCTTCAAGCAACCCGCTCGGGCAAGCGGAGAGTTGTCTGCAGTTGTCACTTGATTTCCGCAACTCTCCCACAATAGTCTGGCGCATTGCGGGGAGAGATTTTATGCGTAGCCATCTGCATTTGTCCGTGCTCGCCGCGGCCACGCTGTTTTGCGCCATGCCGGACGCGAAAGCCCAGCCCGCGTCAACCACGCGATACACCTATTATATCATCGCCGGCGATACTCCGGAGGACGTTTACAACGCCATGGTCAGGCGCGGCCCGCAAGTCAACGGCGCCAAGGCCTATGCCTCGACCGCCGCCACCTCGTCGCAGCAGGGCCGCCTCAGCCAGGGCATGAGCTGCGAGGTCCAGAACTATCGGATCAAGATCGATTTTGTGATTCGCCTGCCGAAGCTCAGCAACCCAAAGGCACTGTCGGCGCCCGTTGCGACGCGTTGGCAGCAGTTTTCGCAGTTTCTGAAAACGCACGAGGAAACCCACCGATCGATTTGGCTGGAATGCGCCAGAAAATTGGAAACACAGGTCTACGCCATCCACACTTCGGATTGCAGAGTGGCCGACGCGAAAGCAACGAAACTGTGGACCCGCATGCGGCAATCCTGCGCGCGCCGTCACGATGCCTTTGATGCAGCCGAGCAGAAAAAAGTGCTGCAGCATCCCTTTGTCAGACTGGTGTTGAGCCAGCAGGGACAACACGTCGCCGCAGCCGCCGTGGTGGTGCGGAAGAGAAAGAAAAGGTAGCCCCTTACTGTCCCAGCACCCGGCCCGCCACGGCTCGCAATTTCTTCACCAGCATCGGATCGCGTTTCTCCGGTGCCGTCATGATCGCATGGTCAAGCGCGCGGTCAGAACCAATTGGGCAAGGTGGATGTTCACGTGGAAAATCCAGCGCGATTCGCCGGATTACACTTTTCGCATGATGCGCATTGGCGTTGAGCACGGCGATAACTTTGCTGACATCGACCTCGCCATGTGTATCGTGCCAGCTGTCATAGTCGGTGACCATGGCAACGCTGGCATAGCAGATCTCGGCTTCGCGGGCGAGCTTTGCCTCGGGCATGTTGGTCATGCCGATGACCGACGCATTCCACGAGCGGTAAAGCGTCGATTCGGCCAGCGTTGAGAATTGCGGACCCTCCATCACCACATAGGTGCCGCCCCGGGCATGTTTGATTTTTTCCGCGGTGAGAGCTGCGGCGACCCGGTCCGCAAGCCCAGGCGAAACGGGATGGGCGAAGGGCACATGGCCAACGCATCCTGCACCGAAAAAGGATTTCTCGCGAGCAAAGGTACGGTCGATAAACTGGTCGACGAGCACGAAGGTGCCCGGCGCCAGCTCTTCTTTCAGCGATCCCACCGTCGACAGCGATACGAGATCGGTGACGCCCATGCGCTTCATCGCGTCGATATTGGCGCGGTAGTTGATGGAGCTGGGCGATTGAACATGGCCTCGCCCGTGGCGCGGCAGGAACACAAGGGGCAGGCCCTCGATGACGCCAACTCTAAGCTGATCGGAAGGCAGGCCCCACGGCGTGTCGACGGTTTCCCAGCGCGCGCCCTCGATCTCGAGGTCATAAATGCCCGAACCGCCGATAATACCAAGAACCGACGGCGTCATTTCCGGCTCGCCGGTTCACCAAAAAACACGCCGCCCAAAGTGTTCAACCCGTAGTTCATAACGGTGGCAAACCTATCATGCCCGGCGGCTCGCAGAATGCATATTCTCCATTTCCGCTCGAAGTTCGGCCGCCATTTGGGGCTTTCCAAGCAGGTAACCTTGTCCACGCGAAACGCCAAGGGACTTGAGCATCGCCAGTTCGGCTGCCGTTTCGATGCCTTCCGCGACAAGAACAGCCCCCGTGCGCCGCGCGAACATGAGCAGCGCCGTGGCGAGCGCTTGCCGCGCCGGGTCTTTGTCGATGCCACGCGTCAGGCTCATGTCGAGCTTGATGCCGTCGGGTTCGAGTTTGAGGATATGCTGGAGACCGGAAAACCCCGCGCCGGCGTCGTCGATTGCAAGGCTTGCGCCACGCGCGCGCAACCGGCCCAGCGCCTCGCAAAGCTCCTCGTAGTCGCTAACCTGGCAGTGTTCGGTGATCTCGAAAACCAGTCTTTTCAGGGAGGTATTGACTAGCATGTCTTCGAATTGCGCACTGACCGCGGTCGCCGGCGAGACGTTGACCGAGAGCGAAACCCGCTGCGGCAGCCAGTCGAGAGTTTCCAGAGCCATAACGATGGCAAGGCATTCGAGGTCGGTGGCGCGTCCGACATCGGCGGCGTCGGCGAACCACAAATTGGGCGGCCGATAGGGCTGGCAGGCGAAGCGTGCGAGCGACTCATATCCGGTGACCATGCCGTCCGAGAGCGAAACGATTGGCTGCAGCGCAATACCGAGCTGGCCCGGCTTCATGATGCGCTGAACATTCTGCTTCTTGACGGTGGATTCGCTTTCGGCTGTCAGTTCGCGATCGATCTCCTCGGCGACCAGACCTGCGAACGCCTTGAAGATGTTTAGATCGCGTTCATTCAAAGACAATCTGGGTGTGGCACTCAGACAGCAGAACATCCCATAGACATCGCCGTTCGCGCGCCGGATGGGCACGCTTACATGCGAACCGATGGGCGCCATCCCGGTGATGGGCATCGCGAATGCGATCGGTTCTTTCGAAGTGTCGAGGATCAGTTCCGGCAATCTGCCTTCGAGAATATGCCGGCAATAAACATCATCGAGGGAACGCCGGTCGCCCACGCTGATCAGATGGGAAAGTCCCGGCGCGTCGACCTCGCGGAA
>JANLYR010000414.1:0-7555 GCA_031365765.1 Hyphomicrobiales bacterium | reverse complement strand
GCAGATGGGTCAGAATTAGGAATGCAACGTTAAACTAAGTACCGACGGGTGGGGCCGCAGATGAAGATCGTCAATATCAAAGTGCTGGTCGTTAACGCGGAGATGCGAAACTGGGTTTTTGTTAAAGTGGAGACCGATCAGCCCGGGCTGTATGGCTGGGGCGAGTCGACGATTGAATGGAAGACAAGAGCGGTAGTTGGCGCGATCGAAGATCTGGCGCCGCTTTTGATCGGCCGCGATCCTCGTGACATCACCCAGGCTCTGCGGATCATGACCAAGCGCACCTATTGGCGCCCGGGTGTCATCGGCTCCACAGCCATCAGCGGCATAGAGCACGCACTCTGGGATATTTTCGGCAAGAGCCTCGGTCAGCCGGTCTGGCGATTGCTGGGCGGTCGGGTGCGTGATCGCGTGAACATCTATACCCATCTGGGTCTCGGCGACATGCAGGCCGTCTATCGAACGATGGAGGCCGGGCCTTTGCGCGCGCATGCGGCACAGCTCGTGGCGCAAGGCTATCGCGCCTTCAAGGTCGTCTTCATTCCCTATACGCACTACACCACGTCGCCCCAGACTTTGCGTCATGTGGGAGGCTTGATGCGGGCGTTGCGGGATGAGGTCGGAGACGAGGTCGACATCATGGTAGACTTTCATGGTCGCTGCGGCTCGGTCAGTTCCGCCATGCAGTTCATCCGGGAGATCGAGCCGTTCGACCCGTTGTTCGTTGAGGAACCGATCCAGCCCGGCGACGTCGAATCGATGCTCGCCATCAAGGAACAGGCGCAGTGCCCGATCGCAACCGGCGAGCGCCTTGTCGGTCTTGAAGAGTTCGAGCCGCTCTTTAGCAAGAGGGCGATCAATATCGCGCAACCTGATCTCAATCACTGCGGCGGCCTCACCGTGGCGCGCTACATCGCGGCTTCGGCGGCAGCGGTCAATATTGGCGTTGCGCCGCACAATCCGAACGGGCCTATCGCCGGCGCCGCTGCGCTGCATTTCGCCGTTGCCACGCCCAATCACGTCATTCAAGAAGTCATGGATGGATCCGTGGCCTGGTACCACGACGTGATGGCCAAGACGCCGATCGTGCGCACCGGCAGTTATTGGGAAATACCCACCGAACCCGGTCTTGGCATCGAGGTTGACGAGGCCGAGGCCGCGAAGCATCCCTTTCGGCAAGAGCATTTCGAGACCATGCACGCCACCTTGCCGGACGGGACTATCGTCGATTGGTGAGAGCCGCGCTGAGCCTGAAAGTCGAACTTTCTAGATATAGTTCCGTGGCACGGGTGCACCGCGCTTGCCGACCAGGAACTTGAAGTCGCAGCCATGATCCGCCTGCAGGACGTTCTCGGCATAGAAACGCTGATATCCCACATACTTTTCGACCGGGGATTTCCAGCCTGCCTTGCGGCGCTCCAATTCGGCCGGAGCGACGGCGACGTTGAGCCGCCGCCCGGCAACATCGAGCTCGATCTCGTCGCCGTCTCTGACCAGGGCCAGGGGGCCACCGGCCGCGGCCTCGGGGCAGGAATGGAGCACGACGGTGCCATAGGCGGTTCCGCTCATGCGCGCATCGGAGATTCGGACCATGTCGGTGATGCCTTGCTTCAGCAGCTTCGGCGGCAGACCCATATTGCCGACTTCCGGCATGCCGGGATAGCCCATCGGGCCGCAGTTCTTCAGCACCAGAACCGAGCTCGCGTCGCAGTCGAGGTCGGGATCGCCGATCCGCTGCTTGTAGTGATCGATATCCTCGAACACCACCGCGCGACCCGTGTGCTGCATGAGCGCCGGGGTAGCTGCCGACGGCTTCAAGACCCCGCCTAATGGCACTAGGTTACCGCGCAGCACGACGATGCCACCCTCCGCTGCCAGGGGCCGATCCATCGGCAAAATGACATCGGTGTCGAAATTCTCCGCTGCCTTGCAGTTTTCCCAGAGGCTCCTTCCGTTCACAGTCGGGGCATCCTTGTGAATGAGTCCGGCTTCGCCGAGACTGCGGATCACCACCTCCAGCCCGCCTGCCGCAAAGAAATCCTCCATCAGGTATTTGCCCGAAGGCATTAAATTGACGATGGTGGGAACACCACGGCCGAGCTGGTCCCAATCATCCAGCGTAAATTCGACGCCGCAACGACCGGCGATCGCCAGCAGATGCAGGACGGCATTGGTCGAGCCGCCGATCGCGCCGTTGACCTTCACGGCATTCTCGAACGCCGCTCGCGTCAGAATCTTCGAGACCCGAAGGTCCTCCCGCACCATCTCCACAATTCTTCGGCCCGCCATGTGCGAACTCGCCCGCCGCCTGGCATCGACCGCGGGGATGGCGGCATTGCCGGGCAAGGCCAGACCCAGGCTTTCTGACATCGAGGCCATGGTCGAGGCCGTTCCCATGGTATTGCAGCTGCCGGCCGAACGACTCATCGCCTGTTCGGCCGCCAGGAAGCCCTCCGCCGTCAGATGCCCGGCCTTCACCTCTTCGCTGAGCCGGAAGACGTCGGTCCCGGATCCCAGCTTCTTGCCCCTGAACGTGCCGCTCAGCATCGGGCCGCCGGAAACCACGATCGTCGGCAGATCGCAAGTGGCGGCCCCCATGATCGCGGCCGGTGTGGTCTTGTCACAGCCGACCAGCAGCACGACGCCGTCGATCGGATTTGCCCTTATCGACTCTTCCACGTCCATGCTGGTGAGATTGCGGAACATCATTGACGACGGGCGCATATTGGATTCGCCCAGCGACATCACGGGGAATTCGACCGGAAAGCCGCCGGAATGGTAGACCCCGCGCTTTACGTGCTCCGCGAGTTCGCGCAAATGCGCGTTGCAGGGGGTGAGCTCCGACCAGGTGTTGCAAATCCCGATCACCGGGCGTCCGTCGAACATGTCGGCAGTGAAACCCTGGTTCTTCATCCAGCTGCGATGGACAAAGTTGCCCTTGTCCTCACCGCTGAACCAACTGGCCGAGCGCAGTAGCGGCCGATTCTTGTTGGCCATCTTCATTCTCCGTTTCCGCGACTTCGGTTTCCGCCGCAATGCGATCCAGGCAACTTTTTATCGTTAAGTTTTCCAAGGAACAAGCCGTCAATCTCGATGCCCTCAGCGGCGCGTCGCGCCGGGCCGATCGAGGCCGTTCACGCAGTCCCGTAGGCGCCCCGAATAGAGATAGTCCGCCGCGACCGCGGCGGATTTGCGCCGCAGATCGGCAAGGCTGGAAGGGCTGTAGAACGCCGAATGGGGCGTCAGGATCAGTCGCCCGGCGATCGCCGGTTCCCCGGTTCGAAAGGCGACCAGCAAAGGTTCAGTGCCCGTCGGCGGTGCGACCGGCAGCACGTCGAGCGCGGCGCCGGCGAGCTGGCCCGAGCGGAGCCCTTCGAGCACGGCATCCAGATTGGCAACCGAGCCGCGCGCCGTGTTGACCAGCAGCATCCCCGGTTTCATGCGCGCAATCGCCCTGCCATCGATCAAGTTTTTGGTTTCTTCCGACAGCGGCGTGTGCAGGCTCACCACATCGGCCGCCGAGAGCAGGGCGTCAAGGCTATCGGCGCGTTGGAAACTCAGCGCCAGTTCCGTGCCGGTCGGCCGGTATGGATCGAAGAACATCACCTGCATGCCCAGTGCCTTGGCGCGGAGCGCCGTCGCGGTTCCGATCCGCCCCAGCCCGACCACCCCGAATACTTGGCCCGACAACCGCCGAACCGTGGGCGCCGCGCTGTAGTTCCAACCGGCACCAAGATCCGCCTTGAGGCCGGCATGGTAGGCCACAATACCCCGGGCCAGCGCCAGCATCAGCCCTATGGCGTGATCGGCGACATCGGTCGTGCCGTAATCGGGTGTGTTGCAGACGGGAATGCCCTGCCGCGCACAGGCGGCGAGTGCGATGTGGTCGTATCCCACGCCGGCTCGAACGATTAGGCGACACCGGTCGAGCCGACCGACAAGAGCCTCATTGAACGGAATGCCGTCATAGCAGACGATGGCGTCGCAATTTCGCCACACATCATCGGAGATCGCAGTGGCCTGGTTTGCGCGATGGACGCTCAACTCGGCGCGCGAACCTAACACCTCGGTCTCGAGTATGGGTTCGCCGGCAAATTGCGCATCCGGGTAGAGAAACTTCAAGGCCATGATGGGTTACACTCCGGCGGATCGACGATTTCACATTCGAGCGATCGGAAGTTCGGTCACCGTATGCGCGACGCAATCGCCCGGCTCGACGCGGCCGAAGTGGCGTTGGCAGATTACAAGTCCGCCCTTCTTGAAGTGGACCGGGATGCTCTTCCGCCAGGGGCTTTCGATGAAATGGACGTATCCGGAGAGTTGTCCGTCCTTGACACTGTCGCCCAGGCGAACGGTGGGTTCGAACAGCCCCGCCTCGGGTGCAAAGGCGTAGAAGTCATAGCCTCCCCATTCCAGCGACTGGCTTTTCCCGGCCGGAGGTACGTCGAACCGATCGATGTTTTTCAACACGCCCAGATGCGCCAATACTCGGAGCACGCCGTGGCGCGTCAAAACGACACCATCCGGGTTGACAGTACCGCCACCTCCCCATTCGCCGCCGAGATAGGCAATCTTGCGCCGATGCGCTGCGGCCGCAGCCAGTCGCGGATCCGGGCTTGCCGTTACGACAACGCTTCTCGGTGCGCCAAAGGCCCGCATGATTGCCTCGCCGCGGGTATCGAGCGCCGCGTCGCCGCTTTGATAGAACGCCGCGAAGGGCAGGTAGTCCATCGAGCTCCCACCGGAATGGAGGTCGAGCCAGGCGCTGCAGATCGGTACGATCACGCTGTCGACATAGTGCGCGATCTGCCAAGTCGGCGTCGAATCTGGCGCGCCGGGAAAGGCACGGTTGAGATTGCCGGAATCGAGCGGTGAAACCCGGGCGCCCGCCATGGCTGCGGGCAGGTTGACCGCCGGCATGACGATCATCCTCCCGCTGACGTCGGAGGCCTCAAGGTCGTGGATCAGGCGTGACAGTGTTACCTGACCCTCGTATTCGTCGCCATGATTGCCGGCCATCAACAGGACCGATGGGCCATTGTCGTTTTTGAAGACGGCGATCGGAATATCGATCATTCCGTAGCCGGACCGTGTTACCGAATAGGGCAGGTGGAGCACCCCGACCTGCTTGCCGTTCATTTCGAAATCGATCTCCGTCCAGATCAGCGTCGGCTTTACTTCGGCAGTCATTGTTTCTCCGCGTGCGGTTGCCCTGCCTGCGCCACGTCGCATATCGCTCGGTCTCGTTCCGCGCCCGCGCCAAGCCTAGCGTGGACCGGCTTAATCACGCAAGCCAGTGCGCATGATTCCGCGGCAAGCGTTCGGTCCTGCCACACTTATGGACGGATGCAGTCTTTTCGTATCCCACCGGTTCGGGCCGTATGGCGTCAAACGCTGCTAGGTTTCAAAACAGCTTGCCCAGAAGGGACGCTCTGTCCAGGCTCAAACATTTTTCAGGCGCGGATCGACCTGGCCGCGGTATTCCGCTGGGCGGCGCGGCCCGGCTATCAGACCGGGACCTGGAACCACTTCAGTTTCATGGTGCCGGGTCGCTCTGATCTCTTCCCGGTCAATCCCGAAGGTTATTTCTGGTTCGAATTGACGCTTCCAGCCTGATTCTCTGCAATCTCGACGGCGAGGTGATCGAGGGAAAGGGGGCAGTCGAACACACGGCGTTCAGTCTGCATGCGCCCATTCATCGGCACAATCCTGCGGCATTGGCCTGTTTCCATACTCATATGCCCCATGCTACCGCTCTCTGTTTGTTGAAGAGCTGAAGGCTGCTGCCGTTGGTACAAGAGGCAATGATGTTCCACGATCGGATCGCCTATGACGAGGATTATTCCGGCCCCGCACTCGACCAGGCCGAGGGAGAACGGGTCGTCGCAGCGATGGGGAACAAGGATATCCTGCTTATGCGCAACCATGGGCCGACGGAGATAAGCAACGACATCGGCAAGACCATGCTTGTTTGCTCTCTACTATCTCGAACAGGCTTGCACGTCGCAGATGCTCGCCATACAGTCCGGTCGGCCGCGGCAGGCGGTTCCAGATCACTTGGCGTACCCGGTTTGGCGCACCCGGTGATGCAAGAGACGCTCTCCGACATACCACGGCAATATCTTCCTGACCCTGATCAAACGGGTATTCGACAAGGAACCGGACTACCTGTCCTGATGCCCCTGAGTGTCCGCCCATGATCGTCGACTGCCATGTGAATCTCTGGGAACCGCAGCATGTGCGGCCCCTGTTCACAGCGGGAACCGCCTATTCCCGCCCGGGCTCGGTCAGCCCGACCGCCGATCCGGATACCGTCTATGCCGCCATGGCGCGGGTCGATAAGGCCATCGTGTTCTCGTTGCGCTACGCCGATTCCGCGGGGATCGACGGCAACGACGAGGTCACGGCGCGGGCGGTGAAAAAGCACCCCGATAAGTTCGTGGGATTCGCCGCAGTGGATCCACGCCGACCGGACTGCATGGATCTCTTGCGCAAAGCGGTCGAGGAATACGGTTTGAAAGGTGTGAAATTCGGCCCGATCTATAGCGGCGTCTCGCTGCTCGATCCCCGAATGGAGCCGATCTACCGGTACTGCACGGCGAGAAATCTACCGCTCACCCTCCATATGGGCACGACCTTTGCCGAGAACGCCCCCATCGACCTTGGCCGGCCCATGGTGGTAGATGAAATCGCGAGCCGCCACCGGGACCTCAAGATGATCATGGCGCATATGGCGCATCCCTGGTTCGAGGAATGCATCGTGATCGCGCGCAAGCAGGCTAATGTCTATTGCGAAGTCTCCGCGCTGTTCTACCGGCCCTGGCAATTCTGGAACATCCTGATCGCTGCGCAGGAATACCGCATCACGGAACGCGACAAGATCTTCTGGGGGACGGATTTTCCCTTCTCCGCCGTCGAGGAGTCGATCGAGGGACTCGTCGGCGTCAACCGGCTGGTCGAGGGTACTGCGCTGCCCCGCGTCAGTAGCGAAACAATCGAACGGATCCTCCACTCCAATCCCTTCCAGCACTGGTGGCACGGTGGGCTGGCGGTATAGCGCTACGTTTGCCGAGACGGCCTTTGGGCCGTACGATCAGTCAGCGGCCGGGCATTTTTCTGCATAGCGAGGCGAGAGTCATGCGTATCACTGAGGTCGAAGCGATACTGCTACGCGGCGATCAGAAGTATGGCGCGACCGAGGGCGCGGAGGAGGCGATCGACAACGGAGACTGGCAATTGATCGTCCGCGTCGCCACCAATGAGGGTCTGGTGGGCTGGTCGGATGTCGAGACACTTGCACCGGCGGCGGCGGCCATCATCTCCGGCCAGGGGATGGCGATCCTTGGGTTCAAGACCCTGTCGGAACTACTAATCGGCGAAAATCCGCTCGACGTGGAGGCGCTCTGGGATAAGCTCTATGTCGGCAGCGCCTATTACGGCCGGCGCGGCGTCGGCATGCACTGCATTTCGGCCATTGACAATTGCCTCTGGTCGATCCGATCCGAAGCGGCGGGAATGTCGCTGGCGCGTTTGCTGGGCGGACGCCGGCGCGATC
>JANLYR010000376.1:0-25716 GCA_031365765.1 Hyphomicrobiales bacterium | reverse complement strand
GCAACATCCCGCTGCTGGTCATTCTGCTGTGGACCTATTACGCCCTCCCGATCTTTCTGGGCGTCAACATCACCAAGGGCTGGGCCGGGTTTCTGGCGCTCAGTTGTTATGTCGGTGCTTTCTATGCCGAAATTCTGCGGGCGGGCGTGCAGTCGATCGATGCCGGGCAGACGGATGCCTCCGTGGCGCTTGGCATGTCCTACAAGCAGCGCATGCGGCGCATCATCCTGCCCCAGGCCTTCCGCCGCATGATCCCGCCGCTTGCCGGGCAGTCGATCATCCAGATGAAGAATACCACGCTGTTGTCGATGATCACGGTGCCCGACCTTCTCTATCAGGCGGGTTACATCAGCAGTTTCACCTATCGGCCGATGGAGGTCTATACCGCCGTGGGAGCGATCTTTCTCATCATCCTGACACCGCTCACGATGTTGTCGCGCCGCCTCGAACGGCGTGAGGATCGCGCGACATGACCAGCGAGAACCAGCCGGTCCTGAGGCTTGAGGGAATCCATCAGCACTTCGGCAAGCATCATGTGCTGAAAGGCGTCGACCTGACGGTCAAGCACGGCGAAGTCATCGTTCTGATCGGCGCCAGCGGTTCCGGCAAGACGTCCCTTCTGCGCTGCGTGAACCTGCTCAATATCCCGGACAGTGGCCGCATCGTCATCGACGGCGATACGATCTTCGAGCGCGACACAAGCGGCAAAGACAGCCGGCGCCTCAGCCCCGCCGAGACCAACCGCATCCGGGTCAAGACCGGCATGGTGTTTCAGCAATTCAATCTCTTTCCGCACATGACCGTGCTGCACAACGTCATGGAGGGCCCGGTCATCGTCAAGGGCCTGCCGCGCGACACGGTCGAAGCGGAGGCAAGAACGATTCTCACCAAGATGGGCCTGGGCGATCATCTGCTGAAGAAGCCGTCACAGCTTTCGGGTGGGCAGCAGCAGCGCGTCGCCATTGCTCGCGCGCTTGCGATGAACCCGAAGATCATGCTGTTCGACGAACCGACATCGGCGCTTGATCCCGAGCTTGTGGGGGAAGTGTTGAAAGCCATGCTGGAACTGGCGCGTTCCGGCATGACGATGATGATCGTGTCGCACGAAATGGGTTTTGCCTTCGAGATCGCCGATCGGATCATCTTTCTCGATCAGGGACGGATCGCCGTCGATGGCGCGCCAGCCGAGGTGCTGCTTAATCCCACGCATGACAGGCTCAAGAGTTTCGTGGGACGCTTCCATGAGAGTGCTGAAATGCTGCGCCCGTTCCTCGAGGCGAAATTGCTCGCCAGCCGGCAGCCGGCATAAGAGCGCCGCGTGGAGTTTGATCTCATCATTGTCGGTGGCGGGTCGGCAGGCTCGGTCCTCGCTGGCCGGCTGTCGGCCAATCCCCGGCTGAAAGTCGCGGTCGTCGAGGCGGGTCCCGATACGCCGCCGGGGGAAGTTCCCGATGTCATCGCCGACTCATATCCAGGCCTTTCCTATTTCGATCCACGCTTTCATTGGCCCGATCTTCGCGTTTACACGCGCTCGCCGCGCGTCAACGACGGGACGGTGAAGGACTCGCGCCTCGAACAGGCCCGCGTGATGGGAGGCGGGTCCAGCATCAATGGCCAGTTCGCGGTGCGCGGCTACGCCGCCGACTATGACGAATGGGGAGCGATCGGCCTCAAGGGGTGGAACTACGCAGGCATACTGCCCTATCTGAAGAAGCTCGAACGCGACCTCGATTTTCCCGGCGGCGTACATGGCGTTGACGGCCCCCTCCCTGTCCGGCGTGTGTTTCCAGATTCCTGGGCGGGATACAGCCGCGCGATGCGGGACGCCATGCAAGCCCAGGGCTTTGCCTACGATGCGGATCTGAACGGCAACGAGCGCGACGGCATATTTCCGCTTCCCATTCTCAACGAGAACAACCGCCGCGTTTCAACCGCCATGGCGTATCTCGATGCCGATGTACGCAAGCGCCCCAACCTGACGATCTTCGCCGACACGGAAGTGCGGGCCCTGCGATGGGAGGGCCGCCGTATCGCGGGGATCGATGTCGTGCGGAACGGCGAGGCCCAGGTGCTCAAGGCGCGCGAGGTGGTGATTTCGGCCGGGGCGCTGCATTCGCCCGCCCTTCTCATGCGTGCAGGCATCGGCCCGGCGCGGCATCTTAAGGAGAAGGGTGTCGCCGTGCTGTGCGACAGTCCGGGGGTCGGCGAAAACCTGATGGATCATCCGCATATCTCAGTCGGCACTTTTCTGCTGCCGCGCGCCCGGCTGTCCGCCCAACAGCGCCGCCACATTTTCTTCGGACTTCGCTATTCCTCCGGCCTGAAAGGTGGCGCTCCGGGCGACATGCTGATGATGCCGGCCAATCGCACCGGCTGGCATCCTCTGGGCATGCGCATCGGGTCGCTCGGCGTGTGCGTGAACAAGTCGTTCTCGCGCGGTGTAGTCAGGCTCGCATCGAGCGATCCGCGGGCCGAGCCCTTCGTCGACATCAACATGCTGTCCGACGGCCGCGATCTCGCCCGGCTGGTCGATGCGTTCAAGCGCATCTATCGGCTGATGGAACATCCCGCGGTCAAGGCGGTGACGCGCGGCTGGTTCCTCGCGGGCTACACGGACGAAGTGCGCGCCCTCCAGGTTCGGTCACCGTCCAACTGGCTGAAGGTTATCGGCGCCGCCATGCTGATCGACCTCAGTCCCATGACGCGCGCCTGGCTCTACCGGCATCGCTTCGGCTCGCAGGACAGTCTCCACAAAATGGCGGGGAACGATCAGGCGATCGAGGACTGGGTCAAATCGACGGTGTGGTCCGGCTGGCATGTGTCCGGCACCTGCCGCATGGGGGCGGATGGCGATCCGCTCGCCGTTCTCGATTCCAATCTTCGCGTTCGCGGCGTCGATGGTCTTCGCGTGGTCGATGCATCCGTGATGCCGACGATCGTCCGCGCCAATACAAACATCAGCACGATCGCGATTGCCGAAAAGGCGAGCGACATCATCCTTGAACATCACCGCAATACCTGAAAGGCAAAACGCATGCGTGCAAACAACATCCGGACGATCTGGGCCAATGGCGGAACGGTCATCAATGGCTGGCTCGCCATTCCTTCCTCCATTTCCGCCGAACTGATGGCGCTGCAGGACTGGGACAGCATCTGCATCGATCTGCAGCACGGTGCGATCGGATACGAAACGGCGATCACCATGCTGCAGGCGATCTCGACCACCAGCAAGACGCCGATCGTGCGCGTACCCGCCAACGAGAGCGGCATCATCGGCAAGGTTCTCGACGCCGGCGCTTACGGCGTGATCTGCCCGATGGTGAACACGCGCGCCGAGGCCGAGAGTTTTGTCCGCGCCTGCCGCTATGCGCCGCTGGGCCACCGCAGCGTGGGCCCGCTTCGCGCCTCGCTCTATGCCGGTGCCGACTACGTGAAGAATGCGAACAGCACCGTGCTTGCCATGCCCATGATCGAATCCGCCGAGGCAGTGAAAAATCTCGACGCCATCCTTGCGACACCCGGACTTGATTCGGTTTATGTCGGCCCCTCGGACCTTTCGGTCAGCATGGGAGAGAATTCGGGATTTGATCCGGAATACAAGGATGTGCTGAAGGCAATCGAGCTCATTGCCGAGCGCTCCAACAAGGCGGGCGTCATGCCCGGCATCCATGTGGGTTCAGTCGCCTATGCCAAGCGTTGCAGCGACATGGGCTATCGGCTGATCACTTATCTCAGCGACTTCCGCATGCTGCAGCAGGCCGTGGCCCGCAGCCTGACCGCGCTTCGCGCGTTCGAGCCGCAGCCGGGCGTCGCCTGAGCCACCGGAGCAGCGATAGTGGACGCCGTATCCGGCAAACCCAGTGCCACTGTGATCGGAGCGGGCATCGTTGGAATATGCTGCGCCGCCTACCTCCAGCGCGAAGGTTATGCCGTGGAGGTGGTGGACCCGGAACCGCCCGGAACGCAATGCTCGCACGGCAATGCGGGGGGAATTTGTCCCGGCTCCTGTGTACCAATTGCCATGCCTGGGATGCTGGCCAAGGTTCCGGGCTGGTTGCTCGATCCCGACGGCCCGCTGTTCATCCGGCTTGCTTATCTTCCGCAGGCGATGCCTTGGGTGGCGCGCCTGTTGATGGCGAGCCGGAAGGATCGTGTGGAGCAAATCGCGACGGACATGCGCAACCTCCATCGCCTGACATTCGAGTGCTACGAACCGCTGTTGCGCGAAGCGGGCTGCGCCCATCTCGTCGCCCAGCGCGGCCAGCTGTTTGTCTTTGAAAAGGCGAACGCCATCGCAATGTCCGACTACGGACTAACGCTCCGGCGCGAGCGCGGGGTGAAGGTCGAGATTCTCGATCGCGATGAACTCCGCCAGCTCGAGCCAGCACTCGCCCCGATTTTCCACACGGGCGTCTATCTCCCCGAACAGGGCCAGTGCAGCAATCCCGGCAAGCTTGTGCGGATGCTGGCGGCCCATCTCGAACGCAATGGCGCTATGTTCACCCGCGCCCGCGTGACCGGATTTGAGTTTGGCGATGCCGGCGTGACGGCACTTCTCACCGACAATGGCAGGCGGCCCGCGGAGACCGTGGTGGTCGCGGCCGGGGCATGGTCGGGCAGGCTCGCCGCACTGCTTGGCAGCCGCGTGCCGCTTGAATCGGAACGGGGCTATCACGCCATGGTGGACGGCCAGGATGCAGGCTTGCGCATCCAGACGATCTGGTCGGATCGTAAATTCGTGGCAAGCCCGATGGAAGACGGCATGCGGTTCGCGGGAACGGTCGAGCTTGCCGGCCTGTCGGCCCCGCCGAACATGGCACGCGCCGATCTGCTGCTGAAGATGGGTCTTCAAATGTTCCCACAGTTGCAGCCGCGCACCACGACAAACTGGATGGGGCACCGTCCGGGCATGCCCGATACCATTCCGGTCATCGACCGCTCCTCCCGATTCCGCAACGCCTTCTTCGCCTTCGGCCACGGTCATATGGGCCTGATCGGCGGCAGTGTTACGGGCAAGCTTGTTTCACAGATGGTTGCGGGCAAGCCGACGAGTATCGACATCTCGCCCTATCGGGCTTCGCGCTTCTAGAAAGCGAATGGCACGGCAGGGATGGTGCCATCATCCCTGCCGCAAGTTGTCAGAGGCTCGGGAACGATTTGGGCAATGGCGTGCCGATCCACTTTTCCGACAGCGCCGACAGCGAGCCGTCGAGCAGGCCCAGATGGATGATGGTGTCGAGCCAATGCTGCAGTTCCGGATTGCCCTGCTGGATGCCGATGTAGCAGGGTGAAAACTCCATGATGAATTTCGGCTTGAGCTGGATTTTCGGGTCTTTGTCCATCATGTCCTTGGCCACGACATCCGCCGTAGCCAGCAACTGGGCCTGACCGGACGTGAAGGCCGCGGCAGCGGTTGCGTCATCGTCGTAGCGCTGGATTTTGGCATTGGGCGCGAGTTTCGTCAGATCGATGTCCTGTGTCGTTCCGCGTGCCACCGCGATCGTCTGGTCGGTCAACTCCGCCGCACTGGTGACGGCGATGCTGTCGGGTCCGAAGACACCGATCGAAAGTGCGGCATATGGCGAGGTGAACGAGATCTGCAGCGCCCGCTCCGGTGTTGCGCCCATGGCGGCGATGACGATGTCGAGACGGTCCGTCACCAGATAGGGAATGCGGTTGGCACCGGTGATCTGCTGCAGTTCCAGCTTGACGCCCAGGGCCTCGGCGATTTTCTTGGCCATGTCGACGTCGAGGCCAACGGCCTCCTTGTTGGCGTCGACCGAGCCGAAGGGTGCCACGTCGATGGGCACGCCGATGCGAACGGTGCCGGCCGAGACGATGGCCTGCAGGTCGGCGGCGGACACGGGCGCGGCGGACAGCAGTCCGGCGACCAGCACCGCTGAGAGTGTTCCGAGTAGATGCTTCAACATGATAGGTCTCCCTGTGTTTGTCGTATGGCTTTCAGGCTAGTGCAGGACGGCGCTCAGGAAACTCCTGAGTTCGGCCGTACGCGGCGCCGCGAGAATTTCACGCGCGGGCCCATCCTCGTGGATGCGGCCCTCGTGCATGAAGATCACGCGGTGGGCGACGTTCTTTGCGAAGTTCATCTCGTGAGTCACGAGCATCATGGTCATGCCGTCGCGCGCGACGCTTTCGAGGACGCGCAGCACCTCGCCAACCAGTTCGGGGTCGAGTGCCGAGGTGATTTCGTCGAACAGCATAAGTGCCGGTTGCATTGCAAGCGAGCGCGCGATGGCGACACGTTGCTGCTGCCCACCCGACAACTCGTCGGGATAGGCCAGGAGCTTGTCGGCCAGTCCGACCTTGACCACCATTTCGCGGGCGATACGGCGGGCCTCCGGCTTGGCGAACTTGCGCACCAGTTGCAGCGCCAGCATGACGTTGCGCTCGACATTGAGATGCGGAAACAGGTTGTAACTCTGGAACACCATGCCGGCGCGCTGGCGCAGCAGGTTGAGATTGGCATTGGGCGCGGTGACCTCGATGCCGTCGACGGCGATACGGCCCTCCTGCACGCGTTCCAGCCCGTTGATGCAGCGCAGAAGCGTCGACTTGCCCGATCCCGAACGGCCGATCACCGCCACGATCTGGCCATTCTCGATTTTCAGCGAGATGCCCTTCAGCACTTCCACCGCGCCGAAGCGCTTGTGGATGTTGTCGATCTCAACGAGCGCCATGCAACGTCCTTTCCAGCCTCTGGCTGAGCTGCGACAGGCTGAAACAAAACACGAAGTAGATGACCGCCGCCGTCAGATAGACGGTGAGCGGCGCGAAGGTGGCCGCGCTGATGATCTGGCTGGCGCGTGTGAGCTCAACGAAACCGATGAGCGCGGCAAGCGAGGTATCCTTGATGAGCTGCACCAGGATGCCGACGGTTGGCGCGATGGCGATCCGCACAGCTTGGGGAATGACCACATGGCTGAGCTGCTGGGGGTAGGTGAGGCCAAGTGCGGCACCCGCTTCCCATTGCCGCTGGTGCACCGACTGCAGCGCGCTCCGCCAGATTTCGCCGAGGAAGGCGCTGGCATAGATCGACAGCGAGACAACCGCCGCGGTCCAGGCATCGACGGAAATGCCAACCAGCGGCAGCGCGAAGAACCATGCGAAAAGCTGTCCCAGCAGCGGCGTGCCCTGAATGAGATTGATATAGCCGATGGCCAGCCATCGAACCGCAGCGATGGGCACCACGCGCGCTATGGCGACGATGAAGCCCAACGCCCCGCCGCACGCCGCCGACGCCAGCACCAGGGCCAGCGTCCAGCGCGCCGCCTGCAGCAGATAGACGACGTCGCCGCTGCCGAAGTCGCGGATCATCGCGCCGGTCTCCGCGTGAACACGGCCCAGTAGAGCCCCGCGAACAGCAGGCGGAACGACAGCGTCATCACCAGATAGCAGAAGGTGATGAGCGTATAGACCTCGAACGACCGGAAGGTGCGCGATTCGATGAAGGCCGCTTCGTGGAACAGTTCAGTGGCCCCGATCGACGAGACGACGCTGGTTGCCAGCATAAGCAGCACGAACTGGCTGGCCAGGGCGGGATAGACCGCCTTCACCGCCTGGAACAGCACGACATGCTGGAAGGTCTGGAAGGCGGTAAGGCCGAGCGAGCGGCCCGATTCGATCTGGCTCCGGTGGATGGACTGGATGCCGGCCCGGAAGATTTCGGCGGCATAGGCCCCGACATTGAACGACAAGGCGATCACCGCCGCGGTGTTGGCACCGAGCCTGATGCCGAGCGCGGGCAGACCGAAAAACACGATGAAGAGTTGCACCAGAAGCGGCGTATTGCGCAGGGCTTCGATATAGACGCGGGCCAGCGTGCGAATGAAGCCGATCGTACTGGTGCGGCCGATGGCGACCAGCCCGCCGATCAGCAACCCCAGCAGCATCGTGATGACCGACAGGTTCAAGGTCAGCAGGACGCCCCGGACAATTTCATCCGAGTAGGGCAGAAGTGCTGCGAATTTGAAGTTGTATTTCATCGTGCAGCGCTCATGCGATAACCACCAGCGCGCGCGTTGCGCCGGAGAGGAGTTCGGCCCCGGCCGCCGTGACAAGCACGTTGTCAATGATGCGGACGCCCAGCCCCTCGGGCCCAATGAAGATCGGCGGCTCAACCGTGACCACCATTCCGGCCTTGAGCACATAGCGGCTGCCGCCCATGAAGTGCAGCGGTTCGGCCCAGCTCGGCGGAAAGCCGGGCGCCAGGCCGTAACCCGAAGTATGCACACGCCACCGGTCGAAACCTGCGTCCGCAATGATGCAGCGCGCGCGTTCATGCACCACCGTGGCGGCAACGCCATCGCGGATCGCGCCGATCATGGCATCGGCTGCCTCGCGTGCGATGGCATGAAGTTCAAGCATGCGGGGCGTGGGCGCGCCTAGGCAGAACTGCCGGCCGATGGTTGCCGTATAGCGATGATACGTGGCGCCGAACTCGATATTGACGAAGTCGCCATGGCGCAACATCCGAGCGGTGGGTCCGCCATGGCTGTAGGCGGATCGCTCTCCCGAGACCAGATTGATCGGGCTTGCGGCGATGCCGCTGCCGTTTGTCAGGAGCGCATGATAGACGGTGCCGGAGAGTTCCAGTTCCGTGCGCCCCGCCGCGAGGTCATTGCCAAAGGCTGCAAGTGCGGTATCGGCGATGGCGGCGGCACGCCTGATGTATTGGATTTCCGCCGGCGACTTCACCAGCTTGAGATCGGCGATGAGATCGGTGGGTTCGCTGACGAGGGCGTCGCCCAGCACGGCGCGGAGGCCCAGATAGTGGTGGGGGTGCAGGTAGTAGGCCGGCACCTCAAGACCCACCCGCGCGGACAGAAGCCCGAAGCGGCGTGCCAGAATGGCGAAGGCCTGAACCGGGTCTTCCGTTTCGCCGCCACCCCAGCCGACGATCTCGCCGGCCAGCGAATCGGTGGCAAACTCATGGCATTCGCCCGCCCGCGTGAGCACGGCGAGAGGCTGATCCTGGGCCCCGATCAGCAGGCACTGGAATTCCTGGTAGCTCTTGGCGTCACTTCCGGTGAGCCAGTGGATCGATACGGGATGGACGGCAACCAGCCAGTCCAGTCCGGCTTCCGCCATGGCGGCGCGGACCCGCGTCAAACGGCCGGCGAATTCCCCTGGCGGAAAATCATGTCTCGACATCAGTCTCCGGTCACGGCGACCGCCTCGATCTCGATGAGCAGGTCCTCGAAGGCAAAACCGGAGACGCGAACCGCCGTCACCGCCGGCCCCGGTGTGCTGTAGAATTCGCGCTGGACGGCCTCGATCACCGCGCGTGTCCGGGCGATCTCCGGCCAATCCCCGTCCGCATGGTAGTAGATATAGAGCTTGCCGACATCGGCTTCGGTCATGCCGCCTTCGGCCAGCACGCGGCGGATGAAATTGAACACGTTGCGCGTCTGGGTTTCCATGTCGCGGCCCACGGCGCGGGCCTTGTCGTCGGCCGAAATCTGCCCACCGATGAAGCCCAGCCGGCCGATCTTCCAGCCTTGCGTGAACTGATTGCCGGGGATGCTCCAGTCCCAGTGACCGGCGGGTTGCAGGCGTTGCTTGTCCGTGCCAAGCACGCCGATGCCTTCCACCTGGATCAATTCGTCCGCGCCCGGCAGGCTGGTGATCCGCAATCCGGCGCCGGCGGCCGAGGGCACCGACATGTAGCGGCGGCGCACATTGGTCATCTTCTCCCAATAGCGCGTCACTTCCGCGCCCTGGCCGAAGAAACGAAAATAGGTGTTCTGGCGCATCAGGCTGTTGCGGTCGCCGCCACCTTGGCGGAGCATGGTGTCGAGGTTGCGGAAGGCCTCTTCCGTCTGAACTTCGATATCGCCGGTTCCCCGCAGATTGCCATGGCTATCGAGCGAGCGCTGGCCGCCGGCGAAGATCATGTCGCCCACTTTCCAGCCATGGACGAAGGGCAGTTTGCTGCGCCATCGCCAGTGTCCGGGCGGCGACAGCACTTCCCGCTTGCCACCCACCACCACCCAGGCATCGACGAGGAGCAACACGCCTTCGCGCTCGAGGCCACAGAAAATTTCGGTGCTCGTTGGCCCCGGCGCATCAAAATACAGGGTTCGGATCGTGTCGAGTTCGGCAATGGCCGCCGCGGCGTCGGGCAGACCGCCCTCACCGCTCAGATAGACATTATGCTTCACCACGTCGGCGAGCATTGCACCCGCCTCGGCCAGAACCTGCTTCAGCCTGTCGAAGACAATTTTGGTTTGGGCAGCGAGACCGGCGCCTGCGACCTGGCCATCGCCGTCCAGCGGCATCAACCCGCCGACAAAGATCAGGTCTCCGGCCCGCACCGCCAGCGGCGAACCGATCCCATGCTCCGGAAAGGATTTCATCTGCATCCGCCACCCCGCTGCAACCCTGGTCCAATTACTTACTTGCTTGTAAGTCAGTAAAAAGTCAATGCCCCACGCAGGACGCTTTCATCTATACCGGAGGGATGGACACCACCCGCGATGCGATCAAGACGCTTGCCCTGCAGCTTCTGATTCAGCAGGGCTACCGGGGCCTGAGTTTTCGCGACATCGCCGAGGGCCTCGATATCACCCGTGCCAACATCCACTATCACTTCGGCAACAAGCAGCTTCTGGTCGAGGAGCTTCTGACCGAATACGTCGAAAGCACGCTGGCGGCCTTGACCGCGATCTGGACCACGGACCGTCCCTTCGTGGCCAAGATCGACGCCATGATCGCCTACAGCAAGGAGCGCTACCGGCGGCAGAATACGTCCGGCACCGGGGGCAGGCCATGGAGCGCCATCTCGCGCCTGCGCCAGGACACCGATCTCCTCACCCCGGCGGGGCGCAGAGCTTTGCAACGCTTTGGCGCGGAAATGGCGAGGATCTTCACCAGCGCCATCGAGGATGCGAAATCGCACGGCGAATTCAGCCTGGAACTCCCGGTCGAGGACGTGGCGTTGCAGCTTGCCACTTTGGCCAGCAATGCGGCCCCGATCACCATCGAGGCGGGCGGCTTCGAGCGCCTCGAGCACCTCTATATCAGCTACGCCAACCTGGTGCTGCGCGCCTACCACCCCGAGGGTGGTTAGCGGCGTTGCCGTTGGAGCGACGCCAAATTGGATTGGCGCTCGGCCACGCTGGCGACAAGTTCCAGCGTATGGCGGCGGACCTCGCCTGGCGTCACGACATGGCGTGCCTGACCTTCCGCCACGGCTTGAAGGGCGGTGGCTTCGGCCACGCCTGCATGAACCGCGGCATCGAGCGGCGAGGGCAGGATCGCATCGGTTGACGCGCCCGCCATCGCGGCCAGCGCCCGCGACGCGGCGAGACACATTCCAGCCGTCACCCGCTTTGCTTTCGTATCGAGCGCCCCCCGCATCAATCCGGGAAAGGCCAGAACATTGTTGCAGTGATTGGGAAAATCAAAACGCCCGCTCGCCGTGATCGCGGCACCCGCCGCCAAGGCCCGGTCGGGTGAAATCTCGGGCTCCGGATTGGCAAGCGCGAAGACAATCGGGTGCCGGGCCATCGACGCCACCATTGCTTCGCTCACCACTCCGCCAACCGATACCCCGATGAACGCGTCGGCGCCTTTCATGGCCGCAACGAGGTCGCCAGCGCGATTGTCGCGGTTGGTGCGCGCCGCGATCTCCATCCAATGCGGCATGGCATAGTCGACGCCACGCCGCAGAATCCCTACCTTGTCGACGGCCAGAATATCGCCGACGCCAAGCGCTTCCAGCAAGGTTACAGTCGCCGCACCAGCAGCACCCACGCCGTTGACGACGACCCGTACGTCGGCGATCTCCCGGCCCGTCAGCGTCAAGGCGTTGATCAGCGCCGCCATGGCGACGGTGGCGGTGCCAAACTGATCGTCGTGAATGACCGGTATGGAAAGCTTTTCTTCGAGGTTCCGCAGGATCGGGAAGCAGTGAGGGGCCGCCACATCTTCCATGTTGATCCCGCCGAAGGTCGGCTCCAGCGCCGCCACGACGTCGCAGAACTGCTGGGGACTGCTAACATTCAGGCTGAGGGGCATGCAGTCTATGCCAGCCAAAGCCTTGAACATCACGGCCTTGCCTTCCATGACCGGCATTCCGGCCCAGGGACCGACATTGCCGAGACCGAGTACGGCGGTGCCGTCGGTGACCAAGGCGACCATGTTGTCCTTGGTGGTCTGCAGCGACAGATTTTCAGGATGCTCAAGCAGATGCCGGACGACAACACCTACGCCCGGCGTGTAGGCGACGGCCATATCCTCGAGCGTGGCGGCGCCCACCTTGGGCAGGATTTCAATTTTGCCGTGACCCGAATAGACATCACGTCCGAACGCCAGCGCCCTCTCCGCAAACGACGGAGCGGCACCCTCTTCATTTTTCATGCCGCGACCAGCTGGCTCAGCGTCTTGTTCGCGGCATCCTGCCCTTCCCGCACCAGAATTTCGTACAGCGCGATCTGGCCAAGCTGGGACCACACATAGTTTTTGAGCTGGTTGAAGGGCCGGCCGGAAAGATCGCGCCCCTTGATCTTCAGCCTGTCTTCGGCAAACCGCCGCAACAGCGGTACGGTGTGCAGATGCGCAGCCCCCATGGCATAGGGCCAGTTCATATCGGCCAGATGGGTGACCCACTGCTCCGCCGGTTGCGGCGCCAGCACCATATCGCCGCCCTTGCGCTCCAGCAGGCCGTAATCGACGGGATCGACATTGGCGAGGATGCCGGCGGCCTTGATGAAATGCGCCACGCGTTCAAGCCCCACCCAGTTGGTGACGACGTTGCGGCCATCCATCGAAGCGCCAAGCGCCGAAAGCTGATGCGCGGCCGCCATCGCCATCACGATGCGGCTGTCGAAACGCCGGTGCATCAGCTCCGCCGTCACATAGATGCAGTGCGCGTGCCAGGTATCGTCATAGACGGTGCGCGGCTCTTCCAGCCAGCTGCCGTCTTTCTGCCACTGATACAGCCACACTTTCGGATATTCATGGACGAGCAGTCCCGCCACCGAGACGTCGCGGTTGATCGGTACGCCGTAGACCTGGCGGTAGTTCTCGGTATAGGCGTCGGCCATGCGGATATTGAACGCCACCGTCAGCGCCAGCCCGCCCGGATGGGCATTGTAGAAATCATTGTGGCTCGACGGCGCGGTCAGGTAGTTCTGCGGCGACATGTGGCCCGCGGGCCAGACGTAATCGGGATCGTCGGCGGCATTGAAGAAGCCGAGCTTCACCATTTCGTCGAACAGACGGCGGCGGTCGTCCTCGCCCGGATACATTTCGAGAAAGGTGACCTTGGGCCGGGTGATGCATTCGGTCATCAGGCGGCGGTAGCCCTCGTCTTCAAGGCTGGCCGCGGTGCGCAGCAGTTCATTGTAGATGCCCATCACCATTTGCGAAGCGCGCGCCATCTCTTCGGGCGACATCGCCACAACTTGCTCGAATCGCCGCTGCGGCGTGAGTTCCAGATCGCCGGAAAATTTCGTATAGGCGAATTTCCCCGGAAGCGGCCCGTGCTTGCCGCAGGCGCCAGTCACACACATGTCGTCACCTCCCTGTTTGCCGTGAGTCCTGTCGTCAGTTTCTCCGCCGTGAGAAACAAACCCGTGGCCCTATTCAGAACACGATGAGCGCTGATGTCAAAACCAAACCAGGCCGGTCCTTCGCGATCGGCCGGATGATCGGGGCGGGTCCGTACCTTTATCACTTGCCCGCCGAGCCGGACATCCAGTATCCGGTGACTTCCCAATCGCTCGATCCACACGATCTCGCCCCGATGCGGCGTGTCGGGTCCGGCTTCCGGCGCGGCGCGGATCTCCTCGGGGCGGACACCGATCGCCGCCGTCGCCGGCAGCCGCAGTTGCGGGGCATTTCGCAGCACCGAATCGAATCCCGCACCCCTTGCAACAAGCGCATCTCCGTCGAAATTCAACGCAGCATCCAGAATGTTCATGGGTGTCGAACCGATGAAGCGCGCGACGAATTCGCTGACCGGATGGAAATAGACTTCATCGGGTGTTCCGATCTGCACGAAGCGCCCCTCATGGAGAATGCCGATCCTGTCCGCCATCGACAGCGCCTCGGCCTGGTCATGCGTGACATAGAGCATGGTCTGGCCGCTGTCGCGATGCAGCTTCTTGAAAGCCAGCCGCAGCGCAATGCGGATGCGCGCATCCAGATTGGTCAAAGGCTCGTCGAGCATCAGCAGATCGGCGGGCAACACGATGGCGCGAGCGATCGCCACCCGCTGCTGCTCGCCGCCCGAAAAGGTGCGGGGCAGGCGCGCCAGCAGGTGATTGATCCTGAGGAGGGCGGCCACTTCCGCCACGCGGCCGCGGATTTGTGCATCAGGGCGTCGCGCCACGCGCATCGGAAAAGCGATATTGTCGAAGCCCGTGCGATCGGGGAACAGCGCGATATTCTGGAACAGGAGGCTGACATGCCGTTCGCGGGGCTCCCGCCCGTCCAGCGGCCGCCCGGCCAGTGCGATCGAGCCGGACGTCGGAAGTTCGACGCCGGCGATCGTCTTGAGCAATGTCGACTTGCCCGCGTTGCTGGGGCCGAGAATGGCGAAGAATTCACCCTTGCGGACATCGAGCGAAATCCCGGCTAGGGCCGTGACCGGGCCGGGATAGGTTTTTGCCAGGGACGCAATCGACAACCACGCCGTCATGCCGCCTCCAGCGGGGCGACACGGTCATTGTCGCGGCGGATGAGATGGACCCGGGCTCCATCGATGCCGAGCCACAACCGGTCGCCCGGCGCGGCGAAGCCAGGTGCTGCAATGGCTGCGGCCAGCGCATCTCCATAGTCCACATGGATAACGTCCTCCGCGCCCAGCCGCTCGATGAAGCGGGCGGTCGTCGCCACGGCGCCCGGGATCGGCCTCCGCGAAACATGAAGATCATGCGGCCGGACGGCGAGGATCTGTTCGCCTTCGGGCACATTGCGCACAGGCAGGTCGAGTGCATCGTGCAAAGCCGTTGCCACCGCCATGTTTTTGCCCGAGCGTTTTACCGTGCAGGCCAGCATGTTGATCGGCGGATCGCCGATAAATTCGGCGACGAAACGCGTCAGCGGGCGATGATAGATGTCATCCGGTGTCCCCAACTGTTCGATCCGTCCATCGCGCATCACGGCGATGCGGTCCGACATCGACATCGCCTCGACCTGATCGTGGGTGACATAGAGCACCGTTTGTCCCAGACCGCGCTGGATCAGTTTCAATTCGCCGCGGAGCGACGCGCGCATCGACGCGTCGAGATTGGACATGGGCTCGTCGAGGAGAAGCAGGCGTGGTTCGGTGACCAGCACGCGCGCCAACGCCACCCTCTGCATCTCGCTCATGTTGAGACTGGCGCCCCGGCGCGCCAGGATTTCCTGCAATTCAAGTTTGCCGGCAATCTCGGCGATACGCCGGACGCGTTCGCGGCGCGCCACATTCTGCGCTTCCAGTCCGAAAGCGAGATTATCCTTGACCGTCAGCCGGCCGAACACGGCGTAATCCTGAAACACCAGTCCGATCCGGCGGCGCCCGGGCGGCACGCCGTTGACCGGCAGGCCGTCGACCAGAATGTCGCCTGCGGTGGGTGTCTCGAACCCGGCGATCATCGCCAGCGTCGTCGATTTGCCGCACCCAGACGGTCCCAGCAGCGACAGAAACTCGCCAGGCACCAAACGCATGTCGATGCCGCGCACGGCTTCCACTTCGGCGTAGCGTTTGACGACCTGCCGCAATTCAAGCCGCGGTGTCATCGCTTCACCGCGCCAAACGTCAGGCCGCGCACCAGGTGCTTCTGGATGAGATAGCCGAAGAAAATGACGGGCAGCGTCGAGATGGCGCCCATCGCCGCCTGGACGCCATAAAGCTTGCCCGACGAGGCGGAAACATAATTCGCAACCTGCAGCGTCACCGTCACCACATGGCCCGACGTGAGAACGAGGGCGAAGAGAAATTCCGACCAGTTGAGAATGAAGATGAACAACGCGGTCGCCAGTAGGCCGCCGCGGATCAATGGCAGCGTCACCTTGGCGAACGCCTCCATCCTGCTCATGCCGTGGATCATCGCCACGCCTTCAAGTTCGGCCGGCGCCTCCTCGATGAAGGAGCGGATCATCCAGATCGAAAAGGGCAGGGTAAAAGCGGTGTAGGCGAGGATCATGCCGAAATAGGTGTCGGCCAGCCGCAGCATCGAAAACAAGGCGACGACCGGCACCACCACCGCGATCGGCGGCATCATCCGTACTGTCAGAAACTGGAAGGGATAGTTTTCGCCGCCGGTGCGAAAGCGCACGATGGAATAGGCGGCAAGCGTGCCGAAGGCGACCGAAAGAAAGGTCGCGATCGTCGAGATGATGGCGCTGTCCTGAAACGCCTTCCACGCGCTTCCCGAAACCTTGTAATCGAGCGAACCCGATTCCTGTGCCGCGAAGCTGCGGGCCGCCTCGGGAAAAAACACGATGCGGTAATTCTGCAGGGTCGGGTTTTCGGTGAACCACACCGGAGGCCAGGATGCCCATTCCTCGACAGGCTTGATCGATGTGGCCAGCAGCCAGTAGATGGGAAAGAACGCAAACAGCATCGCCACCACGACGGCAAGGCGCCGGAGAAACGTGGCAAGCAGCGAGCCCTGCATCTCAGCCATGCCTGCGCAAGGGCTTCGCGATGGCGATTGAGATAGACGTCACCAGCACGAGGACGATGAGTGCTGCGGCCGCGATGTAACCCATGCGGAAATAGACGAACGCGCCGTTATACATGTACATCGAGATGGTCTCAGTCGCGCCACCCGGCTGGCCGCGCGTCAGGATATAGACCGCGTCGAATATCTTGAACGTCTCGATCGAACGGATCAGCACCGCGATGCCGATCACCGGCGCCAACAGCGGCAGCATGATGCGGCGGAAGATTCGCGCCGGTGATGCACCGAGCGAAACGGCGGCGCGGATCTGGTTTTGCGGCAGGCCGAGAAGCCCGGTGAGCACCATCAGAAACATGAGTGGAGTCCATTGCCAGATCTCGCACAGCATGATGGGCAGCATCGCCCAGGTGGGATCCGACAGCCACGAGAAGGCGAAGGGACGGCCGAGGACGAGCGAGATCACATGATTGATCGGGCCGCGATCGTTGAACAGCATGAAGAAGGCATTGGCGGCATCGACCGGAATGATCATCATCGGCAACACGATGACCGAGACGGCGAACCGCTTCCACCACCATTCCTCGACAAACAGGAGAGCGAGCCCGAGCGCCAGCCCCAATTCGACGGCGATGCACACGCCAACCACGAAGACGGTGCGCACGACCGCGTTGACGAACCGCGCGTCGTACCAGAGGTCGTAGAAATTCCACAACCAGACAAACTCGGCGCGCCACCACGGGATCGCCTGCGTCGGCTGCCAGTCGGTCAGCGCCAGCCAGATCACGATCAGCGTCGGCACGAGAACCACCGCGAGCATCGTCAGCTGCGCCGGCAAAACGAGCAGGATATTGAACGGCAAACGGAAACGGCGGGGCAGCGCAGGCCGCGCCGCCCCTTCCGGTTGGTTCGAAAGCGTCATTTCAGCCGATCGCGTATTCCGGCGGGATAGTTGGACTTGAGGAAGCGCCACTGCACCTGCTGGCTCCGCGCTCCCATGCGCCGCGTGATCCGCTCCCAGGCGGCGGCGGTATCGTCGAGTGCGGCCTTCGCCGTTTTGCTTCCGGAATCGGCCGCGGCGATATTGACCCGCAGCTCGTCGAAATACTCGCCCTGGCCCTTGAGATACAGATCGGGAATCGAGTTCTCCATCGAGGCCTTGTGCGCCTTGAGGAATTCCGGCGTGTAGGTCTTCTGGATTTCGGGATCGGCGTAGTGCGCGGCACGCGTCGGGTCGAAGTAGCCGGCGGGATCGCGCACCGCGATGGTCGACATCGCCGGCGAACACGCGAAGAGCGTATAGAGATAGGCGATTTCCGGCTCGGGCGAGGCGCTCGACACGATGTAGTTCCAGCCCCAGTTGAAATACGGCGTTTTCAGAAGCTTGCCATCGACCATGCCGCCCGGCATGTCGCCGAAAGCGAGTTTGCCCTTGATCTTCGACTTGTCGGAGTTGAGGAACTTCTGCGTGCCGCCCCAGCCGATATCGACGAACTTGTCGCCCTCGCCAAAGGCCTCGAAGTTTTCGAAGAGGCCATTGGTCTTGGCGCCAGGATAGAGATATTGCGAGGCGGCGATCAGTTCCTCCAGCGCGGCGACGCCTGCGTCATTGTTGATCTGCGGCGTGAGATCGTCCGCCAACGGATAAAATCCCTTGGCATGGAAACGTCCCCACCATTCCCAGGCGATGAAATACTGGGTGCGGAACAGGGCCCCGCCGTACATTCCCTTGTCCGGGCGATGGAACCACGCCATCATGGCGTCCAGTTCCTGCCATGTGTCGGGAATTTTCAGTTCATAGCCGTTCTTGTCGGCGAAGCCCTTGCGCTCCTTTTCATCGTCGAGCCACGGCTTGTTGTAGAACATGAGATAGGTGTCGCCGTCGGTCTGGTAGCCGAACAGACTTCCCTTGTAATAATCGCCGAGCGTGAAGAGCGCATCCTTCTGGTAGTCGGCCGGCTCGTATTTCTGGGCATACTGGTCGAGATTGACCAGAATGCCCGATTCCGCGAGGTCGGGGATGCTGAACGTCGCGGGCAGTGCCAGGTCGAACGAGCCCGACCGCGCCACGGCTTCGAGCAGGACCTTCTGGCCGATCTCGCCCAGCGGCACTTCCAGATATTCGAACTTGATGCCCGTCGCCTCGGCGAACTTGTCGGCCACCGGCTTGACATTGCCCAGCGATCCCGAGGGCTGCATGATCTTGAGCGTGACGGTGCGCCCTTCGGCCAGTTTCTTGGCGGCGGCGGCCGCTGTTTCATGGATGGTCGCCAGATCTCCGCTCTGCGCCATCGCGTCGCCGCCCCACAGCGGCGATGCCGCATAGGCTGCCACGCCGGCGGCGGCATTTCCCATCAGCCTGCGCCGCGTCAGTGGCGTCTTGAAATATTGTGTCATGTTCTTGTTTCCTCCCTGGTTGGCTTTTCTGCGATTTACTTGATGACCTGGCTGTTGCGGCGATCCTGGCCGATCAGCACGGCGACGATGACGACGGCCCCCTTGATCACCATCTGGGTGTACTGATTGACCCCCATCAGATTCAGGCCGTTGTCGAGAAGAGCGATGATGGCGACGCCGATCAGTGTCCGGTGAACGCCGCCGATGCCGCCCGACAGCGAAGTGCCGCCCACGACGATGGCGGCCAGCGTATTGAGCAGCAGTTCCTGGCCGAGTGTGGGACCCGCGGCACCCAGCCTTGCCACCGCCAGCGCTCCGGCCAATCCCGCCATCAGGCCCGACCCCATGAAGGCATAGATCTTGTACCGGGTAATCGGAATGCCGGCGGTCCGCGCCACCGCCTCGCCGCCGCCGATCAGATACATGTAGCGGCCGAAGCGGGTCATCTGGCCTGCAAGGCTGGCCAGCAACCAGGCGCCCAGCGCGAACAGCGCGATGTTCGGCACATAGGGCACGAACTGGCCGATCGCCAGGTTCTCAAATCCATCCGCGGTGAACCGGAGTGCCCGGCCTTCGAGAATCTGCCAGGCGGTTCCGGTGAACACCGACAGGGTGCCGAGGGTCACAACAAAGGAAGGAATGCGGCCCCAGGCATAAAGGATGCCATTGCCAAGCCCGAGCGCCGCTCCGACCAGCAGGCCGACGCCCAGCGCTTCGATGCCGAGGCCGAAGGCGTTCAGGGCCTTGACGGTGATGGCGCCGGCAAGCAGCACGATCGCTCCCACCGACAGGTCGATGCTGCCCATCAGAATGACGAAGGAGGCGCCCAGGCAGGCCAGCAGCAGCGTACTCGCCTGGCCGAGGATGCCTGTCATGTTGCGCAGGCTGAAGAAGGCATCCGACATCAGCGAAAAGAAAATGACGAGCACGATGACGACGGCGATCGGCAGCCAGATGCCGCTCATCCGATGGAGCTGCACCATCGGCCCGCCGCCCGGAACGGTGGACGGGATTGACACCGCGTCCCGCTCGATCAAGCAGCCCTCCCGCGCGTTTCGGCCAGGCCGCCGCCGCCACTGAGCATCAGTGCGACGAGCGCCTGTTCGGTGGGTTTGTCATTTGCCGGCGCGGCAATCGTCGTGCATACGCCTCCGCGCCACATGATGGCTATCCGGTTCGGCAGTCCTATCAGTTCAAGCAGTTCATCGGTGATGAGAATGATGCCGATGCCTTCCTCGCACAGCGCGCGCAGCAGGCCATAAATTTCTTCTTTCGCTCCGGCATCGATGCCGCGCGTCGGGTTGTCGAGGATGAGCACGCGCAAGTGCCGCGCCAGCCACCGCGCCAGAACCACTTTCTGTTGATTGCCGCCCGAAAGCCGCGTGCAGGGCCATTGTGGCGACGGAGCCTTGATGCCAAGGCGCGCCATCATCCGACTGCTGACTGCATTCTCGTGGCGGTGGCGCCACAGGCCGAAGCGGTTCGAAAACAGATCGCCGCCGCTGGCCAGCGAGATGTTCCAGGCTACCGGCTGGCTGGCAATCATGCCTTCCACCATGCGTTCCGCCGGAACATAGCCCAGACCTTGCGGAACAAGTTGCTGGATGTTGGGTGAAGACCAGGGGCCGCCCGCGATGCTGATTGCCCCGCGGTCCGGCCGCTCGATGCCGGCCAGCCCCTTGCCCAGCTCCGACTTGCCCGATTCGAGCAGGCCGCCGATGCCGAGAATTTCGCCCGCGCCAACCTCCAGGTGAACATCCCCATAGGCGCCGCTGCGCGAAAGCCCGCGCGCCGCGAAGGCGGTGGCGCCGAAGCCGGCGGAGCGCTGCGCGCTTTCATGGTAGTAATCGACATCGCGTTCACGCCCGACCATCAACCGGTGCAGTTCACGTTCCGTGGCGTGCGAGGGATCGACGGCGCCGACGCGCCGGCCGTCCTTAAGCACCACGATCTCGTCGCAGACGCGGAGAACCTCCGTCAGCCGGTGCGAGACGAACAGCACCGTGCCACGCTCCCTGATTTTTTCAAGCAGCGCGAAAAAAATGGCCTCGTCGTTTTTCTCCAGTGACGCCGTTGGTTCATCCAGAAGGACGATCGGCGTCTTGGCGCCGAAAAGCATCGAGGGCGCCATGCACGCCCGGATGATTTCCACCAGCTGACGCTCCGAAAAGCTCAGCTCCGCTGTCATCCGGCGCACATCGATGCGGGACCCGGCCTGTTCGACCATATCCTGGGCGCGGTCAATCATGTCGCGCCGCCGCAGCAGCTGGCCCATGTGCGTGAACTGGCCTTCGCTGCCGAGGAGCAGATTCTCGAATACCGGAACACTGGCAATCAGCGCCTGTTCCTGGAACACGCGTGCAATGCCGAGACGTTGCGCCGCGACATAACTGGTCAGCCGTTGATGGGCGCCATGGACATCCAGCGTTCCCTTGTCGGCGGTAGCGATCCCCGACAGGATATTGAGTAGCGTGGATTTGCCGGCTCCGTTTTCACCCACCAATCCAATGACGCGGTTCAGACCGAGCGTGATATCGACATTGCCAAGCGCCAGGGTTTCGCCATAGCGCTTGGTCAATCCGGACGCACGCAGCACCTCCACAGGCGCTGCCGGTCTGCTTTCCGCGTGCGTCACGGTGCTATGGTTGGAGCCGGGCCGAACATCGGCGTCTTGTAATGCTCGGCATATTCCTTGGCGACTGCCTCGGCTTCGCCGCTTTCGCGCGCCTTGACGTATTCCTCGGGATATTTCCAGCCGTCGGGCTTGGCGATGCCACCCCATTCGAGATCGATATCCATCGGGAAAACTTCGGCCTGCGGGTCCCAGTCCTTGGGATGAGCGACCTTCGACAGTTTCTTGTAATCGAAAGGCGGCGCATCGCCATTGTTCACATACCGCGCCAGATAGACATCGACATTGTCCTTGGTCATGGTGACCGAGCGCCAGCTCATCATGCGTTCGGCGGCGCGCGGCTTCCAGCCGTTGATCACGTCGTAAAGACGCGCCGTCAGCATCGCCCCCATATATTGCGGCACATTGGCGCTGGTCGCCAGCAGCAGTCCGGCCTTGATCATTTCGGTGCCGCCGGTGGTGCCATCGGCTCCCGACACGAAAACATCCTGGCCAGCCTTTATGCTCGCCGCCCTGAGCGCCGCGATGCAGCCGTCGGCGACATCGTCGTTCTGGCCGATGACGCCCTTGAGGTTGGGATAGCGCGAGATCAGGTCCTCCATCGCCTTCTGGCTGTCTTCGCGGTTCCATTTGCCCGGCAATTCGCCGGCGAGCTTGATCTTGGGGAACTCGGCGATCGCCGCATCGCGGCCGCGAGAACGGATCATGTCAGTCGAATTGCCCTCGACGCCGGTCACGCCCACGATCTCACCGCCGCCGAAGGCATCCATGATGGCCTTGCAGACGGCACGCGTCACATCGCGGTGGGCGGAAAATTCTTCCGGCACCGCATACATCGTCCAGTAGTCGCCGGCTTCGAAAGGCGTGTACCAGGGCAGCGTGCCCCAGGTGTTGTCGAGCCACACCTTGTCCTTGTTGGCAAGCTCGGCGATCCGCTTGATCGATCCGCCGCCCGGCGCATGCAGCAGCACGCCCTTGGCGCCCGCCGTCGATTGCTGCTCGAACTGGTTGAGCTGGCGCTCGCTGTCGAACTGACCGTCGACCGCCGTCTGTTCGAGGCCCAGTGCGGCCGCCGCACCCTTCGAACCGGCATCGGCATTCGCCACATATTCAAGCTGCAGCGACATTTGCAGATGCGCGATCTTACCGGTCTCCGCGGCAATCGCCATGCCCGCCGCGCCCAGCGATCCGCCGAACGCTGCGGCAACCGCGCTGGCCGTCGAGAAGGCGAGGAACTCCCGGCGCGACACGCCATGCAATCCATGCGCATCCATGTGCCGGTCGATGATCCGTTTGTCGGTGAAGTCCGGCAGCTGCCGCCCGTTGAATGATTTCTTCATGTCGTCCTCCCTGATGGAGCGATCAGCTCCAGTTGTTTCTCTTTCTGACGTCGTAACCCTCGGCGGCCCAGTTTCTGCCCTTCTGCGTGGCAGAGAATTTGACCAGCCCATCTTCGCTGACACGTTCGCAATTGCCCTTCCCGATTTGCACGATCAGATGTGTCTGGATGCAGCATTCCGCATAACAGCGTCGCATCCCGATCCCGGTTGAAACCGCGTAGTCCAGTTCGGTCTTGACCGGCATGACTTCCGGCACCAGTTCCATCGTGGTCATCGGCCGGCCCGCCTTCGCCAGAACGTGCACGATGCGGAATTCGGTGTCGTCCTGCTGACGCTGCATATGCAGAAGCCGTCGCATCGCGCTGTCGGGCGAATAGGCCGACAGGCCGTGGCCTTCGAGAATGAGCTGCGGCTGGATGGCGATACAGCGCTCGATCGACTGGCGATGCGCCTTGGCATCGCCGATCGGAAAGGGTCCAAGCGGTGTTGGATAATGCATGATGTCGGCGGCATAGAGCACGCCGGAATGGGGGTTCCACACGCCGATCTGGCCCGGGCAATGTCCCGGCAGGTGGATGATTTCGAGTTTCAGCCCGCCGACTTCCAGAATGTCTCCGTCCTCGACGGTGACATCCACCGCGACCGGACGATTCCAGTGCCGGCGGACGATTTCCGGATCGGACAGGCCGAGGCTTTCACCCGGCTTGAGGTTGAAATCGGCAAGCACCTCCTGCGGCGTCATGCCGAAGCGTTTGAGATTTTCCGCCTTGGTGACCAGCATCGGGTCTTCAATGATCGGCTTGTCGAGGGGATGGGCCACGACCTGCGCTCCGTATCGCTCCTTGAGCATCGCGGCGTTGCCGGTGTGATCGTAGTGAAAATGGGTGATGAGAATATATTTGAGATCGTTTTTTTCCTGGTCGAGTTTTTCGATCAGGAACCGGCCCATGCCGTTGTCGTATTGCGGCGTCGTCCAGTTTCCGGTGTCGATGAGAATGTTCTCGCTCTGGCCGCGCACCAGATAGACGCCCGATTGCACATAGCCGTCGAGTTCGTCTTCGGCCCAGGGGCCGTGGAGTCCGGGAATTCCCCATCCGTCAGGCGTTTCCGCCCAGAAGAAAATCATTGCATCACTCCAACGCGATTGGCAGGTCCGCCGATCACCCCTTGTCTCCGCGATAACGGTCGCTTCTTGCGTCGCACGTCAGCGCATGCGCCAGCATTCCCTCGGCCACGCAGATGCGGCCCATGGGTCCGGCCAGGTCGCGGCTGGCCTGCCGCGTCAATCTCTGCCAGGTCACGGTCTTGATGAATTTGCCGACCCACAGGCCACCGGTGTAACGCGCCGCACGTCCGGTCGGCAGCGTGTGATTGGTGCCCACACCCTTGTCCCCATAGGCAACCGTTGCTTCCTCGCCCACGAATGCGCTGCCGAAGTTGCGCAACCGCGCCAGGTACCAGTCGTCATCGGAGGTTTGTATTTCGAGATGCTCGGGCGCATAGGCATCGACGATCGCCACGGCCTCTTCGCGGCTCTCCGCCACGACGATTTCGCCAAGATCGCGCCAAGCGCGTTCCGCCAGTTCCCGGGTGGGCAGCGTGATGAGCTGGCGTTCAATTTCATCGAGCACGGCGAGTGCCAGTGCCCTCGACGTCGAAACCAGCCATGCGGGACTGTCCGGGCCGTGCTCCGCCTGACCCAGGAGATCGGTGGCGACCAGGGCCGGATCGGCGCGCTCATCGGCCAGCACACAGATTTCCGTGGGGCCCGCTGGCAGGTCGATGCCGACCAACCCGAACAGCTGCCGCTTGGCCTCGGCGACATAGACATTTCCCGGTCCGGTGATCATGTCGACCGGCTGCATGCCGGCACAGCCATGCGCCATCGCCGCCATGGCCTGCACGCCGCCGATGCAATAGATTTCATCCGCGCCCGATGCCGACAGCGCATAAAGGGTATGGGGATACATCGCCTGCGTCCCGGGCCGGGGCGGCGCACAGCCGATGATGTGATCGACGCCGGCCACCCGGGCGGTGCCGACACTCATCGCCGCCGCCGAAATCAACGGATATTTTCCGCCGGGAATATAGCAGCCCACCCGTTCGATGGGGATCAGCTTTTGCCCGAGCTTCACGCCGGGCGCGATCTCCATGGTGAATTCGCTGAGCGACTCGCGCTGGCGGCGCGCGAAAGCCTGAACATTGCGCAGGCCGATGGCGAAGTCGTCCTTGAACGTTTCGGGCAAGCTCCGCGAGATGCTCCTGATCTCGTCTGGGGAAACCCGGAACGTCTCGCTCTCCCAGTGGTCGAGTGACTTCGCATACTGCCGAACCGCCGCATCGCCATCCTCGCGGACCCGCTTCAGCATCTCCCGCACGGTGCTTTCCACCGCCGTCAAATCGGCGGCCCGGCGCTCTGGTGCTTTCTTGATGTAGTCAGGCATGGCGACCACAATTTGTAATCGGTTACAAATTTAGCATAGATTAGTGTTCAATTCTGTCAACAGTTGGAATAGATGTATAAATCAGAACCCTGAAAAATCGGGGCAAAATCATGATCGCTTAAAGCGGACGGCGGTGGGAGTTTGAATGAAAGCGGTTACAATTGATGCGCTTAGTACCGCCGGCGGTCATGCGGACGTCGCCCATTTCAAGACCAAGACCATCAAGGAAATTGCCTCGGAGGCCGGCGTCTCCACCGCCACCGTCTCGCGCG
>JANLYR010000316.1:0-9695 GCA_031365765.1 Hyphomicrobiales bacterium | reverse complement strand
TCGGCGGCGAACTTCTCCGCCGCCTCGCGCGCCCGCTTGGTAGCCTCGGTCAGCATCTCGCCTTTCAGCGCGTTGACACCGGTGAAGATGAAGGATGGTCCGGCATTGTAGGCGTCGGCCGAAAACACCACGCCCGATTTCAACAGGTCGCCGATCTGGCGCGAGGCATCCGACAGTTTCTGCACATCGGCCGACTTGACCAGCAGGTCCTCGGTCAATACGAAACGCGTGTCTTCCGGCGTGGTGTTGGCGTTGAAGCCAGCGAGCCGGTCCTCGACCTGGATGTTCTGCACCTGGAAATCCGTCCTGGCGAAACCCTTGGCGCCGAGAAAACTGGTGACCGCGGCTTCGGCGGCTTCAAGCTTGCCGCGCGCATCCTCCAGCGTCGATCCCGTCACCACGAAGCGTACCGGCCAGAAACCGAGATCGGCTTTCACCTCGCGTTCCGACAGTCCCTTCACCGTCACCACGCGAAAACCAAGCCGGCTTTTCACCAGCGACTCGCCCGCGAAGAAGCCGCCGCTGGCGACGCCCAGGCCAATGAGGCCGCCGGCGACAATCGTTGCAAATGATGACATCAATCGTCCCTGTACTGTCTATTCCGAAGGTGAGCGCCGATTATGGTGCAATATTGGCGAGCGCTGTGCGTAGCAGCCCCGCGAGGCGTTCGTCCAGCTTCAACTGGGAGGCGGCGGCAAGGCCCCGGGCCGACATTTTCCGTGCCGTCTTGGCCAGGATGTCGCTCACCTTGGCGTCGTCATGGGGCGCGATAAAGCCCGCCGCCTCGTATTGCAGGAACACCAGGCAGGCCACGTCTTCCAGCATCTGCGCTTCGGGATCGGTTTTAAGCCGCTCTTTCTTCAAGAGCGAAGCGACGCGGGCAATGTCGGCTTCGTTGAATCCGGCTTCCGCCATCAATTCGCCGGCGCGTCCGGCATGGTGAAGCTGCAGGTCCTTGCGCCATTTGAGATAGCCAACGCGGCCTTCGGGGTAAGACTGGCGAAGGCTGGTCCAGCGCTCGATATGCTGGGCCCGGCAGGCGATCTGCAGATGGTCGCTCGCTTCGCCCGCGAATTGTGCCAGTGTCTCGGACATGCGCCAACCATAGAGCATGGCTCGCGGCTTGCCGTCGGCGGCCACCGGATCCTTAGCGTTGACGGCATCGATTGCATCGAGTACGGCGCCGAGGCGGCGGCGTATGGCGGTCGAGCTTTCGGTGCGGAGCGGCATTTGCACGAAGACCCAGGCTGGCGGCTTTTGGAACGGCAAGGTTGCGGCCAAACTCGAAGCGATCCGGTATTCCTCGAAACGGACGGCGGCCCGGCTCGACAAAGCCCGCACCGAATAGCCGGGCCGCGCCAGCACAGCCAGTGGCAGGCTTGATGGAATGTCTAGCCAGTCGTTCCAGCGGTCGAGATCGGCGAAACTGTCGGCTCCCATGATCCAGACGAAACGCCCCCGCCTCAGTGCGGGCCGCAGCGCGTCGATGGTTTCCGCGGTGGTGCGGGTGCCCGCAAGCTTTTCGAATTCGCTGACGACGAAACGGGGATGGCTGGCGATGCGGCGGGTTTCGGCGAGGCGCGCGCCATAGTCGCCGGTTTCGCTTTTATCCTTCAGCGGGTTCTGCGGCGATACCAGCCACCACACCCAGTCGAGCTGCAACCGCTTCAGCGCATAGAGCGCCACCATGCGATGGCCGTTATGGGCCGGATTGAACGAACCGCCGAACAGCCCGATCTTCTGACCCTCGCCGAAAGGCGGCGTCAGGATCATTTCCTCTTCTCCCTCTTCGCGCGTGAGTGCGGGGAGGGATGAAAAAGTGTTGTCACGCCCGCACCTGACCTTTGCCCCTGACCTGATATTTGAACGTGGTGAGCTGCTCCAGCCCCACCGGTCCCCTGGCATGCAGCCTGCCGGTGGCGATACCGATTTCCGCGCCGAATCCGAACTCGCCGCCATCGGCGAACTGCGTGGAGGCATTATGCAGCACGATGGCGCTGTCGACTTCTGCCAGGAAGCGCGCCGCTGTGGCCGTGTCCTCGGTAACGATGGCGTCGGTGTGCTGCGAACCGTATCGGGCGATATGCGCCATCGCTCCATCCACGCCATCGACGGTGCGCAACGACACGATGGCGTCGAGATATTCGGTGGACCAGTCTTCCTCCAAGGCCGGCTTGACCCGCGCGTCGGCCGCCAGTGCTGCGCCGTCGCCGCGCACCTCGCAACCGGCATCGATCAGCATGCTGATGATCGGCTTGAGGTTCCGCGGAGCTGCACTGTCGATCAGGATTGTTTCGGCGGCCCCGCACACGCCGGTGCGGCGCATCTTGGCGTTGAGCACGATGTCTTTCGCCATGTCCAGGTCGGCGCCACCGTCGACATAGACATGGCAGATGCCTTCGAGATGGCTGAACACCGGAACGCGGGCGTCCTGCTGTACACGCGCCACCAGGCTCTTGCCGCCCCTCGGCACGATGAGATCGATGGCGCCGCCCAGACCCTCCAGCATGAGACCGACACTGTCGCGCGACACGTCGGGAACCATCTGGATCGCCGCCCTCGGCAGTCCCGAATCCTCGATACCCCTCTGCAGGCATCCGACAATCGCCGCCGATGTGCGGAACCCGTCCGAGCCGCCGCGCAGAATGGCGGCGTTGCCGGATTTGAGACAGAGCGCGCCCGCATCCGCCGTCACATTGGGGCGGCTTTCATAAATGATGCCGATGACGCCGATCGGAACCCGCACCCGCGCGATCCGCAGGCCGTTGGGCCGCGTCCATTCCTCCGTTACCGCGCCGACGGGATCGGGCAGCGCCGCAATGTCTTCGAGAGCCCGCGCCATTGCCACGATGCGCTGAGGCGTGAGGGTCAGGCGGTCGAGGAAGGACGATTTCAGTTCCCTGCCTTCCGCTGCTCGGAGGTCTTCTGCATTGGCCGTGCCGATTTCCGCTGCATGGTTTCTGATCTCGGCGGCGGCGCGTTGCAGCGCATCGTTCTTCTGTTCCGTTGGCGCAAGTGCCAGGCCCCGGGCCGCCTGCCGCGCCGCCTGCCCCATGGCCAGCATGGTTTCGCGGTTGGTGACTTCCCTGTTCATGTGCGCTCTCCGCCCATCAGCACCATGTCGTCGCGGTGCACCAGTTCGTCGCGGCCGCGAAAGCCCAGCGCCTGTTCGATCTCGGCCGATTTCAATCCGGCGATCCGCGCCGCATCCGCCGCGTCATAGGCCGCCAATCCCCGGGCGATCTCGCGGCCCGCCGCCGAGACGATGCTTACCGTGTCGCCGCGTGCAAACATCCCCTCGATCCGCTTGACGCCCGCCGGCAGCAGGCTCTTGCCCTTCGACAGCGCCATCGCCGCCCCATCATCGACGACCAGATGGCCGATGGGCTGCAACGTACCGGCGATCCAGCGCTTGCGCGATTGGGTGGCCGACGCCGCCGCCACAAACCACGTGCAGCGCTCGCCCTCGGCGATGCGGCGCAGGGGATGCAAGGCGTGGCCCGACGCGATCACCATGTTGCAGCCCGCGCCCAATGCAATCTTTGCCGCCTCGATCTTGGTGACCATGCCGCCCGAGCCAACGCCCGAAACGGTTTTTCCCGCCATGGCCTCGATCTCGGGTGTGATGTCGTTCACTTCCGGAATAAAGGTGGCGCCGGGCATTTCAGGCGCCGCACTGTAAAGCCCATCGATGTCGGAGAGCAGCACCAGGCAGTCGGCGGTCATCATGGAGGCGACGCGCGCCGCCAGCCGGTCATTGTCGCCGAAGCGGATTTCGGAAGTGGCCACCGTATCGTTCTCGTTGATGACGGGCACCGCACCTTGCGCCAGCAGGGTCGAGAGTGTCGCTCGCGCATTGAGATAGCGGCGGCGTTCCTCGGTGTCGCCCAATGTCACCAGCACCTGCGCCGCCACGATGTTCCGTGTACGGAAGGCTTCAGCCCACGCCTGGGCCAGGGCGATCTGGCCCACGGCGGCGGCCGCCTGTTTTTCCTCGAGCCGCAATTTGCCCGGAGAAAGACCCAGCGTGCGCCGCCCCAATGCGATGGCGCCCGACGACACGGCGATCACTTGGGCGCCCCGCGCGCGGGCTTGCGCCAGATCGTCAATGAGCGAGGCCAGCCAGTCCGATTTCACCGACGCCGTCGCGGCATCGACAAGCAGCGCCGAGCCGATCTTGACCACGATGCGGCGCGCCGGCAGCAGACGGCTGGTCATGGCCGCCAGGCCTCGGCCACGTCCGCCTTTCCTTCCGCCAGGCCGGCGCGGCGCGTGGTCTCGATCACCGTCAGCAATTTCTTCATGGCCTCGCTCACGCCCTTCTGCGTGGCGGCGGACATGAGGATCGGGGTTTTTCGCACGCGCTTACGGAAGTCGGCGAGTTTCGCCGCAAGCTCGTCGTCGGGGATGAGATCGGTCTTGTTGAAGGCGATGATCTCGGTCTTCTTCGCCAATTCCGGACTGTAGGCCTTGATCTCCCGGCGGATGACGCGATAGGCCTCGACCGCGTCGTCGGCGCTGACGTCGATCAGATGGAGTAGCACCGCGCAGCGCTCGATGTGGCCGAGAAAGCGCGTGCCCAGGCCATGACCTTCGTGTGCGCCTTCGATCAGTCCCGGAATGTCGGCCAGCACGAAACTCGATCCCGCCGCCTGCACAACGCCGAGTTGCGGATGGAGCGTGGTAAACGGGTAATCGGCGATCTTCGGCTTTGCCGCCGAAACGGCGGCTAAAAGCGTCGATTTGCCGGCAGTCGGCGCCCCCACCAGCCCCGCATCGGCGATGAGCTTGAGGCGGAGCCAGATCCAGCGTTCCTCGCCCTCCTGGCCCGGATTGGCGTGGCGCGGCGCGCGGTTGGTTGAAGACTTGAAATAATGATTGCCAAAGCCGCCATTGCCGCCTCTGGCAATCCTGACCTTCATTCCCGCCTTGGGCAAGTCGGCCACCAGCGTCACGTTGTCCTCTTCGTAGATTTCCGTTCCCGCAGGCACCTTGAGCGTGATGTCCTTGCTGTTGGCGCCGGAGCGCAGACGCCCCATGCCATGGCCGCCGGTCGAGGCCTTGAAATGCTGCTGGTAGCGGTAATCGATCAGCGTGTTGAGGCCGTCCACCGCCTCAACCCAGATGTCGCCGCCATTGCCGCCGTCACCGCCGTCGGGCCCGCCCATCTCGATGAATTTTTCGCGGCGGAACGAGACGGCACCCGCACCGCCATCGCCCGAGCGGATATAAACTTTGGCCTGATCCAGAAATTTCATGACGACTTGTAACGCGTGGGCGGCGATAATCCTAGTAGCGCGGCATTGCCACAAGTGATCCTAAAAAGATCAAGTCGATCCCTTATTGGCGACACATTTCGCCAGTTTAACCCGCCCCTCGCGCTGCTTCCGGCAGATGAGCGAGGGTGATGCTTCCAATATATGGGAAGCGTCGGGGTCAACTTGATGCAACTCTATAAGGAGTGTCATGAATACTCGAATTCTGACAGTGATTTCGGCTGCGGTTATTACCACGATGATTTCAAGCTTGCCAGTAGAGGCAGGATGCAAGGGCGGCGGAGCCTGCAAAGCCGAGGCAAAGACCCGGACCGTCACAGCGCGAAAACACGGCGCCGTCAAACCATGGGGGACGCGGCGGCGGGTGAGGATGACGTTTCCATCCGTGACGTTCTCGTCGCGGCCGCGCCGCTTCAGACAAGATTCGGTGCACGTTGGAACCGCGGCTCCCGGCACCGCGCGGCGCCATGGCAATGTGGTTGCCATCATCAACAGCAGGGCGTCGAGCTATGGCGTCCCCGCCTGGTTCGCGCTCCGCATCGCCAATGTCGAGTCGGGTTACAATCCACAAGCCCGGGGAGCGGCCGGAGAATTCGGTGTGTTCCAGCTCAAATGCGCCACCGCGAAACTCATCGGCTATCGCGGCGACTGCAGCGGCCTGCTCAATGCCGGCACCAATGTGGAGTACGGCCTGAAGCATCTTTCCCTGGCGATCAAGCGCTCGGGCGGCAACCTGCAGATGGCGGCGTCCAAGCACAATGGCGGCCTGGGCTACCGGGGTCTGGTGATGAGTTACGTCAACAAGGTGTTCTGAGCCATTCCCGCCGCGACAGTTCCGTGAATGCGGTGGGGACGAGGCGCCGCCGGGCGAGCGAATGGCTCATCTCGTGGTGGGTGAAGCGAAACCCCAGCCGATCGAGAATGCGCCGCGAGGCCTCGTTGCCGTGATGATAACTGGCGGTCAGGCGATCGTTACCGGCCGCGGTGAAGGCGTGGGTGACCATGGCCGTGGCAGCTTCCAAGCCATACCCTCTGGACCAGCAGGGCTCGTCCAGCCAATAGCCCAGCTCGGCTTCAAGCCCAGCCGGGTTTTCGTTATATCCGATGGCGCCCACGATCACCGAGGGCTCGGACTTGCGGGTGATGGCCAGCCACGATGAGCCAGGGCCCAACCGGCGCAGGCCGGCCAGATAGGCGATGGCGTCGTCGAGGCGGTAGGGCCAGGGTATGCGCGAAGTATTGCGCGCGATGCGGAAGTTGTTGAGGGCGCGGGACAGCGGCACCAGATCGTTTTCCGTCATCGGCCGCAGGTGCAGCCGCGCGGTCTGGATCATGGCGCGCCCGCGCCCGATCTATTCCGCGGCTTGCGCCGGTATGACCGAAACCGTCTGGCGGTCATTCTTGGTGGCGCGGAACAGCACCGTGCCCGCAACCTTGGCGAAAATTGTATGATCGCGGCCGATGCCGACACCGGTTCCCGGATGAACCTTGGTGCCGCGCTGGCGGATGATGATGTTGCCGGGGATCACGGCCTCGCCGCCGAAATGCTTGACGCCCAGACGCCGGCCCGCGGTGTCGCGGCCGTTGCGGGATGATCCGCCTGCTTTCTTGTGTGCCATGGGATGTTCTCCTTATTCCTTGGAGCGGGCTTTGTCGGATTTGGCGCGGGGCGGCTTGCCCGCCGCCAGTTCCTTGGCCTGCTCGATCCATTCCTCGCGCCCGACCCGGCCCTTGATCTTGAGCTCGGTCTCGATCCGCTCGACATCCTCGTCGCTCCAGGCGGCGATCTGGGCATAGCTGGTAACGCCCTGTCCGGTCAGCCCCTTCAAGAGCTTGGGACCAATACCGGCGATCAGCGAAATATCGTCGGCATGTTCGGCCGCGACGCTCGCCACTGGCATTTCCGCCATCACGGGTGCGGCCGCCTTTTCGGATGGCTTGGCGCCGCCCGTCAGGATTTCGCGGATGGTGACGGAGGTCAGGTCCTGGCGATGCCCGTTGCGGCGGCGGTAGTGCTTGCGCCGGCGCTTCTTGAAAATGATGATATGGGGACCGCGATCCTGCGAGCCGATCTCGCCCACCACGGTGGCTCCGCTCACGAACGGGGCGCCGATATCGACGGTGCCGCCATTGGCGACCATCAGGACATCGGTGAACTGGACCTGGTCGCCGGCGGAACCTGCGAGCTTTTCGATCTGGATCGTCTGGTCGGCGGCGACGCGATACTGCTTGCCGCCCGTCTTGATGACTGCGTACATCTTGTCTTCCTTCTTGACACCGCGCCCTTTGGCGCCGCTGAAAACCCGAAACTCAGCGGACTTCAAGTGCCTGAATGAACAGGCGGATAGGGTAGCCGGAGGCAGCGCATTGCGCGCCGGGGCACAAGCACCGGCGCGATTGGATGGGGTTCTAGGGGACAGTGCCCGGAAATGTCAAGGACAGTGGCACTACGCCCAGCCGGAATTTGCTTATCTTTGCGGTTCGCATCATATTGAGTTTTAGAGGATGGTTGCAATGAAAATGGATGTGACACTCACCGAGGAATTGGCGGATTTCATCCAGAAGAAGGTTTCGACGGGCCGCTACAGCTCGTCCAGTGAAGTCGTTCGCGAGGCACTGCGGCTGTTGGAAATACACGATCAGGAAAATGCGGAAAGGCTGCGCTGGCTTCAGAAGGCCTGGCAGGACGGCATGGAAAGCGGGGATCACGGCGAGCTGGACGTTGAAGACGTCAAGCGGGAAGGCAGGCAGCGCCTGGCAATGGCGCGCGGCGCGTGAGCCGCATTCGTTATACCAAGCAATCGCGCGCTGACCTCATCGATATCTGGTTGCGGCTTGCTGTACGCGACGAAGCAACCGCCAACCGGGTACTGGACGCGATCACCGGTCGCTGCAGTCAACTCGCGGATTTTCCTGAACTTGGGCGGACGCGCTCCGAAATATCCAAAGATGTCAGAGCGCTGGTAATCGAGCGCTGGCTTGTTCTTTATCGGGTGGAAGGTTCGCTCGTGCAGGTCGTCCGTGTTGTCGACGCCGTACGAGACCTCACCGCCCTTGATCTGTCTCCAGTCGCTGCAAGGTAGTTAAACTGCAATTTCGATCGCCGTCGCCGCCGCCCCGGCCCGATGGCGCTTCACCATAATCCGGTAAGCCTTCTCGATATCCCCGGCGAAGCGGGCGCCGTTGAACAGGGGTGACGTGGCACGGGCATTGGCGAGGTGTTGCTTCAGGGCTTTGCGTTTCTTGGCATCGCGCGCCAGCGCCACCGCCTTGCGCACATAGTCCTCGGGCGATGCGGCAATCAGGTCCTTCAGATCGAGCGCCGTCAGCAGGCTGGCCGAGACGCGGGAGGCGAAAGTGCGCCCCGGTAGCGTCAGCACCGGGCAGGCGCCGAACAGCGCGTTGCTCGCCGTCGCATGACCGCAATAGGGAAAACTGTCGAGGAACAGGTCGCACAGTCCGTAGCGCGACAGGTGCTCGGCGTCAGGCAGCGTTGCGCCGAAATGCACGCGCTCGGGGGAGACGCCGCGCTCCGCCATTTCGCGCCGGAGATTGCGTGTACCCGCGTCAAACAGGCTCCACAGCCACAGCACGGAATTGGGCACCGCACCCATGATGGCCGCCCACAGATCGGCCACCGGCGGCGTGATCTTTGCGGTCTGGTTGAAATTGCAGAACACCACGGCATCCTCGGGAATACCGAATTGGCTCCGCGTCATAGGGTGTTCCGCCAGGCGCCGCGCGCCGTCGTTGACCTGATAGCACACCGGCATCCGCACCGGTTTCTCGTCATAGAAGCGATCGTCCGTAGGCGGAATAACAACGCCGTCGGCGATGATATAATCGGCGCTGCGCCCGCCAGCGCTGCCGGCAAAGCCGATCCAGGTGACCTGCACGGGAGCGGGCCGCAGTGAAAAAATCCGCAGCCGGTGACCCTTGGTATAGCCCATGAGATCGACCAAAATTTCGATCCCGTCGGCATGAATGCGTTTGGCCGCTTGCAGGTCGTCCAGCGCGTCGATGTCGATGAAATGATCGGCGGCGCGCTTGATGCGCTCGCGCCGCTGCCCGCTTTTGACCGGGCTGTGACAGTAGCAAAAAATCTCGAAGGCCCGCCGGTCATGCGATTCCAGCAACTGGCCGATGAGAGTTCCCACCGCGTGATCGTAGAAATTGGCCGAAACATAGCCAACGCGGATTTTCTTGCCCGGCGCGGCATCATGGCGAAACAGGCCCGCGCCCCAGATGTCGTCGACCGAGGCCTCGCGCGCCAGGGCCGCGTTCTGGCAGGCCTTGAGGATCTCCTCAGGCTCGGTGCAGCAGAACAGCAGCATGAACGGATCGACGGCGGGCTCTCCCGCAGCGATCTGCCGCGACAACCGCGCCAGGGCCGGATCGAGACCCTTCCAGTCGGCGATC
>JANLYR010000276.1:0-1709 GCA_031365765.1 Hyphomicrobiales bacterium | reverse complement strand
GCCGCGCTTGGTATCATCCGCATCGTTCTTGAAAAATCGCTCCGCCTACGGATGAACAGGATCGCTCCTGATCTCCTCACCTTCTTCGCCGACCGCCTGAAAGTCTATCTGCGTGAGCAGCAGGGCTCGCGCCACGATCTGATCGACGCGGTGTTCGCCCTCGGCAACCAGGACGATCTGCTGATGATCGTGCGCCGCGTCGAGGCGCTGCAGAAATTTCTCGAAACCGACGATGGCAAAAATCTCCTCGCCGGGGTCAAGCGCGCCAACAACATCCTGAAGATCGAGGAGAAGAAAGACGGCCGCACCTTCGACGGCGCGGTCAAGACCGGCGAGCTCATCAAGGGCGAGGAGAAGGCGCTGCATTCGGCCATCACCATTGCCTCGGGCCAGGCCCGGATCGCCATCGCCCACGAGGATTTCGAAGCCGCGATGCGCGCCGTAGCCAAGCTCCGCGCCCCCGTCGATGCGTTTTTCGAGCATGTGACGGTCAACGACCGCGATCCCAACTTCCGCGTCAATCGCCTGAACCTCCTCAACCGCATCCGCGCCGCCACCCTCGACGTCGCCGATTTCTCGAAAATCGACGGTTAGCCTCCCTCCTCTTGCGGGGAGGGGGAGGGGTGGGGTCGCTCCGGCCTCTCCGTTCCCCGCCTAATTCGCGTTCGCGAATTTTGACGTCTCCGTCCCGGCAGGCTAGGGAGCGCCCATGACCGCGACCCACATCCCCGACTCGCCCTATGCCTGGACCCGGCTGCTGATTTCCTTGGCCATCGCCACGATCGGCGGCATCGGGCTGTGGTCGGCGGTGGTGGTGCTTCCCGCCATCCAGGCCGAATTCGCCATCGACCGCAGCGCCGCCTCGCTTCCCTATACGGCGACCACCATCGGCTTTGCCCTGGGCGGCATTCTGATGGGGCGCGCCGCCGACCGTTTCGGCATCACGACGCCGCTGCTTTTCGGCTCGGTCATGCTGGGCCTGGGCTTCATTCTCGCAGGCCTCTCCAGCGGATTCTGGCAGTTCGTCATCATTCAGGCGGTGCTGATCGGCATGCTGGGCAACGCCGTCACCTTCGGTCCGCTGGTCGCTGACGTCTCGCAATGGTTTTTGAAGCGCCGCGGCATCGCGGTGGCGATCGTGGCGTCGGGCAATTATCTCGCCGGCGCCATCTGGCCGCCATTCCTGCAGCGCGCCATCGACACCTATGGCTGGCGCCCGAGCTATATCGTGATCGGCGTGCTCTGCACCGTCACCATGATTCCCCTGGCGCTTTTGCTGAAGGCGAGGCCGGTATTCTCCGATCACGCCAGTCCGGCGAGTGCCCCATCGGGCGGCGGCGGCCTTCTGCCCAGGCCCCGCTATTTGCAGCCACTCCTCATCGTCGCGGGTCTTGCCTGCTGCGTCGCCATGTCGATGCCGCAGGTCCACATCGTCGCCTATTGCGCCGATCTGGGCTACGGCCCGGCGCGCGGAGCCGAAATGCTGTCGTTGATGCTGGGCTTCGGCGTGGTCAGCCGGCTCACTTCCGGGTTTATCGCCGATCGCATCGGCGGCGTCTCGACCCTCATCATCGGCTCGACGCTGCAGACCCTGGCGCTTCTTTTCTATCTGCCTTTCGACGGCCTGGCCTCGCTCTATATCGTGTCCGCCCTTTTCGGCCTGTCGCAGGGCGGCATCGTGCCAAGCTACGCCCTCATCATCCGCGATC
>JANLYR010000221.1:0-1766 GCA_031365765.1 Hyphomicrobiales bacterium | reverse complement strand
CGATTGAGTCGGCGAGTTTGGGGGCTTCCAGGGCGACCGTCAGATGGGTCTGATCCTTTGGCCCCAGCGCCTGCCACGCCGCCAGCGCCACGCCGGCTAGGGCTGCGAAACTGGTGGCCGCGATGTGGAAATTCGTGAGTTTCATGGAGCTAGGATTTGAGGATCGCGCGCCCTGCGTAGCCGGCCTGGTTTCCAAGTTCTTCCTCAATGCGAAGCAGCTGATTGTATTTCGCCAGCCGGTCCGAACGGGCCAGCGAACCGGTCTTGATCTGACCGCAGTTTGTGGCGACAGCAAGGTCGGCGATGGTCGAGTCCTCGGTCTCACCAGAGCGGTGCGACATCACCGCCGTGTAGCCCGCCTTGTGGGCCATTTCGACCGCTTCCAGGGTTTCCGACAGCGTGCCGATCTGGTTCACCTTGACCAGGATCGAATTGGCGACGCCCTGCTTGATCCCCTCCTTCAGGCGCCTGGTGTTGGTGACGAAGAGGTCGTCGCCGACGAGCTGGTGGGTCTTGCCGATCCTGTCGGTCAGCTGTTTCCAGCCGTTCCAGTCGTCTTCCGCCATGCCGTCCTCGATCGAGAAGATCGGATAATTGCTTGCAAGCCTGGCCAGGTATTCAGCCTGCTGGGCGATGGAGCGGGTCTTGCCTTCGCCTTCATAGACATAGGCGTCGTTCTTGAAGAATTCGGTGGCAGCGCAATCGAGGGCCAGATACACGTCCTGGCCCGGCTTGAAGCCCGCCTGCTCGATCGCCTTCATCACGAAATCGAGGCCCGCTTCGGCACTGGGCAGGTTGGGCGCAAAGCCGCCCTCGTCGCCGACATTGGTGTTGTGGCCGGCCTTCTTCAGCGCGGCTTTGAGGGTATGGAAGATTTCGGCCCCCATGCGGAGCGCCTCGCGGAAGGTCTCAGCACCGACCGGCATCACCATGAATTCCTGGAAATCGATGGGGTTGTCGGCATGGACCCCGCCATTGATGATGTTCATCATGGGAACCGGCAGCGTGCGCGCTGAAGTGCCGCCCACATAGCGGTAAAGCGGCAGCCCCGAGGCCTCGGCCGCGGCTTTGGCGACGGCGAGCGAGACGCCCAGGATGGCATTGGCGCCGAGGCGGGCCTTGTTGGGCGTGCCGTCGGCTGTGATCATGGCGCGGTCGATGGCGATCTGGTCTTCGGCATCCATGCCGGCGAGGAGCTCGAAGATCTCGCCGTTGACGGCGGCCACCGCCTGGTTGACGCCCTTGCCCATGTAGCGTGCGTGATCGCCGTCGCGGAGCTCCATTGCCTCATGGGCCCCGGTCGAGGCGCCAGAGGGTACGGCGGCGCGGCCCATGGAGCCATCCTCGAGGATGACATCGGCCTCGACGGTGGGATTGCCGCGGCTATCGAGAATCTCGCGCGCGGTGATGTCGAGAATGGCGGTCATTGCTGTCTCCGGAGGCTGGAGCGGCGTTATGACGGGGCAGCGGAGGCTTTGCAAGACGGGGTGAAAATCGGCGAAAAGGGGGTGTAAATTTTTTCAGGCGGCGCTAGGAATAGTTTCACGTGAAACATCCAAAAATTCGCGGGATATTCAGGTGTTTGCGGGGGTGGGATGGGCCGAAGAATGCGCGGCGCGGCGTCGAGAAAGGGCGAGAAAAGCTGCCAGAATGTCGAGATTAGGAGACATTATCGATAGACGTTGCGGCGATGTCCGATGTCGAGGACCAGCACGGTTCTCTCGCATCGTCGAACCGGCAAATGATGCGATAGTCGCGCAAGCGGT
>JANLYR010000219.1:0-20229 GCA_031365765.1 Hyphomicrobiales bacterium | reverse complement strand
AGGCCTCGGAAACAGCGTTTGGAATTGAGTCGGTCATTCCGGCGGGGACACCGCTTGAGGAGGTGGTGGACCGCACGCGCGTCCTTGGCAAGGAGCGCATGTTCCGGATCGGCGTCAGGGTGCTTTCGGACACGGTCAGCGCCAAGGATGCGGGCGCCGCCTTTTCCGATCTGGCGGCACTGCTGCTGGCCAGGCTCCACGCCGCGGTGAAAACGGATGTTAGCGCCGGTCACGGCGGCCTCGCCGGTGGCAAGAGCGCGGTCATCGCCATGGGGAAGCTCGGTGGACGCGAGATGACCGCTGCTTCCGACCTCGATCTCATCGTGGTTTACGATGCGGAGCCGGGTGCCGAGTTTTCATCGGGGCCCCGGCCGCTGAGCGTCAGCCAGTATTACACGCGCCTAACCCAGCGCCTGATCGCCAGCGTGACGGCACCCACCGCCGAAGGCGTGCTGTACGAGGTCGACATGCGGCTGAGGCCGTCGGGCAGCAAGGGTCCGGTCGCCACCAGCCTTGCAAGTTTCGAGACCTATCACCGCGAATCGGCCTGGACCTGGGAGAAACTGGCGCTGACCCGGGCCCGGGCCATTTGCGGGGATTCGGGGCTTTGCACCCATCTCTCGGAGGTGATCCGCCGCTCGCTCTGTGTTGCCCGCGACCACGATCAAAGCCGCGCCGACGTTCTCGACATGCGGAAACTCATGCTGGCGGAGCAGGGTCCGGCGGGGGTGTGGGACATCAAGCGGGTGAGGGGCGGTCTGGTCGAGGTGGAGTTCATCGCCCAGACGCTGCAATTGCTCCATGCCGCACGCCATCCCTCGGTCCTTGACTGCAACACCTCGGCATCGCTCGCGCGGCTGATGAAGGAGGGCGTCCTTGAGCGGACTTCCGGCCACATATTGATTGAAGCATCGAGCCTCTATCACCGCGTTACCCAGGTGCTGCGCCTGTGCGTGATCGGCCCCTATGCGCCCGAAACCTCGCCCGCCGGATTGAACCGCATTGTGGCTGGTGCCGCCGCCGCTCCCGATATCGCGAGGGCGGAAGCGCTTTTGGCGGAGACCCAGGCACGGGTGTCGGATGTCTTCGACCGGCTGATCGGCCCCGCCTCCTGAATTTCCGCGACGGATTCACCCTGCGTTCCGCGTCCTTCTCCGGTAAACCGCAAAAATGGAGGAACCGATGACGCTGAAGCTCTATGCATCCGCAACCCTTGCACTTGTCCTGCTCGGCGGAACGGCCCACGCCCTCGAACCGTCGATGCCCCGTCAGGCCAACATTTTTGCCAGATTGGATGTCGACAAGGATGGCAAGGTGACGCTGGACGAAATGCGCCCCGCCGCCGCAAAGCGGCTGCTGCGTTACGATCTCGACAAGAATGGCGCAGTGTCCGCCAAGGAGATCGAGCAGGTGGTCGATGGCTTCATGGCCAAGCGGCGCGAGCGCATCATGACCAACCTCGATGCCGACAAGGATGGTGCCATTACCCCGGCCGAACTCGACAAAGTGGTTGAAGCCATGTTCAATGGCGCCGATGCCAACGACGACGGCGGCATCACCTTGCAGGAGGCGCGTGATTTCCGGGTGGCGAAATGGCGAAAGGCGATCGGCCAGACCGCCGCCAAATGATGCGGGGAGTTCTCCCATCTGTTGAACACGAGCGGCACGGGAGATGGCGGCGCGGGCGAAAGCGATGGCGAGCTTTTGGCTGCGCTGTTGCATGGCGATCGGCTTGCCTTCTCGCGGCTGGTCAACCGCCATCATGCAGCCGTCAGCCGCGTGGTCTGGCGCATGACCGGCGGCCATGCCGAGACCGAAGACATCGTGCAGGAAACCTTCGTCAAGCTGTGGCGCAATCCTGGCCAGGTGCGGCAGGGCCAGGCGCTGCTTGGCTGGCTGATGCGGGTGGCCTCCAACGGAGCGATCGACCGCATGCGGAAGAAATCCCATGCGGCACTCGACACCGCTCCCGAACTGCCCGACGGCGCGGCGATGGCCGATATCTCGCTTGTTCGCAAGGCCGCCGCGCAACGGGTCGATGCGGCGATCAACGGGCTGCCGGAACGTCAGCGTCTGGCGCTGTCGCTGGTCTATTTCGAAGGGCTGACGAATATCGTCGCGGCGGAGGTGATGGAGTCGAGCGTCGAGGCGGTCGAGTCGCTGCTGGCGCGGGCGCGGCGAAGTTTGAAGCAAGCAATGAGCGGCGAGTGGCGCGATCTGCTCGACGCACTGGGTGACGGTTAGGAACAGTGATGCGTGAAAACAGCGAAAGATTGCGGGATGTGCTGGCGGCCTATGGCGCCGATCCGGCGCGCTGGCCGGCGCGCGACAGGGAACATCTGACGCATCGCATCGATGGGCCGGATGCGCCCTATGAGGACGCGCTGGCTGTCGATCGCCTGCTGCGGCTGGCCAGCCCTCCGCACCTGCGGCTGGATGCGGCGGACCGCGTTATCCGGCAGGCCAGCGCGTTCCGCCCCGCCGTGCATCGCCCGATTTTGCGCTGGGCCGCCGCCGTGCCCCTGGCGGCCTCACTTCTCCTCGGCCTCTATCTCGGCGAGCAAGCCGACGTGACCGGTTGGCTTCCGGGCTTCGAGCAGGCCTCGGTGGAAGATAGTGACGATGACCTGAGTGGCGTCGGCGAGGCCGAAACCTATGCCGAGGAAAATCTCACATGAGCGACGACGCGCCGGATCCGGTCGCACTTCCTGTAACGCGCTGGAACTGGTGGAGGATCGTGCTGGTCGTTTCGCTGGCCATGAACCTCCTGGTCGGGGGCGCCGTGGTCAGCAGTTTCTTCATGCACGAGCGCATGCAGCGCTTCGGCGGCATCAGCGGCGTTCAGCTTATTCCTCGGCATTTCCTGGGCGCCTTGCCCAAGGAACGGCGGAGCGAACTTCTCGCCGTATTTCGGGAGCATGCCGGTACAATCAAGAACGAGCGCCAGGCTTCGCGCGAGATCGCGGCCAATCTGGCGGTGGCGCTTGAGGCCGAACCCTATGACGAAGCCAAGGTGCGCGCCGTGGCGCAGGCTTTCGGTGTCACCGGCAACAGCGTCATTGCCCACGGCGTCGAAGCAGCGATGGAACTGATCGCCAGGCTCACGCCCGGCGAACGCAAACTCCTGGCCGAGCATATCCGCCAGCGCGGCGACGGTGGGCGAGACAAGTAATTCCAATAGACGCGCTGAATATGTGGTCCACGCCATTCTCGGCGCTCGATGCAGCCACTGCGCGGAACAAGATTACGCCGCCGCCTGTTCGACCGCCATGCGCGGAAGCCGGACGCTGACCACGGTGCCGATGCCCACCGTGCTGCCGATGACGACGCTGCCGCCGTGCAGTTCGACCAGCGACTTCGAGATGGCAAGGCCCAGCCCCGATCCGCCCTTGCTCTTGGTGAACTGGTTTTCGACCTGCTCGAACGGGCGTCCCAGTTTTTCGATGTCGCGGGCGGGAATGCCGATGCCCGTATCCTCGATCCGGATTTCAATGGTTTCGCCGATGGACTGGGCGACAATCCTCACTTCGCCGCTCTCGGGCGTGAACTTGATGGCGTTCGACAGGAGATTGATGAACACCTGCTTGAGGGCGCGCCGGTCGGCGCCGATCAGCAGCGCTGGAATATCCCGCACGATCGTCACCTTGCCCTCGTAGGCGCGGGGTCCCACGAGCCGCATGATCTCCTCGAAAATTCCGGCGAGGTGGAAGTTTTCGATCTCAAGCGGCATGCGCCCCGCCTCGATCTTCGACATGTCAAGAATATCGTTGATGACATCGAGCAGGAACTGGCCGCTGCGATGGATGTCGCGCGAATATTCCGAATATTTGTCGGAGCCGATGGGCCCGAACATCTGCGCCTGCATCACTTCGCTGAAGCCGATGATGGCGTTGAGAGGCGTGCGCAGTTCGTGGCTCATATTGGCGAGGAATTCCGATTTCGAACGATTGGCCGCCTCGGCTCTCGTTTTCTCGCGGGCGTATTTGTCGGCGAGGTCGGCAAGACGCTGGGCCTGCTGGTCGGCAAGCAGGCGTTCCTTCTGCAGGTCGCGCACCGTCATCATCAATTCGCGTTCGGACAGGATGAGCCGCTCCTCGTGACGCTTGAGTGCCGTAATGTCGGTGCCGACCGAAACGAAGCCGCCATCCTTGGTGCGGCGCTCATTGATCTGCAGCCAGCGCCGGTCGCCAAGCTGCACCTCGAACGACTTGCCTTCGGGCGACTCGCTGCCAGCGACGGTGATGCGCTGGCGCACCGGCGGTCCCTTGGCCGACCGCGTGACCATCTCGTAGGGCGTGCCGGGAACGCAGACCGACGCCGGTAGCGAGTGAAACTGCTGGTACTTCGAATTGCACAGTACAAGCCGGTTGTCGGCGTCCCACAGCACGAAGGCCTCGGAAATATTTTCGATCGCGTCCTTGAGGCGAAGCTCGGCCTCCTTGTTCAACTGATCGGTGAGCTTCTGGTGGGTGATGTCGAAAACGATGCCGATCAGATGCTGGGCTTCCTCTGAATCGCCCGGTGCAAGTGCTGCCCTGGCGCGGAGCCACACCCAGTGGCCGTCCTCGTGACGCATGCGGAATTCCCGGTCGAACACCGAAATCTCGCCGCACAGCAGATGCTCGACCACCGATTCAAGCTGCCCGTCGTCGGGATGGAGGCGCTCGGCCACTTCTCCGAAAGACAAAAGTTCGCCCTTGACCGGCAGCCCGAGGATTTCGAACATCGATTTCGACCAGAAGATGACACCGTTCGACAGGTCCCAGTCCCACATCCCGCACTGGCCGCGGTCGAGCGCCTTGTCGAGGCGCTGGGTGGCAACGCCCAGGGTGATGTCCGCTTCGGCGGCCTTGCCCGCCTGCCAGTGAAACGCCCCGCCCAGCATCATCAGGACGAGGAGGGTGACGATGAACAGCGTCGAGACGCGGGTGACGCTGGCGCGCCAGGCCTCCAGAATATCGGCTTTGCGCTGCAGCACCACAAGGCTGCCCGGATAGGGATTGAGGTCGTGCATGGTGACGAAGGCTTCCTCGCCCGAGGCCAGAAGCAACGGCGTCATGGCCGTGTTGTTGAGCGGCGCCTCGGTGATGAAACGGGGAGTGAGGAAATCGGCCAGAAGTTCGCCATCGAGGCGCTCGGCGGCTGGAAGGCTCGCCACCGTGCGGCCGCTCGCATCGGCCACGGCATAGACGCGCTTGTCGAGGAGGGCTCCAGCGGGCATCGCTTTGGCGAGCAGGGCCAGCGACATCTCCGGGGCGCGGCCCTCGGCCATTGCCTGCTGATATTCGCTGCGCAGTGCCTGTGCCACGATTGTCGCGTTAAGCGCCGACAGAAGGGTCTGCTCGCTGAGATTGGCGGTGCGGCTTTGCACGAGTTGCAGGGAGAGCGAAGTGCCGAGTGCCGCCAGGAACAGCGAGATCAGGATAGTGATCAGCAGGCGGAGCGATTTTTCCGAAATGTCGATCCGCAACCGTTGCGGAAGCGGCGAGGGCAGCCGCAGCAGACGCTCCTTGAAAAACAGTTCCCCGATCTGTGCTTTGCCCAAATGTTCCCCTCTCCCGCCAGCAGGGGGGAACCGGAGGCCATCGATCAGCCCCCCGGCTCCGAATCAGGGCTATTGATTCGCAAGTGAAACGATTTGTCCAGACGTATCAGGACTGGACGATGCGGGAGACGATTTCAAAGACGTCGGACGACAGCTTGGGAAGCGCCAGAATGCGGCGAAGATGCAGTTCGGCGGCCTCCCGGCGCACTTCGTCGAACATCCGCCAGCTCCTGAAACCGGTGGCTAGACGCGCCGCCACCTGGGGGTTGGTGGTATCCAGCCGGATGATGGTGTCCGCCACCACCCGGTAGCCTTCGCCGTCAGCGGCGTTGAATCCCGGCGGATTGCCGGAGGTCAGTCCGCCAATCAGGGCATAGACGCGGTTGGGCGTCGTGATGTTGAAGGCCGGATGCGCCATCAGGCGTTCCACTCTTGCGGCGGCGCCCGAACCCGCGGCACCGGCATGGAGCGCGAACCATTTGTCCACCAGCAGGTGGTCGCTCTGGTGACGTTCGTAAAAGACATCGAGTGCTGCCTCGCGTTCCGCCGTTTCGATCTGCACCAGTGCGCCCAGCGCCCCCATTTCCGCCGTCATGCTGTGGGGGTCGGCCAGTTCTTCCAGAGCAGCGGCAACGCCTTTCGCCCGGTCGCCAAAGAGCATGAACTGCAGCGCGGCATAGCGCAGTGCCCGGCGCGCCGTGCCCGGCGGATCGGGCCGGTAGGGACCGGTTTCCCTTGAGTTCCGCCAGATGCGATGAAGCCTCGCCGCAAGGGCCTGGCCCAGTGCGGATCGCACACCGTCGCGCGCGGTGCGCACGGCATCCGCATCGACATTGCTGCCGATCGCGGCGGCGATCTCCGCCTCCTGCGGAAGGCCCAGCATCAGGGCCTTGAACGCATCATCCAGGCGGTCGTCGGCGAGGATTGTTTCAAGCGCTGCGGCGTAGGCGGCAATGTCGCGGGCGAGGGACTGCCCTCGCGCTTGGGCGAGGATCAGTTCGCGTCCCCGCGTCTGGCCCGCCTCCCAGCGGTTGAAGCTGTCGCGGTCATGCCCCATGAGGAAAAGCTGGTCCTCGGGCGACGCATTGACCACGAGGTGAACAGGAGCGGAAAAACCGCGGTTGAGCGACAGCACCGGACGAAACGGAACGTTTCGGAACCGAAATGTTTGTTTCTGTTTGGTCAGTTCGATGAGCGGCGCGTTAAGCAGCCCCACGCCATCGAGATCGAGCGGCATGTCCTCGCCATCGGGCCCGACGAGTCCTAGGGCCTGCGGGATGGGCAGGGGCACTTTTTCGGATTGCCCCGGCGTCGGCAGGGTTCGCTGTTCCAGCGTCAGGTCGAAGGTCTTGCGGCCCGCGTCATAGTGGCATTCGGCGATGACCTGTGGCGTGCCGGCCTGCTCGTACCAGCGGAAGAACGGCGCCATGTCGCGGCCCGAGGCATCCGCCATGCAGGTGACGAAATCCTCGACAGTCGCGGCCTCGCCGTCGTGGCGTTCAAAATAGAAGTCCATGGCTTTGCGAAACGCAGCAGCGCCGATCAGCGTCTGCATCATGCGGCACAGTTCGGCGCCTTTTTCGTAAACCGTCGGCGTATAGAAATTGTTGATCTCGATATAGGACGAGGGCCGGACCGGATGGGCCAGCGGCCCGCCGTCCTCGGGAAACTGCCGGGCGCGGAGTGTCTTGACGTCGGCGATGCGCTTTACCGCGCGCGAGCGCAGGTCGGAGGTGAATTCCTGATCGCGGAAGACGGTCAAGCCTTCCTTGAGGCAAAGCTGGAACCAGTCGCGGCAGGTGATGCGGTTGCCCGTCCAGTTGTGGAAATACTCATGCGCGATGATCGCTTCGATATTGACATAATCGGTATCGTTGGCGGTCTCGGGCAGCGCGAGGATATATTTGTCGTTGAAGATGTTGAGCCCCTTGTTCTCCATCGCCCCCATGTTGAAATCCGAAACCGCCACGATGTTGAAGCAGTCGAGATCGTATTCGCGGCCGAAGGCCTTCTCGTCCCAGAGCATCGAGGCCTTGAGCGATTCCATCGCCCACTGGCAACGATCCTCCTTGCCTTTCTCGACATAGATGCCCAGCGCCACATCGCGGCCCGACATGGTTTTGAACGTATCGTGGACGGAGGCCAGATCGCCGGCGACCAGCGCGAACAGGTAAGCGGGCTTGGGAAAGGGATCGATCCACTGGGCGAAGTGACGGCCATCTCCCAGATCGCCCGCCCCGCCCGGATTACCGTTGGAGAGCAGCACGGGGCATTGCGCGCGCGGAGCCTCGATCCTGACGGTGAAGCGCGCCATCACGTCCGGTCGGTCGTGGAAATAGGTGATGCGGCGAAACCCTTGCGCTTCGCATTGGGTGCAATAAATGCCGTTCGACATATAGAGGCCGGTGAGCGCCGTGTTGGCCTTGGGGCCGCACGCCGTCACGATATCGAGCGTGAAGGGCGCCTGCGGTACTTTGTGGATGGTGAGAGAATTGTCCGTGATCTGATAGTCGTCCGCCGTAAGGTTCCGCCCGTCGAGGGCAATCGAGATGAGAGTAAGTTTCTCGCCGTCAAGGACCAGCGGCTCGTTCCGCGCCACCCGGTCCGGGTTTGACCGCAACGACAGGCGGGACGCCACCCGCGTCGCCTCCGGATCAAGCTGGATATCGAGACTGACCGCGTCGATCAGATAGGTGACGGGCGTATAATCCTTGAGATGAACGGCTTTCGGTTTCGGGCTCTGCATGTGCTATGACGCCTGGAAAATGAGGGGTTGAAAACATAGAGCCCATGCGCCGCGCCTTTGTCAAAGAACAAGATAGTGGGTCGGCTTGACGGCGCGCCGCGAGGGCGGTTTGCTGGCCGCTGACATGAGGGAGAAAGCATGATCAGGACCGGCGAACAGTATCGGGATTCGATTCGCGACGGCCGCGAGGTGTGGATCAATGGCGAGCGCGTCCGCGACGTGACGCGCCACCCGATGTTCAAGCCGCTGGTCGATATCCGCGCCCGCATCTACGACATGCAGCACGAACCGGCGACGCAGGGCGTGATGACGCATGCGGAGGGGGCTGAGCGCTTCGCCATCGGCAACCGGCTGCCGCGCGAACCCCGGGACTGGACCGACAAGCGCCGCGCCGTCGACACGGTGATGCATGAAGTGGGCGGCGTCGTCACGCGCGTGGGCGACGAGACCGTGGGCGAGATGTGGTCGCTGTGGGACGGCAAGGATATTCTGAACGAGATCGATCCGCGCTTCGCCGCCAATATCGAGCGCCATATCCAGGACGCGGTGAAGAACGATCCCTTTCACGTCTCCGCCAACACCGATCCCAAGGGCGACCGCTCCAAGCGTCCGCAGGACCAGGACCCCGATATGCTGGTCCATGTGGTGAAGGAAACCGACGCCGGCATCGTCATCCGCGGCGCCAAATACGAAACCGCCGCAGCCTATGCCAACCAGGCCTTTCTCAAGCCGACGATCGCCAACTGGGGCGACGCCAAGCTGTCGGAATACGCGCTGGGCTGCATCGTGAAGATGAATGCGCCCGGCGTGAAACATATCTGCCGGACAGGTTTCGCCGGGCGGGCCCCCGAGCGCGACTATCCGCTGTCCAACAAATTCGATGAGGTGGACACCATCGTCATTCTCGACAATGTGCTGATCCCCTGGGAGGACGTACTGTTCTACCAGCACACGCGCGCCGCAGCCTATATCCGCCAGACGCTGCACCGCTATTCGGCCTTTCCCTTCGTGCAGCGCACCCTCTCCTATGCCGATCTCATCATTGGGGCGGCCCTGTGGAACGCCCGCCAGACCGGCCTCGACAAACAGCAGGCCGTGCAGGAAAAGCTTTCGGAACTCGCCGTCTGGCGCGAGGGGATAAACGCCCACCTGACTGCCGCCGTGGCGCTGGGCGAGAAAAGCCCCAACGGATTGCTGATGCCCAACCAGTCGCTGCTGATGACGGGGCGCTGCCATGCCTTGAACAACCTGCCGAAGATGATGCATCTGGCGCGCGAGCTCTGCGGCGGACAGATCTGCGTGACGCCCGATGCAGCGACCTTCGAGCATCCCGAAACCGCGAAGTGGATGGACAAATATTATTCGGTCAACGACGAATGGCAGGCGGGCGACAGGCGGAAACTGCTGGCGCTGGCCCGCGACCTGCTCAACTCCGATTATGCCGGGCATAGGCTCACCTTCCAGCTCTTCGCCCAGTCGCCGCCCTTCGCCCAATCGGCGGCGGTGTACCGGACCTTCGACTGGGACAGCACGCTCAAATTCGCGCAGAAGGCGGGCGGCATGTCGGACCGGATCTGGGGCGCGAAGAAACTGGCGGCGGAGTGATGCCGCAGGAGGTCGCTCCCAACATACGTCATGCCAGCGTATGCTGGCATCCAGCTTTGGACCTTGCCTCAACAATAACCGGGACTATGATCCCAAAATGCGAGATGAAAAGCACCCCGCCGTCTACATAATGGCCAACCGCTATCGCGGAACGATCTATGCCGGAGTCACGAGCGCTCTGTGGAATCGCGTATGCGATCACAAGAACGAAACCTTCAAGGGGTTCACCGCAGAATATGGAGTGAAGACCCTTGTTTGGTACGAACACCACCACTTCATGCCCGAGGCAATCCGGCGCGAAAAGCAGTTCAAGGCATGGAACCGCGCTTGGAAGATCAAGACCACAGAATTGATGAACCCAGACTGGCGTGACTTGCACGATCTGATCGACGCACAAGCTACGCTCGTGTCCCTCGAAGCTGGACCCCAGCATGCGCTGGGGTGACGAAATCGTACAATGACCGCGCACCAACGTATCCGGCCTTTCAATACAAAGGACACCTATCCCGAGCAGAAGCTCGACAACGATCTGTGCCAGGCGGTGGTGGCGAAGGGCACCCTGGTTTTCGTGCGCGGCCAGGTTTCTCAGGACCTTGAGTCAAGAGTTTCGCTGCATGTGGGCGACGCCGCGGCGCAGACGGCGAAGGCCATGGCCAACATCAAGCTCCTGATCGAGGAGGCGGGCGGCCACATGGATCACATCTGCCGCGTCGTCGTCTATCTCACCGACATCCGCTATCGCGAAGCCGTTTATCGCGAGATGGGCCGATGGCTGAAGGGTGTGTTTCCATGTTCGACCGGTCTTGTGATCACGGCGCTCGCCCGGCCCGAATGGCTGGTCGAAATCGAAGTCACCGCTGTCATCCCGGAGTGATGCCATGACCTTCTCGATCGCCGGCCGTTGTGCGAGAACCGGAGCTTTCGGCGTCGCCATCACCACGTCGTCCATCGCCGTGGGCGCCCGCTGTCCGCACGCAAGAGCCGGGGTCGGCGCGGTATCGACGCAGAATGTCACCGATCCCAATCTGGGACCGAAGCTACTTGATCTGATGTCGCAAGGCCTGAGCGCAAGGGATTCAATTGATTCGATAATTCGCGGCCGCCCGCACATCGAATATCGCCAGCTCACGGCGGTGGACCGGAACGGCACCAGCGCATCGTGGTCGGGCAGGCATATTCTCGGCACGCACGGCGTGTCGGAACAGACGGACTGCGTGGCGGCCGGCAATCTCCTGAAAACGTCGGCTCTGCCACAGGCGATGACGAATGCCTTCGCGCTTCATGCGAACGAACATCTGGCGGAACGACTGTTGCGCGCGCTCGAAGCGGGGCTGGAAGCGGGCGGCGAAGAAGGGCCGGTCCATTCCGCCGCACTGATCGTCCACCACGAACAACGCTTTCCCCTGGTCAACCTCCGCGTCGACTGGGACGACAAAAACCCCGTCCGTGTACTGAGGAAACTGTGGGAAATCTACGAGCCGCAGATGGGAGCGTACTTGCAGCGGGCGATCGATCCGACCAATGCGCCGAGATATGGGGTGCCGGGGGATGTGCAAGAGGCGAATAGCGAATAGCGAATAGCAAGAATTCTACCCTATTCGCCATTCGCCATTCGCTACTCGCTCAACTTCTCCACCAGCCGTGCCAGCATCCGGTCACACGCCGCCAGCTGCGCCTCGCTTACATATTCGTCGGGCTTGTGGGCGACCGCGATGCTGTCCGGTCCGCACACCACGGCGGGGATGCCGAGTTCCAGCTGGAACAGGCCGCCTTCGGTGCCGAAGGTGATCTTGCCGGTCGAGTTGCCACCGGTGAGCGCGTGGACGAAGCGCACGGCGTCGCTGTCGACGGGCGTGTCGAGCGCCGGATAGTTTTGCAGTTCAACGAATTCGAACCGCGCGGCCGGAAATACACTTCGATATGTGGCGGCGATTTGTTCGGCCAGGGTCTGGATGCGCGCCACAATCGCCGGGGCATTGTCCTGCGGCAGATAGCGGATTTCGAAATCGAAGCTGGCGCGGTTGGGCACGATGTTCATCACCTCCCCACCCGCGATCTTGCCCACATGCAGCGTCGTATAGGCCACGTCATAGTCGCCGTCGCGCACCCCCGTTTCGGCAATGGTTTTCTGCAGCCCGCGAATTTCGCCGATGAGGTCAGCCGCCATGTAGATGGCGTTGACGCCCATGGGTGCCAGACTCGAATGGGCCTCAAGCCCGTGCGCGGTGACCCGGAAGCCGAGCTTGCCCTTGTGCGCCGTCACTACCTGCATCAGCGTGGGTTCCCCCACGATGCACAGGCGCGGCCGCACGGGCAGGTCCTTAAGCATGTCGAGCAGCCGCCGGACGCCGACGCAGCCGATCTCCTCGTCATAGGAAAAAGCCAGCCCGATTGGCGTTAGCAATTGGGCTGTGGCGGCCGTTTGGGCCATGGTGAGGCAGCAGGCGATGAAGCCCTTCATATCGGCGCTACCGCGGCCGTACAGATTGCCGCCCCGCGCCGTCAGTTGGAATGGATCGGACGTCCACGCCTGGCCTTCGACGGGCACGACATCGGTATGACCCGACAACACCACGGATGGACGGTCGCCGGGTCCGATCACCGCCCACAGATTGGCCTTGGCGCCGTCGGCGCTGTGAACCAGCCTGGAGGCGATCCCGAGTCCTGCCAGCACCTTCTCGACATAGGCGATCAGATCGAGATTGCCGTCGCGGCTGACCGTCGGATAGGCGATGAGGTCGCGCAGATAGTCGAGCGAGGAGTGCATGAAAAAGTTCTTTCAATTCTCATCACGCCCGCACCCGATCCGGTCATCCTCTTTGCAAGCGCATAAAGAAGTTGACTGTGGCGAGCACGGTCATGATGAAAGAGGGGGCATCTACGGCCGCTGCGCGCCCACCCTTGCCGTTTCGATCGCATAGAGCGATGTATCGCCGCAGATGAACATGCGCGAATGTCCATAGCCGCCAAAGGTCAGATTGGCGCAGGTTTCGGGCACGAGGACGCGGCCCAACCGGTCACCGGATGGCGTGTAGCAATGAATGCCGTCGCCCGCTGAAATCCAGATCATGCCCTCGGTATCGACGCGAAGTCCGTCCGGCACCTTGGGCTTGATTTCGGCCAGCACGCGGCTCTTGCCCAGTTTCTTGCCATCGACGACCTTCAACGCCCGCACATGCCGGGGATAATGGTCGTCGAAAATGCCTTCGCCCCGGGCGTGGCCCGAATCGGCGATATAGATTTCGCTTTCGTCAGGGGAGAACGCCAATCCGTTCGGCCGGTCGAAATCGTCGGCCACAACCATCGCTTCGCCCGTTGTCGGATCGAAGCGATAGACCTGGTTCTTGCCAATCTCGCTCTCGGCCTTGATGCCTTCGTAGTCGCTGATGATGCCGTAGGGCGGATCGGTGAACCAGAGAGTGCCGTCCGATTTGACCACCACGTCGTTGGGCGAATTGAAGCGCTTGCCTTTCCAGTGCGCCACGATCATCTCGTAGCGGCCATCGAGAGTGGTGCGGCTGACGCAGCGCCCGCCATGTTCGCAGGAGATCATGTTGCCGTTAAGGTCGCGGGTATGCCCGTTGGTCCGCTGCGAGGGCTGCCGGAAGGTCGAGAGGCCGCCGACCGGCGACCAACGCATCATCCGGTTGTTGGGAATATCGGAAAACCGCAATTCGTTGAGTTCGCCGAACCACACTGGCCCCTCGGCCCATTTGAAGCCGGTGGCCAGTTTGGTGAGCGAGGCGCCCGCCGGAAAGAAACTCTTGAACCTCGCCTCGTCGCCTGCAAGGCAAGCCGCCGTCATGTCACCCATTCGATCCTCCCGCTTTTTCCAAGACTAGTGACAAACGATGCGAAATGGCAAGCGCTGGAGTCTCGGACATCAGGGATTACGCAATAGACATGAGTATTGGCCTTTAATATTATAACCCCGATTTTGCACAGGCAGCATCCTCATGATTACGGCGGCGCAACTGCGGGCCTCCCGCGCGCTTCTCGGCATCGACCAGCAGACCCTGGCCGATCTGGCCGGCGTATCGCTGCCGACCATCCAGCGCATGGAGGCCAGTTCCAACAATGTGCGGGGCGTCGTGGCTTCGCTGATGAAGGTTCTGGAGGCGCTCGACCGCGCCGGTGTGGACCTGATCGGCGATGGCGGGGCGAGCTTGGGTGGAGGACGTGGCGTCCGCTTCAAGGTTCCTTGATTTCAACCCGGCGGATACGGGCTTCGGCCGCACTGGCGTTGTGCACCACATAAACACCAGCGCCGATGATGAGAGCGATGCCCAGCATTGTCCAGCCATCCGGTACCGCGGCGAACGCGATCATCCCGAAGATGGTGGCCGCCACGATCTGGGCATAGCTGAAGGGCGCAAGAACATTGGCGGGCGTGTGCAGATAGGCGCGCACCAGCATAAGCTGCGCCATGCCGAAACATACCCCGAGTGCGATCGACAGCAGCCACGCCCATGGAGTGAGCGGTGACCAGTTCATGATGGCCAGCGGCGTCGCGGCTACCAGCCCCACCGTCAAGGTCCAGGCCAGCGTCGTCTGCGGTTGTTCCCCGGCTTCGGCCAGATAACGTGTCAGCAATTGCAACACCGCATAGAACACCGCGCCGATCAAAGGAAAGACGGCGTAGCGCGACAAGTCAGTGAACCCGGGACGCGCCACGATCAGCACCGCCAGAAATCCGATGCCAACCGCGATCCAGCTTGAAAACTTGACGCGCTCGCCCAGAAGATAGCCGGAAAGCGCGACCACGATGAACGGCCCTGCGAACAGGATGACCGTCGCATCGGCCAGCGGCAGATATTCGACCGCCACCACCATCACGCCGCCGACGATCAGGGGCGTCAGGCCCCGCAGTATCTGCCAGCCGATATTCCGCGTACGGTATAAGCCGCTCCACTCGGCGGGTTTCGTCACCAGCAGAAGCACCGGCAGCGCCAGCGCATAGCGGGCGAAAATGATCTGACCCAACGACTGCGTGTCGACCAGCATCTTGCTCAAGCCATCGACGACGCCGAAAAGCGATACAGCGGCGACGAGCAGCAAAATGCCGCGTAACCTGTCATTGCGCCCGCTGCTGTGATCCGGCCCCATGACGATCAGATAACAGAGTCTTGAGGGCGGCGAGAGGAAATACTCACCCGGAAACGCGCGGTGGGCCGGAGGGTGCGCGCAGATGTCCGATGCCACGGAATTCCACGTTGAATTTCGTGATCGTTTCCCACAGATGGTCGCCGTAATGGAAAGGCTCGAAGGCTTCGATGCCGGGCAGGGGCAGGGGGCGGATCACCGCGTCGGGGCGGGGCTCATAGAAAAACGGAATGGAATAGCGCTCCCTGGCCGAACCAAGGACGCGATGGATGGTGGCGCGCACGCGGCCCCCGGTCCAGCGCTCCAGCACCTTGCCGAAATTGATGGCCAGCGCGCCTTCGACCGGAGGAATGTCGAGCCAGCTCCCGTCGCGGTGTTTTGCCTGCAGACCACTGACGCCATCCTGTGCCAGCACGGTGATGAAACCTGTATCCGCATGGGGCCGTCCCGTGAGATAGCGGCGTTCACCCTGGTGGGTGGTCCACATGTCTTCCGGAACCGCACCAGCGAAGGATTGCTCGGGCCGCACCGGGTAGTGGATGAAGCGCAGGGTGGAAATGCCGCCCTTGAAGGCCGCGTCGAATGTCGCTTCATCAAGGTCGAGCCCGCGTGCGATGGAACGCATCAGGGCGGCGGAAACCTGGGTCATCGCGATATAATAATCACGCACAGCCGCCCGCCAGCCGGGGAGGATCGCTTCCGGAGGGAACGGCGTCCCGCTCAGCAACGGATCGTCTGCGACGAGGTCAGCCCCGCCATGGACAATGTCAGGTCCAATGTCGATCCCTTGTTTGTAGGTCGGAAAACCATTCTGCAGAGGAAACCAGCCACGATAGATATTTTTCTGGTTGTGATCGAAATTCCACAGCCAAAGCTTGCGGATTTCGTCTTCAGGCAGGGTGAACAGCTTGAGCAGGAATTTGCGTTTATCGGGCGTGAGGCTCGCCCATTCCGGCAGGCCGGTGATTACCAGAAAACCCGCCGTTGCGGCTGCGTCACGGATGGCGTCATCCACCGCCCTGCGCTTCTCGCCGTCGTTTCCAAAGAGCGGGGAAATATCGATCCGTGGAATTGCCGGTTCAACCATGTTCCCGCCCCAACCTCGCGCCATTGACATTGGTGTTGCGTACCACTGCGGAGATGGTTCGTTCAAGCAGCGCCCGCGCAATCCTGCCATGTTTCGGCGCGGCGCATGATGGACCGGCCATCGTAAAGTTCATTGTTGCTTGACAGCGGCAAAGCCTCGAATGTACGGGCTCTGACGGTTGTGGCTGAACGAGGGGCTTGATGGCTTCGGTCGATATTCTGAATGTCCGCAAAAGCTATGGCCAAGTGGAAGTCATCAACGACATTACCATCAAGGTCGCGGATGGCGAGTTCATCGCCCTGGTCGGCCCCTCTGGCTGTGGCAAGTCCACGCTCTTGCGAATTATAGCGGGCCTTGAAACGCTGACCGGCGGCGACATCCGGATCGGCGACCGGGTCGTCACCGCATTGACGCCCAAGGATCGTGACATCGCCATGGTGTTCCAGTCCTACGCGCTCTATCCGCACAAGACCGTGGAGGGCAACCTGGCCTTCGCGCTCAGGCTCCGGCGCCTTCCCGAAACGGAGGTGCAGGCGCGCGTCGCCCGCGCGGCGGAAATCCTCGGTCTCAAACCCTTGCTGGAGCGCTATCCGCGCCAGCTGTCGGGCGGCCAGCGCCAGCGCGTGGCCATGGGCCGGGCGATCGTCCGCGATCCGGCGGTGTTCCTCTTCGACGAACCCCTCTCCAATCTCGATGCCAAACTGCGCGTCCAGATGCGGGCCGAGATCAAGGAACTGCACCAGCGGCTGCGCACCACCACCGTCTATGTGACCCATGACCAGGTCGAGGCGATGACCATGGCGGACAAGATCGTGGTCATGAACAACGGCCGCATCGAACAGGCGGGCTCACCGCTCGACCTCTACGACAATCCAAGAAATGTGTTCGTCGCGGCATTCATCGGCTCGCCCTCGATGAACCTGTTGAAAGGCACCATCGGTGCCCAGCCCGAGGCGTGCTTTATTCTCCCCGATGGCCAAACGATCCCGCTCCTGCCCAGATACGCGCAATTTGCCGGCCGCCCCGCTTTGCTCGGCGTCCGCCCCGAACACATCGAGCTTGGGGAACAGGGTGTTCCCGCGGTGATTGCAGTTGTCGAGCCGCTCGGCTCCGAAACGCATCTTTTCGCCACGCTCGGCGGTCAGCGCGTCGTCGGCGTATTTCACCAGCGCCTCGCCCTCGAACCGGGCGAAACGGCTCGCTTCCATTTGCCGCCCGCCCTCGTCCACCTTTTCGATGAGAAGACCGGGGAGAGGTTCTTGTGAAGTTTTCACCCCATTTGTGCAGTTTAGCGCGTTGACATGATACGGCGGCTGCGCCCTAGTGAAGTCCTAGTCGAAAACCGCGACCCTTGAGATCGCGATTGCTAGCGTTTGAACGGAGGAAACACGATGAGAACTGATGTCTATGGAATGATGAGCCGCAGGACGGCGCTCAAGGCAAGCGCCGCCATGGCGGCCGCCTGGGGCTTAGGGCTCAGTCCCCGCTTGGCGGAGGCCGCCTCGGAACTGCGCACCGCCATCCTGCAGATTCCCGGCGTGGGCAAGGGGCAGCCGACCGATGCCGACTGGCAGAAGGTGGGCGAGATGTGCCTTGAACCCACCAAGGCGGGCATCAAGCAGGGCGAGTTTGCCGGCGTCGAGCTATCCTTCATGGGGCTCAACAACCAGAACGTCCACAACGTGTTGTTCCGCGGCCTCTCCAAGGCCTGGTCGGATTATACCGGTGCCAAGATCAACTGGATCGATCTGGCCCAGGCCGATTACAACGCGCGCCTCCAGCAGGCGATCGCCACCGGCACCGTCGATTTCGATGTGATCGAAATGGGCGCGCCCTTCGAGGGCGATGTCTGCGGCAAGGGACTCGCCTCGGAAGTACCGGACTGGGTCAAGACCCAGATCGATATGGACGACTATGTGGCCTATCTCAAAGCCCCGGTCGGCACCTGGGACGGCAAAACCTATCGCATTTCCTGCGACGGCGACTGCCATAATTTCAACTACCGGTCCGACGTGTTCGCCGACAAGGGCTTAGCGGAGGAATGGAAGAAGGCCGGAGGCGCCGGCGAATGGGGCGTTCCCAAGACCTGGCAGCAGGTCAACGCCGCGACCAAGTTCCTGAAAGGCAAGAAGCTCGATGGCCAGGATCTTTATGGCTATCTCGATCCCTGCAAAGGCTGGGGCGGTTTCGCCTTCTACTTCCTGGGATCGCGCGCCACGGCCTATGCCAAGCACCCGGACGACAAGGCCTTCCTCTTCGACGCCGACACGATGAAGCCGCGCGTCAACAATCCGGCCTGGGTGCGCGCCATCCAGGACGTGCTCGATTCGCTTCCCTCCGAGCCCGCCGATCAGCTCAACGCCGATCCGGGCACCACGGGCTTCCAGCAGTTCCTTGCCGGCACCGGCACGATGCTGTCGTGGTGGGGCGACATCGGGTCGAACGTCAACACCAATGATAGCTCCGTCATCCAGGGCAAAACCGCGTTCGATATCCTTCCCGGTTCGGACGATGTCTATAATTCCAAGACGAGCGCCTGGGAGAAGCTCGCCTCGGGCCCGAACTACGCGCCGAACATGGCCTATATCGGCTGGGGCATCTATGTCATGGCCCGCGTCGATGCCGATCCGGTGAAGCAGAAAGCGGCGTGGTCGCTCGCCGCCCATCTCGGCGGCAAGGATATCTCGTTGTGGATGGCGGCCTATCCGTCGGGCTTCCAGCCCTACCGCCAGAGCCACTTCGACGTACCCGAATGGGTCGCGGCGGGCTACGACGAAGCCTTCATCAAGAGCTATCTCGACTCCGAGGCCAACTCCTACAACCATCCGAACGCGGCGATCGAGCCGCGCATTCCGGGCATCTTCCAATACTACTCGGTGGCGGAGGATGAACTGGCCAAAATCTATGCCGGCCAGATGACGGCGCAAGCCGGGGCCGACGCGATCGCCGCGGCCTGGGAGAAGATTACCGACCAGCTTGGACGCGACAACCAGATCAAGCTCTACAAGGCATCGCTGGGCACCTAAGCCCGGCTTGCGCCGCCGGAGGAGAGGAAGCTTTTCTCCGGCGGTTCACGCATCAGGCAAACGTTCGCGCAACGACCATGACCGCAACCGAATTCACGCCCGGCCGTGATGTGGTGGCCGCCGCCGTCTCCGGCGAGCGCGTCGTCCTGGGCACCTGGCTTGTCCGGGGCGCCACCATCGTCCTGGCACTGCTGGCCGCCATGCAGGTGCTCTATGCCGCGGGCCTTCTGTCCTTCGGTTTTGCGACCTGGCTTCCCATCCTCATCGCCGCCGCTTTGTGGGGCGCGGCACTGTGCGCCGGCAATGTCCTGCGCTGGGGCGAGCCCGGCTGGCGGGCACTTTTCGTCGTGCCGGCGATCCTCTTTACCCTGGCCCTCGTCATCTTTCCCACGTTCTTCGGCCTCTACATCGCCTTCACCGATTGGAATCTTTCCTCCGCCACGGGCCGCACCTTCAATGGCCTCGCCAATTTCTACCAGCTCGTCAACGATCCCTATTTCTGGAATGCCCTCGCCAACATGGTATTCTATGTGTTGAGCGTGCTGGTACAGTACGCCATCGCCTTTGGCCTGGCGCTTCTCCTCAACGCCGATATCCGGGGACAGAAATTTTTCCGCGTCGCCTTCCTGCTGCCCTTCATGCTGTCGCCGGTGGCGGTAAGCTGGATGATCGGCAAGTCGATGATGGAATACCGCTTCGGCCCGGTCACGCGTCTCCTGCGCAATCTCGGCTGGGAAAATCCATCCCTCTTCACCTCGCCCTGGCTTGCCAAGGTGACCATCGCCGCCATGGACGCCTGGGTGTGGATCCCCTTCATGATGATCCTGCTGCTGGCGGGGTTGCAGGCCTTGTCCAAAGAAGTGCAGGAAGCGGCAAAGGTTGATGGTGCCAGTGGCTGGCAAAATTTTTGGGAAATCAGCTTTCCGCTGATGTTGCCGGTGAGCATTACCACGGTGATCCTGCGCATAATTTTTCAGCTCAAGCTGGCGGATATTGTCATCAACACCACCTCGGGCGGGCCCGGCGGCGCCACCGACACGGTGTCCAGCTTCATCTTCCGCGAATACAAAGACCGGTCCAATGTGGGTTATGGCACCATGGTGGCTGAAGTCTATCT
>JANLYR010000205.1:0-2009 GCA_031365765.1 Hyphomicrobiales bacterium | reverse complement strand
GGGCCTCGGCCTCGGCAACATCGCGCCGGTGCTGTTTGCGGGTGGCGGCAGGCTGGAGCCGGATGCGCCCGGCCGCGGCATCGCGGCAGTGACGACGCTGGGCTACACGGGTTTCCTGGCAGGCCCCCCGCTGATCGGATTTGCCGCGCAAGTGACGAGCCTTCCAACAGCCCTCTTCCTCACGGTCATTGCGGCACTCATCATCGCGTTCTATGCAAGATCGGTGAACGCGGCCGACACCTACTGAGGGGGACGACATGAGCTTTGCAGGAAAACGCGTTATCGTGACGGGCGCGGGCCGTGGCCTCGGTGCCGCCTTTGCGGTGGTGCTGGCCGATCAGGGTGCCGAAGTCGTCATGACCGGCCGCAGCAACGAAACCCTTTCCTCCCTTGCAGAATCGATCCGCCTCCGCATCGGCAAACGCCCCGAAACCCACACGCTGGACATGGCGGACACTGGTGCCGTCACCGCCTTCGCCAAAACCCAGCGTGAAGCCGGAAAGCCGCTCGACATCCTGATCAACAACGCCGCGCAGTGGCTGCCCGGCAGGATGGACGAGCACGACGCCTATGCCATCAGCCAGGTCGTCACCGGCATCGTAACCGGTACCTACCTGTTCACCCGCGGCCTCATTCCGCTGCTGGAAAAATCCGGCGCTGGCGACATCATGAACATCATTTCCATATCGGGCATCGCCAACACGCCGCTGCTCGGCGCGTCCGTTGCCTATTATGCGGCAAAGCACGGCCAGTCCGGCATGAACGATGGCCTGCGCCAGGAACTTCGTGGCCGACCTGTTCGCGTCAGCGCCATCTATCCGTCGAACCTCAAGGACATTTCGCCCCTGAACGAGGCCGAGTGGAACGCCACGCCGCCGCTCACCTCCTATGCCACCAACCGCGATATCGTCGAGTCGGCACTCTTTGCAATCTCGCGCCCGCGCCATGTTACGCTGGCCTCGATCGTCATCGATCCGGACAATGGTGGAATGCGTTGAACCCGAGGCTTTGATCTCCGGCGCCGAGCCGCTATCACTCGCGCATTCAAAGTGCAGGAGACAGACCCCGTGAGACTGAAAGACCGTATCGCCATCATCACCGGGGCCGCGCGCGGCATCGGTTTTGCCATTGCCACGCGCTATGCCGCCGAAGGCGCGACGGTGATCATGTCGGACATCGAGGACGAGGCAGGCAACGCCGCCGCCGAAACCATTGGCGCCACCTACATCCATTGCGACGTTTCGAAACAGGCGGACGTGATTGGCCTTGTCGAATCAACAATTCGGAAATTCGGCGCAGTCGATATTCTTGTGAATAACGCCGGAATCGCAATGGCCAAGGATTTCCTCGAGATTTCGGAGGCCGACTTCGACCGCGTCATCGGCATCAATCTCAAGGGCTCCTTCCTCATGCTGCAGGCCTGCGCCCGCCGCATGATCGCCCAGTCGCAGGCAGGCCGGAAGCCCGGCGCCATCATCAACATGTCATCCGTCAACGACACATTGGCGATCCCGACCATCGTCACCTATTGCATGTCGAAGGGCGGCGTTTCGCAGCTCACGCGCGCGACCTCGATTTCACTCGCCGCCCACGGCATCCGCGTCAATGCCATTGGTCCGGGCTCGATCAACACCGACATGTACAAGGGCGTCGTCGGCGATCCCGCCGCAGTGAAGCGCGTCATGTCGCGAACCCCGCTCGGCCGCCCTGGAGAGCCTTCGGAAGTTGCCTCCATCGCGGCATTCCTCGCCTCCGACGATGCAAGCTACGTGACAGGAGAAACGATCTACGTCGACGGCGGCCGCATGCCGCTGAACTATGTGGTGACTGTCAGCGAATAAACGGAATCCAACTCCCCCAAAGCCGTCACCCCCGCGCAGGCGGGGGCCCCGCTTACTTACTAAAGCATCGGGCGGTCAATTGAATTTGCTTTCCTAATTCTCGTCATTCCCGCGAAGACGGGAATCCAGCTTTGTCAATAGTTAGCTAGGCCCCCGCTTGCGCGAGGA
>JANLYR010000197.1:0-3774 GCA_031365765.1 Hyphomicrobiales bacterium | reverse complement strand
CGCCGGGCTCGGGTTTCGGGTTCGCCGCCTGTCCGGGCTTGCCGTAGCCGCGATCGAGAAGCGCGTTGGCTGCAGCGACACGCGCAGCCGGGCTTTCGGAGTTGGCGGCGATGTCGGCAAGCGATTTAAGTGCTATTGGCCCATAGGCTCGCGCAAGCTCCTCGATTGTGGATTTTTGCTTCAGGGTTGCGCGGTTCGGCCTCCCCGGAGGGCGACCTGCACCTGCTCGCACACCGCCGTTTCGGTTTTCGCTCATCTGATATCCAACTGATATTTAGTACTGGTTGATCGTAGAATGAAAGGTCTTCGCGCCATCCAAAATTGAAAGGAATTCCGCGCTCGGGGCTATACAATTTGTTCGATAAGCGTTCAAAAAGGGCGGTGCACGCTGTCGTGGGCGCCGTCATATCCTTGTCCGCGCAGTTCCTCGAACAATCGCTGTGTCGAGCGGCGCTCGCGCCTGGGCAGCTTGGCTTCAGCTGCCAGTATCCCGCTCAGAACCTCGATCCATACGCCCAGCTTCGGCGCAGGCTGCACCGAACGCTCATACTTGAACTCCGTCTCCTGACCGAGGATCACCTTGCGCACCGTGGCGCGTGACACCGAAAGCAGCCGCACAATCTCCTAAATTGGCCGGCGCTGCTCGAAATAGGCGCGTCGTATCTGGCCAATCACATCCACGCCGATCATTCCCCCGAACCCTTCCCGGCCATCCAAGGCCAAAGGAAAGGGACACTGCCACGTCATCAACCAAGGGGTCGGAATTGGAAGCGAAAGACACCCTCAGGGGGTCACTATTGCAGGCGAATTTACAGGCTTCGCCTGTCCCGCCTCGCATTCCGGCAGTCGCACAGGTTTGGCGAGTTTCGCCAGCGCCTCGGGCTTGGCGCAAGCCGGAAAGCCGGCGAGCGGCATTGTTTCAATAAACCGGCTGCGCTCTTTAGTGGTCAAGCCGGATTCATTGATCATGCTCTCGACGGTCAGGTCCGGGTGCCGCTTGAGAGTTTCCCTCACCGAAGCATTCGCCTCATCGATTCGACCCAGAGCCGCAAGGGTGCTGCTACGCACCACCCAAATCCACTTGCTGTAGTTGTCAGGTGTCAGGCGCTCCACCATCTTCAACGCGTCCTCATACCGGCCGGCCATGAAATAGGCGGGGGCGAAGAAGTTGGACGTCCACATCGGGTAGTTCGGGTCGAGCCGCATGACTTGATCGACCATCTGAGCGCCCCGTTCAGGTTCACCGAAGTGTGCTGCGTAGCCGGTATAGAAGGTTAAGATTTCGGACGAACCGGGAGCAAGACGAAGCGCCGTGTCCAGCTCGGCCTTGGCACGGGCGATGTCGCCCTTGTCACTAAGGCTCATACCAAACACCGCGTGTGCTTCAGCATCGCTCGGATCAAGCCGCACCGCGCGTTCGGCCACATCGGCAGCCGCCTTGAAGTTGCTCTCGGGATTGACACCAAAGACAGCCAATAGAACATGAGCATGATAAAGTTCTACCCAGGCGCGAGCCAGCCCCGGGTCCAGCTCGACGGCGCGGTTGAGAAACGTGATGGCCTCCTCCTCATCCGCTTTGGTGAGCTCTTCAATCTTCTCGGTCCCGAGCAGATAGTAGTCATAGGCATTCAGGTTTTCAGGTCGTTTACGTTTGGCCGCGGCCCGCCCCGCCGCCTGAATCAACCCTACGCCGCCACCCAGACGGTTGGCGACTTGATCTGCGATCTCGGTCTGGACGGTGAACACGTCCTCAGCGGGCCGATCCCAACGATCCGACCAAAGATGGTTGCCGGTTTTTGCATCGATCAACTGCGCGGTGATCCGCACTCGCGCATTTTGCCGCTGGATAGAGCCTTCCAGTACGAAGCCGACATGGAGCGCACTTCCGACCTGGCGGGTATCCACCGGCTTGCCTTTGTAAACTTCCGTCGAATTCCGCGCCACGACCTCAAGTTCGGGAAACCGCGCAAGGTCGGTGATGATATCCTCAGTCAAGCCATCGGCCAAACGCCCGGTGGCCTCGTCGCCGCCATAATTATTGAAGGGCAGAACCGCGACCGACGGCTTGGCCCCCAGTGGCGCCGGCTGAAAGAACCACCAGGTCCCACCACCCGCCAGAGCCAGCACCACGATGGCCGCCGCAGCCGTCCTGGTCCGGCGCGGCATCGCCTTGCGCAAGGTCCAGCGCACCCGCTTGCCATCGAGCCTCAGCCGGTACATCCGCACGGGGCGGCTGATATTCTTGACCTGTTGCTCGCCAGCGAAATCGAGGGGCCAGTCAAGCTTGCCCTGGAGATGATCGTAGGCCGTGCCCGACACCATCACGCCGCCCGGCTCGGCCAACTGCTCCAGCCGCGCGGCGACATTCACGCCATCGCCATAAACATCGCCGTCAACCAGAGCCACGTCGCCCAAATTGATCCCGATGCGGAATACGATGCGCTCAGGCTCTGGCAGACCTTCATTGCGCGCGGCCGCCGCGCTTTGGATTTCCGCTGCGCAGGCGACTGCGTCGACCACGCTCTCGAAGGCGACGAGCGCGCCATCGCCCATCAGCTTGACGACGCGGCCATGACGCTGGGAGATGGCAGGATCAATCAGCTCGGCGCGGATTGCCTTCAGTCGCGCGATGGTGCCGGCTTCATCGGCCTCCATCGCCTTTGAGTAGCCGACCATATCGGCCGCCAGGATCGCCAGCAATTTTCGGTCGAGCGCGGGGATACTCATCATTGTGCCCCTGCAGGAACATGCAATATGCCGGGAATCCTACACCCATCGAAGCGCCGCGGCTAGTAAACCGCCAAATCGGCATGTCTGCTGGTGGCCCTGAGCGCCAGACTGGCTGGTCCAGCAATCTGCCCGCAAATCTGTGAATAGCGGACCTGCGGCGGCCTCTGCCAAACCGTCGAGATTGACCCAAAGTGGTCCTTGACCCTCACAGGGGGCAGCCTTGCCGACCAGTCATCTAACCCTTAAGCATTACGGGGTTGACTCAAGGACTGGGCATGGCACGGGAGCACATTCAACGTCGGCTGTCCGATGCGAAGTCCAATATTCAGCCAGGGCATTCTCCGACGTTACCCTCAAATGGCAGGAAAAAGCGCCGACGCTCGCAAGGCGTCAGTTCGCGTGGGACGATGCTCTTGGCATAGTCGATGAGTTGCTGGGGTGTTTGAAATGTGCGCACCATCCGAACGCCTTCCTCGGCCGATACGATGACGACCCCGGTCCCATCGGAATTGAATGCAGCTCGCGTAATTACTGGCCGGTTGGCTTTATCTTCCAGGCCAGCAAGGACCTCAATCTGCCGGCCCGACTGCGTTGCCCAGAGCCGTACGGTGCGATCTTGAGATGATGCCGTCACCACGTATAAGCCGTTTGGACTGAACTGGGCGGTACCGACGACGCCCTGATGACCTCGGAGGATGGCCTTTTGCTTACCGTCCGATACGTTCCAAATGCGCACAGTTCCATCGCGGGAGGCAGTCAGGAGCGATTGACCATCCTGGCTGAACGCGACCTCCGTTAGTGCATCAGTATGGCCTTTGAGCGTAGCAATTACGTTTCCATCCTTGAGGGACCATATGCGCGCTGTTCTGTCCAGTGAGCCGGTAGCAACCTGCAGTCCATCCGGGCTAAACGCGGCTGCGCTGATGCGATTCTGATGCCCCGCAAGAACTTTAACTTCGGTCCCGTCTGTCTTTAACAATTGCGCCACGTTATCGTTCGTCGCAGTTAGGACCAGGTGCCCATTTGGACTGAATATCGCAGTTG
>JANLYR010000167.1:0-3498 GCA_031365765.1 Hyphomicrobiales bacterium | reverse complement strand
CCTTCCCACATGGCGCGATGGCCCCGGACCAGGGTTCCGACGGGCCAGCCGGTGACGCTTTGTCCATCATAGGGCGTCCAGCCGCAGCGGCTCTCGATCCAGGCGTTGGTGATCGTTTCGCGGCGCTTCAGATCGACGATGTTGAGATCGGCGTCGTAGCCTTCGGCGATGCGGCCCTTGTTGGCGATGCCGAAAATGCGCTGGGGACCATGGGCGGTGAGATCGACAAAACGCTCGATGGTGAGATCGCCTCTTGAGACGCGGTCGAGCATGACGGGGACGAGTGTCTGCAAGCCCGGCATGCCGGAAGGCGAATTGGGATACGGTCTGGCTTTTTCCTCGCGTGTATGGGGCGCGTGGTCCGAGCCCAGAACGTCGATAAGGCCGGATTTTACGGCGTGCCATAGGGCTTCGCGATGCGAAACGTGGCGGATCGGCGGGTTCATCTGGATGAGACTGCCGAGGCGCGCGTAGTCGCTGGAGGAGAAGGTAAGATGATGAGGTGTCGCCTCGACACTGACTAGATCGCGGTTGGCGGCGAGCAGTGGCAGTTCGTCGGCAGTCGATACGTGCAGCACATGAATGCGTTTTCCGGCGGCACGGGCAAGGCGGATCAGACGTTCGGTGGACAGGCGGGCGGCCTCGGCATCGCGCCAGACGGGGTGGAATGACGGATCGCCCGGCTGTTGGTGGGAGAGGCGGGCGCGGAGGCGGAACTCGTCCTCGCTGTGAAAGGCGGCGCGGCGGCTGATCCTGGCCAGGATGCGGGCCACGCCGCTGTCGTCCTCAACCAGCAGATCGCCGGTCGAGGAGCCCATGAACACCTTGATCCCGGCTGAACCCGGCAGGCGTTCGAGAGCGGGGAGCTGATCGACATTGTCGCGGGTGCCGCCGACGTAAAAGGCGAAATCGCAGAACATCCGGTTAGTGGCGCGATCGACCTTGTCCACCAGCGCTTCGGCGGTGACGGTGAGCGGATTGGTGTTGGGCATTTCGAAGACCGAGGTGACGCCGCCCATGACGGCGGCGCGTGAGCCCGTTTCGAGGTCTTCCTTGTGGATGGCTCCGGGTTCACGCAGATGCACCTGGCTGTCGATGACGCCGGGGAGGATGTGGAGGCCGCGGCAATCGATGACCTCGCCCGCCTGCGTTGGGGCAAAAGTGCCGAGACCCACGATCCGGCCGTCGCGGATGGCCAAATCGCGTTCACCCACGCCATCGTGGTTGACCACGATGCCGCCTTTCAGAATGAGATCGGCGGTGAACACCACGCGGATTCCTTGATTGTCGGCCCAGCTGTACGTAAATGGGAGCGCGGAGCCAAGCAACAGATGCAAGAGCCGGCATTTTCCCAAGGTGTATTGCCGGAACGGGCGGTAATCAAGATCGCCGGACCGGATGCTGCGGACTTCCTGCACAATCTGGTGACCGCCGACATCGCGCGGCTGCAACCGGGGGACGCGGCTTACGCGGCGCTGCTGTCGCCACAGGGCAAGATGCTGTTCGAGTTTTTCGTGCTGAACGACGGCACGGGATTTTTCATCGACTGTGCAGCTTCGCAGAAGGCGGAGCTGGTGAAGCGGCTGGGATTCTACAAACTTCGCGCCAGGATCGCCTTGATCGACATGGGCGACATGGAGGTTGCGGTTTCGCCGGACGAACCAAAACAGGCTTTGCGCTACCTCGATCCACGCAGCGCGCAGATGGGCTGGCGGATGATCGCTGGCGAAAGCAACCTGCCCCCGGCGCAAGGGTATGACGCGGCGCGTATCGCGCTCGGGCTGGCTGACAGCGATGCCGATCTGGGAACGGGCAATTTCTTTCCGCATGAAGCCAATCTCGACCAACTTGGCGGCGTGAGTTTCGCCAAGGGCTGCTATGTGGGACAGGAAGTCGTGTCGCGGATGGAGCATCGGGGCACGGCGCGAAGCCGCATCCTGCCGGTGCGGTTCGACGGCGATTCGCCGGTCAAGGGAACGGAGATCATGGCGGGCGGCAAAGTCATCGGAACGCTGCTGAGTGCGGCGGGGAACGATGCGCTGGCGCTGCTGCGGCTGGACCGGCTGGCGGAGGCCAAGGAGCCTTTGATGCTGGCGGGAATGCCGGTCGTGGTGCGAAAGCCCGGCTGGGTCCGTTACGATGTGAAGACATGAGCAGCGTGCTCCATGCCGACGGCATCAGGCGCTGCGGCTGGGCGGGGGCGGCGCCGATCTATGTTGCCTATCACGATGAGGAATGGGGCGTACCGGAGTATGATTCGCGTGCACTGTTCGAGAAGCTGCTGCTGGACGGCTTCCAGGCCGGGCTGTCGTGGATCACCATCCTCCGCAAGCGCGACAATTTCCGCCGCGCCTTCGACAATTTCGATCCGCATCTGATGGCGCGTTACGATGCGACGAAGCGGGCGGCGCTTATGGCGGATGCCGGCATCGTGCGGAACCGGGCAAAAATCGAGGCGAGTGTCGGCAATGCCCAGGCCTATCTGGCAATCCCCGATTTCTCCCAATATCTGTGGGACTTCGCCGGCGGCGCGCCGATCCAGAATGCCTATCGTTCGCTGCAGGATGTGCCCCCTGCTCCACCCATCGCCGTGACGATCTCGAAGGATCTGAAGGAGCGCGGGTTTCGGTTCGTCGGGCCGACCATCGTCTATGCCTTCATGCAGGCGTGCGGACTGGTCAACGATCATCTGGTGGATTGTCACCGGCATGAGGCGGTGAAGCATGCCGCGCGCCAGGCCTGAGCCGCCACGCGCATGGCAGCGGATGCTGTCGGGACGCAGGCTCGATCTGCTCAATCCCTCGCCGCTTGATGTCGAGATCGCGGATATCGCCCACGGCCTGGCGCGCGTGGCGCGGTGGAACGGGCAAACGCAGGGCGACCATGCCTTCTCGGTGGCGCAGCATTGCGTGCTGGTGGAGGCGATCGCCGGTCTCGTCGATCCGGCTTTGGACAAGGCGGCACGGCTGGCCGCACTGCTGCACGATGCGCCCGAATATGTGATCGGCGACATGATCTCGCCGTTCAAGGCGGCACTCGGGCTGGACTACAAGGCGTTCGAACTGGTGCTGCTGGGAGCGATCCATGTGCGCTTCGGCCTGCCGGCCAAAAGTACCGCTGGCCTGACGGCGGCAATCAAGAAGGCCGACCGGATCGCGGCATTTCTCGAGGCGACGCAACTGGCCGGATTCACCGTGGCGGAGGGCGAGCGCTATTTCGGCCGGCCGCGCGGCATCGAGGGCGCAGTGTTTGCGCTCACTCCGCTTGCGCCAATTGCGGCTTCGGCGCTTTATCTTTCGCGCTTCCGGGAGCTCGCATGATCATTGTCTGTCCTTTGAATCAGGTTCAACCGCTGGTCGACCGGCACGGGGTGCGCCATGTGGTGAGCCTGCTCGGACCCGATACACCGCACCGGAATTTTGCCGGGGTGGAAAGAGAGCGCCATCTGAAGCTCACCTTTCACGACATCAACGAGGCGATGGACGGCTATACCGAGCC
>JANLYR010000146.1:0-11687 GCA_031365765.1 Hyphomicrobiales bacterium | reverse complement strand
TTCTATTTCGGCGGCACATCGCTGCTCATCGTGGTCAGCGTCACCATGGATACAGTAGCGCAATTGCAAGGCCATCTGCTGGCCCAGCAATATGAAGGCCTGATCAAGAAATCGAAGCTGCGGGGCAGCAAGCGGTGAATGTGATACTTCTGGGTCCGCCCGGCGCCGGCAAGGGGACCCAGGCCAAGCTGCTGGAGGACCGGCACGGGCTGAAGCAGCTTTCGACGGGCGACATGCTGCGCGCCGCCGTCGCCGCGGGAACGGAGACCGGCCGCAAGGCAAAGGCCGTGATGGACCGGGGCGAACTCGTTTCCGACGATGTGGTCGTTTCGATTATCGCCGACCGGCTGCGCGATGCGGATGTGAAAAAGGGCTTTATCCTCGACGGGTTCCCGCGCAATACCGCCCAGGCCGAGGCGCTGGACGCGATGCTCGCCTCCAAGGGCATGAAACTCGATCGTGTTATCGAGATGAAGGTCAATGACGATGCCCTCGTGGAACGCATCACCGGGCGCTTCACCTGCGCCCGCTGCGGCAAAGGATATCACGACAAATTCGAGCGTCCGCAGGTTGCAGGCGTTTGCGACGTCTGCGGTTCAAAGGAATTTCTACGCCGTGCCGATGATACCGAAAAAACCGTGCGTGACCGCCTCGCCATCTACAACCGCCAGACCGCTCCGCTGGTCGCCTACTATGGCAAGCGGGGCAGCTTGAAGATCGTCGATGGCATGGCGGAGATCACGGAAGTCACCCGCGCAATCGAGAAGGTGCTGAGCAACGCATGACTGACTTGTTTTGGCACTTCGAGAGGTTGACGCGTGCGTGATTCCAGCCTAAGTAAGCGCCAATCCTGGTCGACAAAAAGGCTGGCTTCGGGAAGGGCACTTCCCTAGGCGCGGCCTTGCGCCATTGAAGCGGCGCTTTCGGCACTGATGAAAGTTTAAAGCCCCGGGCACAAGCCCTTGGAATGATTAGGAGAACGACTTGGCCCGTATCGCAGGTGTCAACATACCAACCAACAAGCGCGCCGTCATCGCGCTCCGCTATATTCATGGAATCGGCCCGGTCAATGCGATCGAGATCATGGACAAGGTCAAGATTCCGCACTCCAAGCGCGTCAACGAATTGAGCGACGCCGAGGTGCTGGCCATCCGCGAGGTGATCGACCGCGACTATGTTGTCGAGGGCGATCTCCGCCGCGAAGTTTCAATGAACATCAAACGCCTGGTCGATCTTGGTTGTTACCGCGGTCTGCGCCATCGCAAGGGTCTGCCCGTCCGCGGCCAGCGCACCCATACAAACGCCAGGACCCGCAAAGGTCCCGCCAAAGCCATCGCCGGCAGGAAGAAGTAATCATGGCCAAGGAAGCAGCCCGTCCGCGCCGCAAGGAGCGCAAGAACATTTCGTCCGGCGTGGTTCACGTCAACGCCTCGTTCAACAACACCATGATCACCATTACCGATGTCCAGGGCAATGCCATCGTGTGGGCGTCGTCCGGCAAGCTCGGCTTCAAGGGCTCGCGGAAATCCACGCCCTACGCCGCCCAGGTGGCCGCCGAGCAGGTCGGCCGGGCCGCCATGGAACACGGCATGCGTACCGTCGAGGTCGAAGTATCGGGTCCGGGTTCGGGCCGCGAATCGGCTCTGCGCGCGCTCCAGTCCTGCGGGCTTCAGGTCACCTCGATCCGTGATGTGACGCCGATCCCGCACAATGGCTGCCGCCCGCCCAAGCGCCGCCGGGTCTAGGCGCCGCCGGGCCTGCCGAGGCAGGCCTCAGTGAACAGGAATTGTCAGGCCCGGGATTTGCCCGATCACTCGACAGGAAAGAAAAGCGATGCATGTGAACCAGAAGAATTGGCAAGAACTCATCCGCCCCAACAAGCTTGACATCCAGTCGAGCCGCGACCGCCGCCGCATGGCGACCATGGTGGCGGAACCACTTGAACGGGGTTTTGGAACGACGCTGGGCAATGCGCTTCGCCGCATTCTGCTCTCATCCCTCCAGGGAGCTGCCGTCACGTCGGTGCAGATCGACGGCGTTTTGCATGAGTTCTCCTCGATCGCGGGTGTGCGCGAGGACGTGACCGACATTGTTCTCAATATCAAGGAAATCGCCATTTCGATGCAGAGCGAGGGTGCCAAGCGCCTGATGCTCAAAAAGGAAGGCCCGGGCGTGGTGCGCGCCGGCGATATCCAGCAGACCGGCGATATCCATATCCTTAATCCCGAACACATCATCTGCACTCTCGACGAGGGCGCGGAAGTGCGCATGGAATTCACCGTCAGCAGCGGCAAGGGCTACGCGCCCTCCGAGCGCAACCGGCCCGAGGACGCGCCGATCGGACTCATTCCGGTCGATTCGATCTTTAGCCCGGTGAAGCGCGTGTCCTACCGGATCGAAAATACCCGCGAAGGGCAGATTCTCGATTACGACAAGCTCATCATGAGCGTCGAGACCGACGGATCGATGACACCGGAAGATGCGGTGGCCTATGCCGCGCGCATCCTGCAGGATCAGCTTTCGGTGTTCATCAATTTCACCGAGCCTTCCAAGATCATCGCCGAGGAAGCGCGGCCCGAACTCGAATTCAACGCGGCGCTGCTTAAGAAGGTCGATGAGCTCGAACTGTCGGTGCGCTCCGCCAACTGCCTGAAGAACGACAACATCGTCTATATCGGCGACTTGATCCAGAAAACGGAAGCGGAAATGCTCCGCACTCCCAACTTCGGGCGGAAATCGCTGAACGAGATCAAGGAAGTTCTCGCCACGATGGGGCTGCATCTCGGCATGGAAATTCCCAATTGGCCGCCCGAGAACATCGAGGAACTGGCCAAGAAGTTCGAGACCCATTATTGAATCGCGGCGCCGAAGCCGGCGCCTGGAGTTGAGGGAGATTAGTCATGCGTCATGGTTTCAAGGGCCGCCGGTTCAACCGCACCGCGCCACACCGGACATCGATGTTTGCCAATATGTCGGCGGCGCTCATCAAGCATGAGCAGATTGTGACGACCCTGCCCAAGGCCAAGGATCTGCGCCCGGTGGTGGAGAAGCTCATCAGCCTTGCCAAGAAGGGCGGCCTGCATGCCCGCCGCCAGGCAATATCACAAGTTCGTGACGAGACCCAGGTGAAGAAACTGTTCGACGTGCTGGCGGGGCGTTACAAGGAGCGCCACGGCGGTTATCTGCGCATCATGAAAGCGGGATACCGCTTCGGAGACAACGCGCCCATGGCCGTTATCGAATTTGTCGATCGCGACCCTGCCGAGAAGGGCAAGGATTCCGGCCCGGTGATGAACAACGGCGAGCCGGAAGCCGCCGTAGCAGCCTGATGTTACCTAACACTGCCAAAATTTAATAAGGTAGCGGAAACGCTACCTTTTTTTCTGCGTTTGGGACTAACATTGCCGAAGAGCTTCCAGTGAGGACGGCGTCCGCACAGCTTGGACTTACGCAATGATGAAACCGCATTTCGATATTTTCGACGAAGTCTCAGAGCCTTTCGGCACCGCCCAGGAATCACAGGCGTTTCTTACTCGCGCCTGCGACAGATACAACGTGCTCAACCTGTCTTACTGGTTTTTCGGCAAGTCGGCCGAGCTTCCCGACCGCGTTTCCTGGCAATCCACCTATCCGCGCGATTTCGTCGCGAACTATCTCAGCGAACATACGCCGCAAAGTGATCCGATCTTCCGCATCTGTCTTGCAGGTTCTCAACCCCTCGATTGGGGGGCGGTCAGGTCCGGGGACAAGGCTGTAAACTCGATTCATGAAAATGCCGAGAGATACGGCGTGGGAAAACATGGAATTGCCTTTCCCATCCGCGATCCGGTTTCCGGAGAGGCCATGTTCTCGGTCAATATGGGGTGCGAGGACCGTCACTGGAGCAACCTCAGAAGTGAACTGGTCGGCGTGTTTCATCTCTTCGCGCATTATTTTCATCTGCGCATGCGTGCTGTTATCGAAGCAACGCCGGTCAGCTCCAAATATGATTTGAGCCCCCGCGAACGCGAGGTTCTGCTGTGGGCCGCCTCAGGAAAGACGGCCTGGGAAACCGCCTCGCTTCTCGGGGTCAGCGAAAGCGCCATTCGCCTGTACACGGCCAATGCCATGTCAAAGCTGCATGCACATACCAAAACGCAGGCGGTGGCGATCGCGGTCAGGAACGGCATCCTGAACTAAGTTTGAGGGATCGGCAGTTACAGTGTCAGGGTACGTCCCACCGGGACGATTTCATGAGCGCCATAACCGTTGAAACGGGTTGAGGTCGCCAGGCCATAGGCGCCTAGCGTGCCGAATTCGATGAAGTCCTCATCGCGCAAGTTGGCGGGCAGGTCCAGCCGGTGAGGCAAAACGTCGAAGGGATCGCAGGTGGGCCCGAACACTTTCCAGGCCTTGGTTTCGCCGGCCAGAATTTTTCCGTCGCGAATGACGCGGAAGGGCGGGGCCAGTTCCGGCACCTGCATATATTCCATGAGCCCGCCATAGACTCCATCATTGATGAAGATATCGTCGCCATCGGTGCATACGAGTTTGACGCGCGTGAGCAGCGACATGGAGGTGGCGACAATGCCCCGGCCGGGTTCGCATTCGAGCAGGGGTTCACGGCCAGCACCAAAAGCCTTTCTGGTTGCCTGCGAAATTGCCGAAAAATATGTTTGCAGCGGCGGCGCGTCACTCAGGCGGTAGTGTGCCGGAAACCCGCCCCCGACATTCAGTTTTTGCAGCGCAATTCCAGCGCTCGCGGCGATCCGCGCGGCGGCCTCGATATGGCGTGCGTAGGTTTGCGGCTCGCGTGCCTGCGAACCCGGATGAAAGGTCAGAAGCGTCTTGAAGCCCAGCGTCTCCGCCTCCCGGAGCAAGGCAGCGCCGATATGTTCAGGTGCGCCAAACTTCGTGGAAAAGTCATGAGCCGACGACGAGCGCTCGCGCGGCAATACGAAACGCACGGCGATTTCGACTTCGCCCGGAGAGCTGACGATTTGCGACAGTTTGCGAAGTTCCTCGCCGCAATCCACGGCGAAACGGCGGCAACCGAACTTTCCGTATGCAAGCTCCATCTCGTGGCGCGATTTGACCGGATTGTGATAATTGAAAACAGCGCCGGGGCAGGTGGCGGCCACGAGCGCCATCTCTTCGATCGAAGCCACATCCCAGCGGCCGATCCCTGAGCGAGACAAGACCGCCAGAACCTCGTGGGTGGAATTGGCCTTGACCGCATAGCTGACGTCACCGGGAAAGCCCCGCAGAAACTGCTCGGCGCTGGCGGTCAATCGTTCCGCGCTGAACAGGAAAAGCGGGCCCTGGGGCCCCAGGGTGCTGGCGACTTCGCACGCATCCTCGAAGGCAGCGGTCCGCATGACGGGATCGTTCATGTGCATTTCTCCAGGGCTTCGACTATATAGAGAGTTGTGCGGAACATCTCGAATAAACAGTTTGATTCTACGAGGAAATCCATGCGCTATCCGTCTGTTCTTTTTCTGGCGCTGCTGGTGTGGATGCAAGTGCCGCTGGACGCCAAAACCGTGCCGCAAGGCAAGCTCGACCTGCAGATGTCCTTTGCTCCCGTCGTCAAGGCCACCTCGCCCGCGGTGGTCAATGTCTATGCGCGCCGGATGACGGCGAGCCGCGACACGGGACTGTTCGGGGACCCCTTCTTTCGCAATTTCTTCGGTGGCGGCGGGTCATTCGGAAGGCCGCGCGAACGCGTGCAGAATTCCCTGGGCTCTGGCGTCATCGTCGACCCAACCGGAATCATCGTCACCAACAACCATGTGATCCTCAACGGCTCGGAAATCCGTGTCGTGCTCAGTGACAAGCGCGAGTTCGAGGCCAAGGTGGTGTTGACCGACGAGCGCACCGATCTCGCGGTGCTGAGGATCGATGTCGGCCAGGAAAAACTGCCGGCGCTCATCTTGGGCGATTCCGAAAACCTGGAAGTGGGCGATCTGCTGCTGGCCATCGGCAACCCCTTCGGCGTGGGACAGACCGTGACGAGTGGTATCGTCTCGGCTCTGGCGCGCACGCAGGTTGGCATTTCGGACTACCAGTTCTTTATCCAGACCGATGCCGCGATCAATCCCGGCAATTCCGGCGGTGCGCTGGTCAACATGGCTGGCGAACTTGTCGGCATCAACACCGCCATCTTTTCGCGCTCCGGCGGTTCGGTTGGCATCGGTTTTGCCATTCCCTCGAACATGGTTGAAACCGTCGTCGCTTCGGCAATCAAAGGCGGCATCATTCACCGGCCCTGGCTTGGCGCGCAGTTGCAGGATGTCACCGCCGAGATCGCCCAGAGTCTCGGCCTCTCGCGCCCGGAAGGCGCCCTGATCGTCGGACTTCACCCGGAAAGCCCGCTGCTGCTGGCGGGTTTCAAGCAGGGCGATATCATCCTGTCCTTCGATTCCAAGCCAGTCGAGGACAGGCGCGGGCTTTTTTATCGCGTGGCCACCGCCGAGATCGGCAGCCGTGTCGTCTTTGGATATCAGCGGGCGGGCGAGCGCAAGGAAATTTCCGTCGCCATGATCGCGGCACCGGAAACGGTGGCGCGCGCCGAGACGCTCATGGAAGGCGCCAATCCCTTCTCCGGCCTTCGCGTGGCCAATCTGTCGCCTGCCGTGGCCGAAGAGTTCGGTCTGCCGGCTACCGCGCTGCATGGGGTTGTGGCCGTCAAGGTCGAAGGCGGTCCGGCACGGCGGTTCTTCCAAAAAGGGGACGTGGTGTTGGGCCTGAACGGGGTTTCGGTCGAGAGTGTCGCGACGCTTGAATCCGCGCTCGCCGCTCAACCCGGCTCCTGGCAAATCGAGATCGTGCGGGCGGGACGCAAACTGCGCTTCACCGTCGGCGGGTGATGGCCAATCTGTTCCAGGCCGCCGGCATGGACCGCGATGCGCCGCGGCCGCTGGCGGACCGCTTGAGGCCGCGCACATTGTCCGATGTCGTCGGGCAGGATCATCTCGCAGGCGCCGATGGCGCGCTCACCCGCATGATTTCGACGGGGCGCATTTCCTCCATCATCTTCTGGGGCCCGCCTGGCACCGGCAAAACCACGATCGCGCGCCTGCTGGCAGGCGAGGCGGGGCTTGTGTTCGAGCAGATGTCGGCGATTTTTTCAGGCGTCGCCGAACTCAAGAAATCCTTCGAGCAGGCGCGGATGCGGCGCGAGCAGGGCAAGGGCACGCTGCTGTTCGTCGATGAGATACACCGATTCAACAAATCGCAGCAGGATTCGTTTCTGCCTTTCGTTGAAAACGGCACGATCACGCTTATCGGCGCCACCACGGAAAATCCGTCATTCGAGCTGAACGGCGCTCTGCTGTCGCGCTGCCAGGTGATGGTGCTGAACCGGCTGGACGATGAGGCGCTGGAAAAACTCTGCGTCCGCGCCGAGCTGTTCGAGAAGCGCGCTTTGCCGCTGACGAGCGCAGCACGCCGGTCGCTGATCGCGCTGGCCGACGGAGACGGGCGCTATCTCCTCAACATGATCGAGGATATTTTCGGCGCGGCGGAGGAGGGCGGAGCACCGCTCGACGAAGAGACGTTGGCGCGCACGGTGCAGAAGCGCATGCCGCTCTACGACAAGGCGGCGGATGGCCACTACAATCTCATTTCCGCCTTACACAAGTCGGTGCGGGGTTCGGATCCCGACGCCGCACTTTACTATCTGGCGCGGATGCTGACGGCTGGCGAGGATCCGCTGTTCCTGGCCAGGCGTCTGGTTCGCATGGCGATCGAGGATATCGGTCTGGCGGACCCCCAGGCGGTGCAGCAGGCGCTGGCGGCGAAGGACGTTTATGATTTTTTGGGAAGCCCCGAGGGTGAGCTGGCGCTGGCCCAGGCGACGCTGTATCACGCCACCGCACCCAAATCCAACGCGGTCTATGTGGCCTTCAAGAGCGCCAACGAGCGGGCGAAGGAAACGGGATCACTGGCTCCGCCCAAGATCATCCTCAACGCGCCGACAAAGATGATGAAGACCCAGGATTATGGTGCGGGCTACCGTTATGACCACGACGAGCCGGAGGCCTTTTCCGGCCAGGACTATTTCCCGGCCGGGATGGGCCGCGAGCGCTATTACAATCCCCACGAGCGAGGCTTCGAGCGCGAAATCCGGAAGCGCCTGGACTATTGGGAGAAGCTGCGGGGCGAGCGAAAGGGTTAGACTCTGCTCCGCTGCGCGTCGATGCTCCACGGCCCCGGTCCTGCCGCGGCCAGATAAAGGAAGATGAAGCAGTAGAGGATGGCCGGTTCGCCCTGATTGAGGATGGGGTGAAAGCCCTGGGGGGCGTGGGCCATGAAATAAGCAACCGCCATCATGCCGGAGAGAATGAAGGCGGCATAGCGGGTGAACAGCCCGACGATGATCAGCGCACCGCCAACCAGTTCCAGCAGGCCCGACAGGCCGATCAGTGAAAACACCGCGGGCGCTTCCGGGAAATATGTGGTGGCCGGAAACTGGAAGAATTTCGAGGTGCCGTGGGAGAAAAACACCAGGCCCGTCATGATGCGAAGGAGCGAGAGAAGGGGACCTGACCAGGTGGCAGGGATGATACCGGTGTTCATGTGGCGTTCCTTGATTTTAATGTGTCATGACCTTATCCTTTAACTGTAACTTACTCAAGCACATTTTCGGCGGTAGTTTGACATTTAGCTAAGAGGTTAGGTAACCCAAGCCCCTGACCATCGTCACCATTCACAAGGCCAAGACAGAACTCTCCAAACTCCTCAAGCGCGTGGAAGTGGGATAGGAGATGACAATCGCTCGTCGCCACAAACCGATTGCCGGGTTGGTCCGACGGTGTGGTAAAAATCAACTATCGACCTAATCACACTCACTCCGCCGCTTCCCGTTTCCCCCGGCGCAGCACCTCTTTCAGATATTGTCCCGTATAGCTCCGCTTCTCGCGCGCCACGTCTTCCGGTGTTCCCGCCACGACAATCTCACCTCCGGCGTCGCCGCCTTCGGGCCCCAGGTCGATGATCCAGTCAGCGGTTTTGATGACTTCGAGATTGTGCTCGATCACCACCACCGTGTTGCCCTGGTCGACAAGTTCGTGGAGGACTTCGAGAAGCTTTCGCACGTCGTGAAAATGCAACCCCGTCGTCGGTTCATCAAGCAGATACAAAGTGCGGCCCGTCGCGCGCTTCGACAGTTCCTTGGCGAGCTTGACGCGCTGGGCCTCGCCGCCCGACAGCGTCGTCGCCTGCTGGCCCACATGAATATAGCCCAGCCCCACGCGCTCCAGAGTCGTCATCTTCTCGCGCACACTCGGCACAGCGCGGAAAAACTCCGCCGCTTCCGACACCGTCATATCGAGCACCTGGGCGATCGACTTGTCCTTGAATTTGATTTCTAGCGTCTCGCGGTTGTAGCGCTGCCCGTGGCATTCGTCGCAGGTGACATAGACATCGGGGAGAAAATGCATCTCGATCTTGATGACGCCGTCGCCCTCGCACGTCTCGCAACGGCCGCCCTTGACGTTGAACGAAAAACGCCCCGGCCCGTAGCCGCGCACCTTCGCTTCGGGGAGGCCGGCGAACCAGTCGCGGATCGGCGTGAAGGCGCCGGTATAGGTCGCGGGGTTGGAGCGCGGCGTCCGGCCGATGGGCGACTGGTCGATGTCGATGATCTTGTCGAGCAGTTCGAGACCGTCGATCCGGTCATGGGCGGCGGGCGGTTCCCGCGTGTTCATCAGCTTCCGCGCCGCGGCGCGATACACCGTGTCTATCAACAGCGTTGATTTGCCGCCGCCTGATACGCCGGTGATGCAGGTGAAGACGCCGAGCGGTATTTCGGCATTGACGTTTTTCAGATTGTTGGCGCATGCCCCCTTGACGCGGATCGAGCGGCCCTTCTCCCATCGTCTGCGATAATGCGGCAGCGGCACCTGCTGAAAACCGGTGAGATACTGCCCGGTCAATGAATTGGGATTGGCCATGACTTCGGCGGGCGTGCCTTGCGCCACGATATGGCCGCCATGAATGCCGGCGCCCGGGCCGATATCGAGAACGTAATCGGCCTGGCGGATTGCATCCTCGTCGTGCTCGACGACGATCACCGTGTTGCCGATATCGCGCAGATGCACCAGCGTTTCCAGCAGCCTGGCATTGTCGCGCTGATGCAGGCCGATCGAGGGTTCGTCCAGCACGTAGAGCACGCCCGTCAAGCCGGAGCCTATCTGCGAGGCGAGCCGGATGCGCTGGCTTTCACCGCCCGACAGCGTCCCCGCATGGCGAGACAAATTGAGATAGTCGAGCCCGACATCGACCAGAAACTGCAGACGCTCGCGAATTTCTTTCAGGATACGCGCCGCAATCTCCTGTTCCTTCGGCTTGAGCCTGGGCATCAGCGCGTCAAACCAGCCGCGTGCCTCGCGGATCGACAGTTCGCAGACTTCGCCGATGTGTTTTTTCCCAACTTTCACGGCCAACGCCTGCGGCTTCAGGCGGTAGCCCTTGCAGGCAGCGCAGGGGTGATCCGACTGATAGCGCGCCAGTTCCTCGCGCATCCAGTTCGAATCGGTTTCGCGCCAGCGCCGTTCGATATTGCCGATGACGCCCTCGAAGGCTTTGCGCGTCTTGTAGGACCGCAGGCCATCGTCATAGGTGACGGTGATTTCTTCCTCGCCAGTGCCGAAGAGGATGGCGTCGCGCGCGCGTTTGGACAAATCCTTCCACGGTGCCGTCATCGACACCTTGTAATGCTTGGCGAGCGCCGACAACGTCTGCGCATAATAGGGCGAGGTGTTGCCGGTTTTGGCCCAGGGCAGGATGGCGCCGTCGCGCAGCGACAGCGAATCGTCGGGCACCACAAGGTCGGGCTCGAAGCGCAACTCCGTGCCGAGCCCATCGCATTTGGGGCAGGCGCCGAAGGGATTGTTGAAGGAAAACAGCCGCGGCTCGATTTCGTCGATGGTGAAGCCTGAAACCGGGCAGGCGAATTTCTCCGAAAATATGATCCGCTCATGCGTCTCGTTCTTGGACTTGTTGGCGCTTTCCTCGGAGGTTTCGGAGGCCGGCAGCGGCTTGTCGGTGAATTCGGCTATGGCCAGGCCCTCAGCGAGTTTCAGCGCCGTTTCGAAACTGTCCGCCAGCCTTGTCGCCAGATCGGCCCGCACCACGATCCGGTCCACCACCACGTCGATGTCGTGCTTGAATTTCTTGTCGAGGGCCGGCACCGCGTCGATCTCATGGAACTGCCCGTCGACCTTGACCCGCTGGAAGCCCTTCTTTTGCAGGTCGGCCAGATCTTTGCGGTATTCGCCCTTGCGGCCCCGCACGATCGGGGCGAGGAGATAAAGCCTCGTCCCTTCCGGTAGCGCTAGCACCCGATCGACCATCGCGGTCACCGTCTGGCTTTCGATTGGCAGACCGGTGGCTGGCGAATAGGCGATGCCGATCCTGGCAAACAGCAGCCGCATGTAATCGTAGATTTCGGTGACGGTGCCGACCGTCGAGCGGGGATTGCGGCTGGTCGTCTTCTGCTCGATGGAAATCGCCGGCGAAAGACCGTCGATCTGATCGACATCGGGCTTCTGCATCATTTCGAGGAACTGCCGGGCGTAGGCCGATAGCGATTCGACATAACGACGCTGGCCCTCGGCATAGATGGTGTCGAAGGCGAGCGACGATTTGCCCGAGCCTGACAGGCCGGTGAACACGATCAGGCGGTCGCGCGGAAGCTCGAGCGA
>JANLYR010000145.1:0-2321 GCA_031365765.1 Hyphomicrobiales bacterium | reverse complement strand
GGCCCTGGCGGTACCAGTTGCCGACGATCTCGGCCGCCGTATCACGACCGCCCAGACCGAACGACAGTCCGAACGCCAGCGCGGCGGCACCCACCACCGCCATGAACAATGTGTTCACCAGAGTTTGGGCAATGCCAATCTGGTTGACGGCGATGACAATCGCAAAGGCCCACACCGCGACGCTGGCGACCTTGGCCAGCATGTCGGGATTGTCGAATCCAGCCTGCGCGGTGGCGCCCCGGACGAGGTTGGCGAAGGCATTGGCGACCAGACCGCCGATGACCAGCACGATGATGCCCACCACAAGGTTGGGGATCCACAGCAACAACTGGCGCAGGATGTCCGAAACGGCCGGCAGCCCCAGCGCATCGAACGCAACGACCAGCGCGATGAGCCGGATAAACCATTTGGCGGTGAGGGCGATAAATCCCGCAGCGTCCGTGTTGACACCCATGTTCCTGACGAAATTCGCGAATCCAGACCGGTCCGCCAGTTCGTTAAAACGCACCGAGCGCAGCAAGGCGGCAATCGCCTTGGCCACCAGGCTCGCGATGATCCAGCCCAGGATGATGATGACAATGAAGCCCAACACCTTTGGAATTGCTGCGAAAAATGGAGTAAGGGCATTCATGACCGAGGCCATCGTCACGTCGGCCCAGGTTGCCAGTCCAGTAGTCGTAATCATCGTGAATTCGTCCTTTAATGATAAACTGCCCGGGCCCCAACGTGGACACCCCTGTTAGGTTGCCTCGCTTTCGCGTTGTGACCGAAATGTAAGCTGCGCGGAACCGGGCTCCGCCCGGACCGTTGTGATTAAAATTTACGGAAAGGCTGGTCCCCATGAAACGCAGCGTTGCCACCCCCATTCTTGTCGGCATTTTCCTGCTCACCGCCTCGGCCTCGGGGCATGCGGCAAACTGGCTCCGCTATCGCGACCAGACCCATGGCTGCCGGATCGAGTATCCGGGCAGGCTGTTCAGCCGGGATGCGCGCGATGTTGAAAAGGATTTCCAGCGTTTCTCCGGCGCCAGCGAAAACACCTATTTTCGGATCCAGGGCGTGGCGAACGAAGAGAACCTCAATTCGCGACAGATCAGGGCGACATACCTGAAGGAAAATGCCCCCGGCGACGTCATCTATGGAAAGACCAAGAAGGATTTTCTGGTCGTTTCCGGCTACAAGGGCCGCAGCATTTTTTATACCCGCGTTGCTGTTTCCCCAGACAACAAAACCCTGTGCATTGTGGAAATATCCTATCCCCGCGCGGAGAAACGTGCCTTCGACCCGATCGTCACCCGCATGTCGCGATCATTCCGCGCCGAGAATTAGCCTCAGGTCGCGACTGGCGGCGGCTGGCCTTCGATTTGCGGCAGGTCGGGATTGAAGCAGGCCCAATCCGGCGCTTCCCCAGTCCAGATGGTCATCTGCGGCCCCATGAGATTGGGATCGTCTAGTGCTCCGGCACGCACGAATATCAGATGGGGCCGGGACAGGGCTTTGCTCAGCAATGGTGTTCCGCATCTTGGACAGAAGCCCCGCTGCATCACGGTGCCGCTGTCGGCGATGCTTTCGAACCACGTCACATCGCCCCGCAACCTAAATGACGCGGACGGGAAACACACGCTGACCATGCCGCTTCCGGCGCCCAGATATTGGCACAGGCGGCACCAGCAATATCGCGCTGCCAGCGGCTCCGCCATCGCGTCGAACCGCACCGCCGCGCACAGACAACCACCCTCGATAGTCATGACCCTTTTCCTTCGCCGATGGAGGTGAGCGCCACTTTGCCTTTGCCAAAAAACCCGCTATGTCGGCGGCCATGTTGGATTCCATGAAAAGCATGACCTGCATCGAGGACTTGCGCAAGGCGGCGAAACGCCGGGTGCCCAAGGCTTTTTTCGATTATGTCGAGGCCGGGTCTTATTCCGAGGAGACGGTCAAGGCCAACCGCGCCGACATGCTGAAGGTGAAGCTCCGCCAGCGTGTGCTGGTCGATGTTTCCGAGCGCTCGACCCGCACCACCATCCTGGGCGAGGATGTCGCGATGCCCCTGGTGCTGTCAACCGTGGCGCTCAGCGGCCTGCAGCACGGCAACGGCGAAATACTGGCGTGCCGCGCCGCGCATGCGGCGGGCATTCCCTACACGCTCTCGACCATGTCGATCTGCTCGATTGAGGATGTGGCGGCGGCGGTCGACAAGCCCTTCTGGTTCCAGCTTTACGTCATGAAGGACAAGGGTTTCGTCAAATCCCTGATTGAGCGCGCCATTGCGGCCAGATGCAGCGCGCTGGTGCTCACCGCCGACCTGCAGGTGCTGGGCC
>JANLYR010000110.1:0-10794 GCA_031365765.1 Hyphomicrobiales bacterium | reverse complement strand
CATAGAGGCTTTCGGCAATCGATTGCAGGCGCGTCGGCACCAACTTGGTTGGCGCCAGCATGAACAGGGCCGTGACGCAGAGGACGGCGATCACCGCCCACAGCGCGGAATTGGTGAAGGTGAAAGTTCCCAGCGGGCCATCGCCGAACAGCGGCGTGATCAGGAACTGATGGATGGGATCGATGATTTTTTCGCCGTGCCCCGTGGCCTCAGCGGTCGCGGCACCAGCCGTTTCAGTTACAGTCGTTGCCACCTTCAATCCTCATCATCATCTTTAACCGAAGGCGCCACCGGCCCCTTGCCGCCGAGAATATCCTCGGCCTGCTTGGAGCGCGACAGGCGCATCACGTTGAACACCCCCGCCGCAAGTCCAAACGGCATCGCCACCAGCATGATCCAGGGTGCGGTACCGAAATACTTGTCGGCCGCCCAGCCGAGCCCCATCATGACGAGAAGCCCCACCAGAAGTTCGCTCACCGCCCGCAGCGCCAGGCCCGCAGCCGAGCCCTCGGCCGCATCCGGACCCTGCGGCCCCCGCCGCGCCTTGAGCGTCTGATCGAGGCGGCGCTCGAAGTCAAGCCTGTTGGGCTCGCGCTCCGGTCCGGGATCACTCATGAAACACGGTTTGCCCCTCGAATTCGCGCCGCACCATAGTTGTGGGTCCGAGTCCTGTCAAGTTTCGCTCCAACCAGCTATGTTGTTGATCTGCCGGGCTTTCTCGCCATGCGGCGAAAAGTCCGCGAAGGCCGTGTCAGAGCAGCTTCGCATCGATCAGCGTGGCGCGAAGTCCAGCCGCAGAACGGAAGTGATGCGCCATCATGCCAACCGCCCTGGCGCCCGTAACATTGGGCTCGCTGTCGTCGATGAAAAAACACTGCGCGGGCGACAGCCCGTTGCGTTCCATGAGGAGGCGATAGATCGCAGGATCGGGCTTGACCAGCCCCTCGTCGCCCGAGACCACGACATCGCGGAAATGCCCGAGAAAAGGAAACCGCGCCCGCGTTTCGCTGAATTTAACGCCGTTGAAATTGGTCAGTGCGAACAGCGCCGTGCCCCGTTCCCTGAGCGCCTCCAGAATGGCCACGCTTTCCGCGATGGCATGGGGCAGGGTTTCGCTCCAGCGCGCGTCATAGGCGGCAATCGCCGCGGCATGGTCCGGATGCCGGATCGTCAGTTCACGGACGGCCTCGCCAAAGCTCCGGCCGCGGTCCTGTTCCAGGTTCCAGTCGTTGTTGCACACATGGCTGAGAAACCACTCCATTTCGGCTTCGTCAGCGAAAATGGTCCGGAAAAGAAACCGCGGATCCCAGCGCAACAGCACATTGCCGATATCGAAAATGACGTTCATGTTTCCCCCTTCTCGTCATGGCGGTGCCTGACACGGCCATCTTCGTGGTGGGCCAAAAAGAAGATGCCCGGATCAAGTCCGGGCAAGACGACAAAAGAAGCAATCATAAGGAATCCTAGCTCGCTTCCTTCATCAGCTCGGCTTCCTGCAGATCGACCGAAACCAATTGCGACACGCCGCGCTCCATCATGGTGACGCCGTACAGCCGGTGCATGCGCGCCATGGTGAGCGCGTGATGGGTGATGATCAGGAAGCGCGTGTCGGTCCGCTCCAGCATGGCGTCCAGCAGGTTGCAGAAGCGCTCGACATTGTGATCGTCGAGCGGCGCATCGACCTCGTCGAGCACGCAGATGGGCGAGGGGTTGGTCAGAAACACCGCGAAGATCAGCGCCAGCGCCGTCAGCGTCTGCTCGCCGCCCGATAAGAGCGACAGCACGGTGGGCTTTTTCCCCGGCGGATTGGCGACGATCTCCAGCCCCGCTTCCAGGGGATCGTCGGATTCGACCAGTTGCAGTTCGGCCCGTCCGCCGCCGAACAGCGTGGTGAACAGCTCGCCGAATTTCGTGTTGACCGTGCCGAACGCGTCGAGCAGACGCTGGCGGCCCTCGCGGTTGAGGCTGGAAATGCCGCCCCGCAGTTTCTGGATCGCCTGCACCAGGTCGTCACGCTCCTTGATCAGGCTGTCGAGTTGCCGCGCCACTTCCTGTGCTTCTTCTTCAGCCCTGAGATTGACCGCACCCAGGCGCTCGCGGTCTTCGCGCAATCCAACCAGACGCTGCTCGATCGCCTCTTCGCTAGGGAGCGCGGCGTCGTCAAACTCCGCCACCATCTCCTCGGGCCGTGATTGCAGCAGGTCGGCAAATCGTCTTTCGCACTGTTCCTGCCGCTGCTTCGAGGCCTCGAGCCTGGCCCCCAGGCGGGCATGTTCTTCGCGCGTGCCCGAGGCCAGTTCCTGCACCCGGCGAAGCTCCTGGTCGGCGGCACGCACCGCGTTTTCGGCGAGCGCCAGCGCGTCGGCTGCCTCCTTGCGTCCCGTCTCGGCCTCGCCCAGCGCATTCATCAGCCGGCGCCGCTTCTCCGCAAGCTGCTCCGGCACCCGCGCGATGTCGCTCAGGCTGGCGCGTGTTTCATCGGCGCGCCGGGTCAATTGTGCAATCTGTTCCTCGGCCCGTTGCAGGCGCTCCTGCCATTGGCGGCGTTCGGTCTCGATGGCGCGCAACCGTTCGGCGCGGATGCGCGCCTCACGTTCAACTCCGTCGTGCTGGGAGCGCTGCTCGGCATAGGATGCGCGCGCCCCGTTGACCACGGCGCGAAGCTGCCCCAGTTCACTCTGCAACAGGTCGAGGGGGACAAGATCGAGCGCCGTGGTTTCGGCCTCGGCCCGCTGCGCTTCGGCTTCCGCCAGCGACAATGCGATGCGGCGCCGCGCCTCATCGAGTGCGCTCGCCTGCGCCGATTGTTCAGCCTGCTGACGTTCATGCGTGGCCAGTGCGCGGCGGCTGACATCGGCGGCGGCGGTGGCGGCCCGATGGGCGTCGCGCCGGTCGCGCTCGTCCTTGACCGCTACTTCGACTGCGGCGCGTGCCGCCTCGAACCGCGATCGCGCACCGTCGGCACCCGCCGCTGCTTCGGCAAGCTCGGTTTCGAGGCCGGACAGCCGGTTGCGTTCTGCCAGGCGCTTGGCCCCGGCACTGGGCGCATCGCCAGCGGCGGTGAATCCGTCCCACCGCCACACATCGCCTTTGGGGGAAACCAGCCGTTGCCCGGGCCGCAGGCGCGATTGCAGCGATGCGCCGAGCAGTGCCGTGACCACGCCCACATGCGACAGCCGGCGCGAAAGCGACGGCGGCGCCGCGACGAAATCCGAAAGCGGCGCAACGCCTTCGGGCAGGGGGGGCGCACCGTCGAGCGGCGGCAATCCCCGCCAGTGCACGGGTGCGCCTTCATCGGCGGAAGCATCGAGATCGTCGCCCAACGCGGCGCCAAGTGCGGCTTCATACCCGGGACTGACCTTCAACTGGTCGATGAGCGGCGGCCACAGGCTGCCCGCCGGCGGCTTGAGAAGATTGCTCAGTGTACGGACTTCCGTGCCCAGCCGGTCGGCCCGCCGTCGGCTGTCGTCATGGACCTGGCGGGCCTCGCCCTCGGCCTGGCGCGCGCCCCGCACCCGGGCCTCGGCCTCCGCCGCCGCCACTTCGCTGGCCGACACGGCCGCAATCGCGGCCTCGGCCGCGCCACTCAGCGTTTCGCTATCGCCCGCCGCCCCCAGCCTGCCGAGCAGTGCGGCACGCCGGCTTTCGGTTTCGGCCTCTTCGCGCCTTAGCTTCTCGATCCGGCTTTTCTGCTCGGCAATCACGCGTTGCACGGCGTTTCGTTCTGCACTCAGTTCCGACAATCGCTGGTTGGCGGCATCGGCTGCTTCCTGCGCCTCGGCCAAAGCCAGGGCTGCCGCCTGCAGCGCCACCGCGGCGGCGGTTCGGGCTTCGCCATCGGTCTCCTGCGCCTGCTTCAGCACCGTGTCTTCGCTATCGAGCGCGCCCCGCACCCGCGCGGTGTCGCCCAGAAGCTCATGCTCGCGCGCCAGGTCGGCATTGATCTGCACGATCCGGCCATCGAGTTCGAGTTTCCGCGCCTCGGCCCGGCGTTCCTCTTCGTCGAGCCCGCCCCGCTCCTGTGAAATCCGCTGCAGCACCGCGGCGCGGATGGTTTCCTGCTCGCGCAGGTGCGGCAGGCGTTCGCCCAGTTCGTCGCGCTGGCGCAAGGCCTCGGAGGCAAGCCGCGTATGTTCTGCCAGTGTCCGCGTCGCTGCGTCCAGCGCCGCCCGGTCGCTTTCCGCCGCGTCGGCGGCGCGCTTCCACGCCACATAAAGCCCGGCCGCTTCCAGTTTGCGGATTTCGGCTGAAACCTGCCGGTATTTGACCGCCTGCCGTGCCTGCCGCTTGAGGCTGCTGAGCTGCGTTTCCATCTGCGCCGTCACGTCTTCGAGCCGAGTCAGGTTCTGCTCCGCCGCCTTGAGCTTGAGCTCCGCCTCATGCCGCCTGGTATGGAGGCCGGTGATGCCCGCCGCCTCTTCCAGGATGAGGCGCCGCGACTGGGGCTTGGCATTGATGATCTCGCCGATCTGCCCCTGGCGAACAAGCGCTGGCGAGCGTGCCCCCGTCGAGGCATCGGCGAACAGCAGTTGCACATCGCGGGCCCTGGCCTCGCGCCCGTTGATCCGATAGGCCGAGCCCGCCTCGCGCTCGATCCGCCGCGAGATTTCGAGCACCTCGCTGTCATTGTGGCGGGCGGGCGCGGTGCGGTCCTCGTTGGTCAGCGTCAGCAACACTTCCGCCATGTTGCGCGACGGGCGCTGCGTGGTGCCGGAGAAGATGACATCGTCCATGCCGGAACCGCGCATGGATTTATACGAGCTCTCCCCCATCACCCAGCGCAGTGCCTCGAGCAGGTTCGACTTGCCGCAGCCATTGGGGCCGACGACGCCGGTCAGCCCCGGTTCGATCTGCAGGTCACACGGCTCGACGAAAGACTTGAATCCCGAAAGCCTGAGCCGCGTGAATTTCATGCCGCCTAAATCCCCCCAAATGTACCCGCTCTAGCCCAGCAGCGGGTCGATCTTCGCCTTGAATGCCTCGATGGTGCGTTCGCCTTCGTAAAGTTCGCCATTGATGAAGAAGGTGGGGATGCCGGTAACACCGAACCCCTCGGCCGCCGTCCGCACATCCATGATGCCCTTGGCCACCTTTTCGTCCTTCAGGCACTTGTCGAAGGTTTCCTCGGTGAAGCCCGCCTGCTTGGCGATGTTGAGCAGGCCGTCGCGTGGCGATCCCAGCCACTTGTCCTGCGTCTTGAAGTAGATGTCGATCAGCGGGAAATACGAGTCCTTGGGGGCGCAGCGGGCCAGCATGAAGGCCGCCATCGCCGCGTCGTTATGCGGAAACTCGCGGAACACGAAGCGCACCTTGCCGGTGTCGATATAGTCTTTCTTCAGCGCCCCGAACACGTCGTTGTAGAACGCCGCGCAATGGGGGCACGAGGCGGAAGCATATTCGATGATGGTGACCTTGGCATCGGCCGGTCCCATTGCCATTTCGCCGATGGCCGGCGCCAGCGCCAGTTTCGCGGCATCGAGCGCCAGCGCCGGCAGGCCCAATGCGAGGAGGCCACCGAACGCTACGGTGCCCAGGAGTAAATTGCGCCGATTCAGGTGATTCATGTCACTTTCCTACTAGGTGTTGGGGGTTGAAACAAAATCATTCTTTGCCGTGTGGAGAAATGGCTTGTGCCGCGGCAACATTCGCGCCCAGCCGTCCAAGCGCTGACTGCAGCCCTTCGTCGGCAATTCCGGGAAGTGCCAGTGCTGGCAGCGGTGGCTGATGGATGGGCGGCGAGGGCCTTGCCCTGAGCGCTGAACCACTCTGGTGTATTTTGATCTGGCTCACCGCGCCATAGCCGTAATAGCGGTTGACGCGCTCGAGAATGAGCGGCGTTTCATGCTGCAGTTCGAGGCCGCGCCCCGGAGCCGCCCGCACCACCAGCGTCCCACCCATCTTCTGCGCCGCATCGCTGGCACTGCGCGGCCACTTGATGCGCTCGGGCTCGCACCAGCGCGATACGTCCTCGCCCACGATCTCGGGCCACCGCCTGAGCAGTTCGGCATGGGCGAAACCATAGCGCGCGAACACCGCCTTGGTCAGGAAGCGGAAATGCTTGTCGAGGGTTTCCATGCTTGCTTTAAGTCCGGTCCAACCTCACAGAACCCGTTATGTCGTGCAGCACCATGGCCAAACAAGGGCCCGATGACACTCTTTCGGCCGCGCTGCTCGCCTGGTATGGCCTGCACGCGCGCGATCTTCCCTGGCGCGCCAAACCGGGCATTTCCCCCGACCCCTACCGCGTCTGGCTGTCGGAAATCATGTTGCAGCAGACAACCGTCCAGGCGGTCAAAGCCTATTTCCACAAATTCGTAGCCCTCTGGCCCAATGTCGAAGCGCTGGCCGCGGCGCCGCTCGATGACATCCTGAAGGCCTGGGCCGGTCTGGGCTATTACGCCCGGGCCCGCAATCTCCATGCCTGCGCCAGGGCTGTCGTGCTGACCTATGGCGGAAATTTCCCCGACAGCGAGGCGGGTCTCCGCGCTCTTCCCGGCATCGGCGCCTATACGGCGGGAGCGATCGCCGCCATTGCCTATGGCCGCCCCCACGCCGCCGTCGATGCCAATGTCGAGCGTGTCATCGCCAGGCTTTACGCGATCGAGACGCCCTTGCCGCAAGCCAAACCCGAAATCCACATGCGGACGCAGGCCCTGGTGCCCAAACTCCGCCCCGGCGATTTCGCTCAGGCGCTGATGGATTTGGGCGCCACCGTCTGCACGCCGAAGGCCCCCCACTGCATGATTTGTCCGTGGACGGAGCATTGCCTGGCGCGCCGCCACGGACTGGCCCAAAGCCTGCCGCGCCGGCAGCCGAAAAAAATCGTGCCGACGAGACGCGGTACCGCCTTCTGGATCGAACGCGCCGACGGCGCCATCCTGCTCCGCCGCCGCCCCGAATCCGGCCTCCTCGGCGGCATGATGGAAATCCCCTCGGGCCCGTGGAGCGAGACACCGGAACCACGCCCTGAGCGCCATGCCCCGCTCCGCGCCAGATGGACCAGACTGGAAGGCGAAGTCACCCACACCTTCACCCATTTTCATCTCGAACTCGTGATACAGAAAACCACCGCCGGCGAAAATTTCAAACCCGGCCCCAACTGCCGCTGGGTTCCCCGCGCCGCGCTCGCTAGCGAGGCGCTTCCCACCGTCATGAAAAAAATTGTGACACTGGTATTAACCCCCCTTCTCCCTGCGCAAAGCGCGGGGAGAAGGGGGCAGAAGGGCGGATGAGCCTACCTTCGCCCACCCACCTCGTCGAGATGCAGCAGCATGTCGGCTGGATCGTCATACACCCGGTAGGCGCCGGAGCGTTCGAGTTCTTCCGTACCATAGCCGCCAGACAGCAACCCGATGCCGAGCGCCCGCGCCCGCCGCGCCGCCAGCATGTCCCAGATCGAATCGCCGACGACGCAGGCCGTCTCGATATCGACGCCGAGCCGTTCCGCCGCAGCGAGGAAAAGATCGGGATCGGGCTTGGCATAGCGCACCATGTCGCGGGTGACGACCGGCACTTTCGTGGGATCGACGCCGAGATTGGCGATCACCGGCCCCGCCGTCTCCATCCGCCCCGAAGTTGCGATGGCCCAGGGGATCTCATTGGCGGTGAGATGCGCCAGCAATTCGCGCGCGCCGGGCAAAGGGGCGATGCGGGCCGAACGCGCGCCATAGAACTTCGCATGCAGTACGCGGAGCCGGTCCAGCCTTTCGCCCGAAAGGTCGATGCCGGTTTCGCGCGCCAAGGCCCTGGTGAACAGCCCGCCCGACATGCCGATCCGCCGGTGCAGCCGCCAGATCGAAACCTCGACGCCTTCTTCCTGCAGGGCATCGTGCCACGCCAGCACATGCTGATAAACGCTGTCGACGAGCGTGCCGTCGAGGTCGAAAAGAAAAGACGTCTGCTGTCTGGCTTTCATGGGCGTGTCCTAAGGCCCGCGCGGCACGACCGCAAGACCTTCCTACACTCCCGCCGTCTCCGCCCGCACCTGCTGGCGCAGCAGGTCGATCGGCACGAGATTTCCGCCCTTGCGCACATGCCAGAAGGTCCAGCCGTTGCACGCCTCCGCCCCTTGCACCAGCGCCCCCATCTTGTGGATCGAGCCGCTGCTGTCCTTGCAGGCGATCGAGCCGTCGGCCCGCACCCGCGCCGCCACCCGCTGAGCGGGATCATACAGCGTGTCGCCAGCCTTGACCAAACCGCGCTCCAGCAGCGAGCCGAACGGAATGCGGGGTTCCGACCGCTTGCCCACGGTGGTGCGCAGACTGTCGGGCGCCAGGCTTTCGACGCTGGCGATCCGCGCCAGCGCCCGCTTGGCATAGGTCTTGTCGCGTTCGATCCCGATGAAGACGCGGCCCAGTTGCTTGGCCGCGGCCCCGGTCGTTCCCGTGCCGAAAAAAGGGTCGAGCACCACGTCGCCCTGGTTGCTGGACGCCAGCAGCACGCGGTTGAGCAGCGCTTCCGGTTTCTGGGTGGGATGCAGCTTGTCGCCGTTTTTGTCCTTCAGCCGTTCGGGCCCCGTGCACAAGGGCAGCGTCCAGTCCGAGCGCATCTGCAGATCGTCGTTGAAGATTTTCATCGCCTCGTAATGGAAAGTGTATTTCGATTCCTGCCCGCGCGCCGCCCAGATCAGCGTCTCATGCGCATTGGTGAAGCGCCGGCCCCGGAAATTCGGCATCGGATTGGTCTTGCGCCACACCACGTCGTTCAGGATCCAGAACCCCAGATCCTGCAGGATCGAGCCGACACGAAAGATGTTGTGATAGGAGCCGATCACCCACAGCGCGCCATTGGGCTTCAGCACCCGGCGGCATTCCGCCAGCCACGCTCGCGAGAACGTGTCATACTCGGCGAAACTGCCGAACTTGTCCCACGCATCATCGACACCATCGACAAGGCTTTGGTCGGGCCGCGTGAGATCGTGGCTAAGCTGCAGATTATAGGGGGGATCGGCGAACACCAGATCGACGGACCCCGCCGGGATGCGCTGCAATTCGGTCAGGCAATCGCCCACCAGCACGCGGTTGTGCAGCGGACTGACGTCCGGCTTCGTTTCATACCCCATCCCCGAAAACCCCGATACGCAACAGACGGCGCATCATGGGGCGGCGGGGACTCCGCGTTAACGAAATTCGCTGCCATTGGTTAACGGCGTCTGACAGTCGCGCACCGGTGCGAAACCCGCCCGGTGATGGATGCACGGCCCGTGCTTGCGCAACGCCTGCTGGTGCTCGGGCGTGCCATAGCCCTTGTGGCTGGCAAAGCCGTATTGCGGGAATTTCCGGTCGAGCTTCACCATCATGGCGTCGCGCGTCACCTTGGCGATGATCGAGGCGGCGGCGATCGACAGCGAGCGCGCATCGCCTGAAACCAGTGTTTCCCACTCGCAGGCCAGCTTCGGCGCCTTGTTGCCATCGACCAGCGCCAGCCTGGGTTTGAGCGGCAGCCCGCGCACCGCCTTGCGCATGGCCCACATGGTCGCCCCTAAAATGTTCAAGGTCTCGATCCGCCGGATATCGCCGATGCCCACGGCGATCGCCAGGCCCCGCGCCATGATCTCGTCATACAAAGCCCGGCGCTGATCGGGCGACAGCTTCTTCGAATCATTGATCCCGTCCGGAATATCGTCGGGATCGAGGATGACGGCCGCGGCGACCACCGGGCCCGCCCACGGTCCCCGTCCCGCCTCGTCGATACCGCATACGGGCGTTCGCCCGCGCGACCATGCCACGGTCTCGAAGCTGAAATCCGGCCGTTCGGAATCACCTGTCCCCACGCCCCATGATGGGCGAGGGCCTAGAGCAGCGTCAACTGGTCCCCGGGCTGCGGCGGTCTTTTGAACAAAGCGGTATCAAGCGCCTTGCGCTCCGCATTGAGGCCCAATCTCTGGCAGGCCAGCTCGAAGCGCCGCCCGATCGACCAGGCATAGGGGCCGCTTCCCGTCATCCGGCGCCCGAATGTGGGGTCGTTCTCCTTGCCGCCCCGGGTGGAACGCACCAGAGACATGACCTTGGCCGCCCGGTCCGGCATCTCGCTCTCCAGCCATTCCCGGAAAATGTCTTTTACCTCCAGCGGCAGCCGGAGCAGCACATAGCCGGCATTTTTCACGCCCGCCGCCGATGCCGCCTTGAGGATCGCCTCGATCTCGCTGTCGTTGACCGCCGGAATGACGGGCGCCACCATCACCACCGTCGGCACGCCCGCCGCCGCCAGCATTTGCAGCGCCCCCAGCCGTTTCGACGGTGTCGAGGCCCGAGGTTCCATCGATCGCGCCAGCTTGGCATCGAGCGACGTGATCGACACCGCGACCTTGACCAGCCCCCGCTCCGCCATGGAGGAGAGGATGTCGAGATCGCGCACCACCAGCGCCGATTTGGTGACGATTCCCACCGGATGGTTGAATTCCGACAGCACTTCCAAAATCTGCCGCGTGATCCGGTATTTCCGCTCGATCGGTAGATAGGGATCGGTATTGGCGCCGAGCGCTATGGTCTTCGGCACATAGCCCGGCGCCAGCAGTTCCTGGCGCAATATCTCGGCCGCATTGGTCTTGGCGAACAGCTTCGATTCAAAATCGAGGCCGGGCGAGAGCCCCATGAAGGCATGCGCCGGCCGCGCATAGCAATAGGAACAGCCATGCTCGCAGCCGCGATAGGGATTGATCGAGCGGTCGAAGGAGATATCCGGCGACTGGTTGCGGGTGATGATCGTTTTCGGGTTTTCGATGTAAACCGTGGTCTTGAGCGGCGGCAGGTCGTCAAAGCTGTCCCAGCCGTCGTCGAACAGGCTGACGCGCAG
>JANLYR010000051.1:0-8208 GCA_031365765.1 Hyphomicrobiales bacterium | reverse complement strand
GCCGATGTCGATCATGGTCGGAACGGGTCGCGGCGCCGGCGCCGGCGTGCTGATCAAGAATGCCGAAGCGCTTGAACTTATGGAGAAGATCGACACGCTCATTATCGACAAGACCGGGACGCTGACGCTTGGCAAGCCGCGCCTGATCCAAGTTGTCACCGCCGCAGGTTTCGATGAAAAGGAGGTCCTGTCCCTCGCGGCTTCACTCGAGAAGGGCAGCGAGCACCCTCTCGCCGCGGCCATAGTGGACGGCGCATCCGAGCGCGGCATCGAACTAGGTGATACGACGGACTTCGCCTCCCACACCGGCAAGGGCGTGAGCGGAACGGTTGCTGCGCGGGCGGTCGCGCTGGGTAACAAGGCAATGATGTCTGATCTCGCCATCGGTACCGAATCTCTCGACGCACAGGCTGACGGTTTCCGCAGCGAGGGTCAGGGCGTCATGTTCGTCGCCATCGACCAAAAACTAGCAGGCCTGCTCGTCGTCGCCGACCCCATCAAGGAGAGCGCGCCCGGAGCCGTTGCCGAATTGCGCAAGAGCGGCATGAAGGTCGTCATGATGACCGGCGACAATCGGCACACGGCTGAAGCCGTCGCCCGGCGTGTCGGCGGGATCGACGAGGTTATGGCCGACGTCTTGCCTGATCAGAAGCAGGCAATGGTCGAAAGGCTTCGCAAGGCCGGCGGCCGCGTGGCGATGGCCGGCGACGGGATCAACGATGCGCCCGCACTGGCGGCCGCGGACGTCGGCATTGCCATGGGCACCGGCACCGACGTTGCGATGGAAAGCGCCGCCATCACCTTGGTCAGGGGCGACCTGATGGGCATCGTCCGCGCCAGGCATCTCAGCCGCGCGGTGATGCGCAACATTCGCCAGAATTTATTCTTTTCCTTCGTGTTCAATGCCGCCGGCGTGCCTATCGCAGCAGGCATCCTTTATCCGACCTTTAGCCTCCTTCTCAGTCCGATCATCGCGAGCGCCGCGATGTCGCTGAGTTCGGTCCTTGTGATCGGTAACTCTCTCCGGCTCCGCGCCGTCGAGCTATGAAGATCGGGGAAGCCTCGGTCGCCTCGGCGGTGAGTCAGCGAATGATCCGCCATTACGAAAAAATCGGGCTGATCGATCCCGCCCCGCGGCGTTCGTCGGGTTATCGTGATTATGACGAGCGCGATGTTCATGCGCTCCGCTTCATCGGCCGTGCGCGTGATCTCGGTTTCGGGATCGACGAGATCGGGCAACTGCTCGCGCTGTGGAACGACCGAAGCCGATCGAGCAGCGATGTCAAAGCACTCGCCTTGGCCCGGGCCGCCGATCTCCATCGCAAGGCTAAAGCGCTCGACGCGATGCGGCGGACATTGGAGCGGCTCGCCGCCTCCTGCCATGGTGACGACCGGCCGGACTGCCCAATCCTTGACGATCTTGAATCAGGCGAGCTGTGAGACGCGGATTGCATTTGGACCAGGCAAGAGCCATATCGCGAGGTGTGATCGCGTCTCGCTTCTTTGCTGTGTTCATGGCTCTTTCGCTGCTGTTCGGGCCGCTGGCGATGGATCGCGCAATGGCCGCCGCGCCGGCGCCAAGTCATTCGCAAATGAGCGATGCTTCCAAAAAGATGGTCGGTCATTGCCAGCCAACGGATCAGGACAAAACGCATAAAGCGGTGTCGAAGCCTTGTTGCGCGGCGATGTGCGCCACAGCGGCGGTGATCCCTCAAGCATCGGCAAATGAGCAGCTGTTTGATCGACTATTGGCCACTCCCGCGCCGCCAAGTTTTCACCGCGGCGTTCTGAGCGAGATTGCGACCCCGCCTCCGCGAATTGCGTGAAATCGACCTGATTTACTCGATTTCACGGAGCCTAAAATGAAAAAGTTGTTGACCGCGATCGCTATGTCGATCGCCCTCCCGGCCATGGCGCATGCCCAAGCCGCACCTGCAGCCAAGGCAGACTGCTGCGACAAGATGAAGGCCGGCATGGATTGCTGCAAGGACATGGCCAAGATGGACCATGGCATGCAGGGCATGAAGGGCATGCCCGCCGGACATGTCATGCCGTCCGGCGATGCATCGGCCACTTCGACGCATCAGAACCACCAGTAAGTAAAGCCGACGGCCGGCGGCAACCTTCGGGGTGCCGTCGGCCCACGGCTGAACTGGCATGGCCCCGCAAGGAAAAATCATGATTAATACGTTCGCACTTCGGCGGCGGGACTTCCTGCGCGCCGCCGCGCTCGGGGGCGCCGGGACCGGTCTCGCCGCCGCTTTTCCTGCTTGGGCCCAGCCGCTATCGGCCGGTCTGGTTCGCCCGCTGCCAACCGTCAGCGGGTCGGATATCGCCCTCTCCATCGGCAAGGTGGCGGTTCGGGTCGACGGCAAAGTAAGCCGAGAGGTCGGCGTCAATGGGACTGTGCCCGCTCCGCTGATCCGCCTCAAGCAAGGGCAGAATGTCCGCCTCAGCGTCACAAACACGCTCGATGAGGACAGCTCGATCCATTGGCACGGGCTGCTCGTGCCATTTGCAATGGACGGCGTTCCCGGCGTGAGTTTTCCCGGCATCCGCGCACGTTCGACTTTCACCTATGAATTCCCGGTCAAACAGGCGGGCACCTATTGGTATCACAGCCACTCCGCTTACCAGGAAGAGGATGGCCTTTACGGTCCGATCGTAATTGATCCCGCCGGCACGGACCCGGTCGCTTACGACCGCGAGCACGTCATCGTTCTGTCCGACCACAGCCCGATGAGCGGTGCGACCATCTACAAGAAGTTGAAGCAGATGGGTGGTGGCTATTTCAATTACCAGCGCCTCACGCTGTCCGGTCAACTTGCTGGGCGCGACCTCATCGCCGCTGAACGCCGCCAGTGGGCCAAGATGCGGATGGACCCGGCTGACATCGCCGACGTTACTGGTTCGACCTACAATTTCACGGTCAACGGCTTTGGACCCTATGACAATTGGACCGGCTTGTTCACAGCCGGCGAGCGGGTGCGCCTGCGCATCATCAATGCCTCTGCCCAGACCAATTTCAACGTTCGCATTCCCGACCTGCCGATGACGGTCGTCCAGGCGGACGGGCAGAACGTCCGCCCCGTAACCATCGACGAATTCCAGATCGGGGTCGCGGAGACATTCGACGTGATCGTGGCGCCGGGCGACCGCGCCTACAGCTTCGTCAGCGAATCGATTGATCGTTCGGGTCTCGGCCGCGCCACGCTGGCGCCCCGCGCTGGTATGTCGGCGCCGGTCCCGCCGCTCCGCCCGCGCCCGATCCTGACGATGGCCGACATGGGCATGAGCATGGACGGCATGAATCATGGTGGCATGGCAGGCATGGACATGCCCAACGCGCCCAACCCCGCCGCCGTGCGCGGGGTCGATCCCTCGGCCGAGCAGAATGCCTCGGGCAAATTGTGGAAGCTGACCGGCTGGAAGGAGCCGACCGACCACGGCACGATCAAGGCTGCGGCGTCGGCTGCCATGGCGATGTCCAGTGCTGCACCCGGGGCGATGGCGGGAATGGATCATGCTGCAATGGGACACGGCGCCGCGGCAACCCAGGCCGGTGCACTGGGATCGATGGCGGGAATGGACATGGGTCCATCTGCCAGCGGCTCGGGCGCGATGACCGAGATGGACCATGGCTCGATGAATATGCGCGACTTCAAATACGCGCCGCAGGTCGACAAGAATCCTGGCGTTCAGACTATCTCGCCGATGCCGACCGACCGCACCGGCGAGGCGCCGGTCGGCCTCGAAGGACTCGATCACCGCGTGCTCGTCTATCGCGACCTCGTTGCGCTCGAGCGTAATCCCGACGTTCGTGCTCCGTCACGCTCGCTGGACATCCATCTCACCGGCAACATGGAACGCTATATGTGGTCGTTCGACGGGGTGAAGATGAGCGAGCCCGCCGACCCGATCCCGTTCCGGCAGGATGAGCGAGTCCGCGTCACGCTGATCAACGACACAATGATGCCGCACCCGATCCATTTGCACGGACATTTCTTCGAGTTGGTGACGGGGCATGGCGCCTTCGGACCGCGCAAGCATACGGTCAACGTGCCTCCCGGCGGCAAGGTCAGTTTCGATCTGACCGCCGATGCGATCGGCGACTGGGCGTTCCATTGCCACAACCTCTACCACATGACCGCCGGGATGATGCGCGTCGTCACCGTCCGCCCGGGCGCGGGAGAAGCAGCATGAAGCGCAGTCAAATCCGCCTGTTGCTTGCCGCAACGGCGGCGCTCGCTGTCACTGCGCCGGCCGCCGCGCAGATGAACCATGCCAATATGCCGGGCATGAACATGCCCGGGATGAAGATGCCGGCGCCGAAGAAAGCAGCGCCCAAAAAGAAGTCCGTCGTCAATAAGCCTGTTGCCAAAAAGTCGGCTGCAAAAAAGGCAGTGGCGACGCCGGACACCAAGAAAGCCGTGACGAGGAAGTCGTCGGCAAAGAGTCCGGTGGCCAAGGCGGCGGATCCGCATTCCGGTCATGACATGTCCTCGATGCCTGGAATGGACATGCCTGCCGGTCACGACATGTCGGCCATGCCGGCTGCGTCCGGCCAGCAGGCCGACCCAAATACCAGTCATGATATGGGCGCCATGCCCGGAATGGAGATGCCGGGCCACGACATGAGATCGATGGGGCAGGTGCCGCCGGCTGGCACCGACCTGCCCGCGGGAACGGCGCCCCCGCCGCCGGTTCCGGCCGATCACGCCGCCGACACGGTCTACGGCGCGCAGGGTATGGAGATGGGCCGTCATCATCTGTCGATGATGCACGGCGGCCAAAAATTCTCGCAGGTGATGTTCAATCTTGCCGAGACCCAGTTCCGCAATGGCCGCACAGCGTTCGAATGGAACGGTCAGGCTTGGTATGGCGGCGACATCGATCGCCTGTGGATCAAGAGCGAAGGCGACGGTGAATTCGGCCGCTCGGTTGAACGGGCCGAAGTCCAGGCGCTCTACAGCCATGCGATCGACCCCTATTTTAACCTTCAGGGGGGCGTGCGCTATGACCTCAAGCCCAATCCGTCGCGGGTCTACGCGACCGTTGGCATCGAAGGCCTTGCCCCGAGCTTCTTCGAACTCGAGGGCGCGCTGTTCCTGTCGAACAAGGGCGAGTTGCTCGCGCGCGCCGAAGGCTATTACGATCAGCGCATCACGCAGCGCCTGATCCTCCAGCCTCGCGCCGAACTGAACTTCGCCGCGCAAAATACGCGCGAAACACGCACCGGCGCTGGCCTGTCGGACGCCGAGGTGGGCCTTCGCCTGCGCTACGACATCCGGCGCGAGTTCGCTCCCTACGTTGGCGTCCAATATCGCCGCGCGTTCGGCAACACCGCTCGATACTTCCGGGAGGCTGGCGAAGACCCCAACGGGTGGAGCTTGCTGACCGGCGTTCGCGTCTGGTTCTGATTATCAAAACAGGGATGGAGAGAATGAATATGAGATTGGTCTTCATGATAGCCGCCGCGAGCCTAGTCGCTCAGCCCTTGGCCGCACATCCTCCGGGCGCACACCCTGCGGCGGCATCAGCGAACAGCGGGCGCAAAGCGGACGAGGCGGAGATCCGCTCCGTGCTCGCACAATATCAAGCGGCGGTCGAAAAGCTCGATGCAAGAGGCACCGAACGCCTGTTCACCTCGGACTCGGCCATCTTCGAAAGCGGCGGGGTCGAGGGTGACTATGCCAATTACCTGGCGCATCATCTCACCCCCGAGCTCAGCGAATTCAAGAGCTTCCACTACTCAAACTACAAGGTTGGCGTCCGCTTCGAGGGCCCCGTGGCGCTCGCGACGGAAAGCTACACCTACAGAATCGAAACCGCCAAGGGTGAGATCGCCGAGCGCCTCGGCGTCGCCACCAGCGTGCTGAAAAAAGTCGGGGGTGAATGGAAGATCGTCGTGATGCACAATTCCGCGCGAAAGCCTACGGCCAAATAGTCGATAAAGCATGTTGAGGAAAAAGGGGATTCAAAATGGTGGAAGGCAAGCCCTACGATCTGCGCAGGCACCTGCCCAGCACTGCCTTCGTGCTTGCAGTTCTGTTAGTTCTTGCGGGCTTCGCGGGCGCCCTCATCTATGCGGGAGTCTATAACATTGGCGCCGACGCACCTCATTCGAAGGTGGTCTATTCATTAATGACGCAAGTGCGCGAACGAGCGATAACACACCATGCTCGCAACATCGTTCCGCCGGCCGATCTTGGCGACCCAAAGCGCGTCGCTACGGGTGCCGGTCTATACACCGAAATGTGCACTGGCTGCCATCTCGGACCGGGGGTGGAAAAGTCAGAAATGAGCCAGGGGCTTTATCCGCCCGCGCCCGAGCTTGCCAAAGGGGCGAGGCGCACTCCTGCCGAGCAATTCTGGATCATCAAGCATGGCGTGAAACTGAGCGCGATGCCGGCATGGGGCAAGACCCACGACGACCAGCTGATCTGGGACATGGTCGCCTTCATCGGCACGCTGCCCAAGCTCACACCTGAGCAATATAAGACAGCAATCGCCAGCGCCCCCGCGGATCACGACGAGATGATGAAGGACATGCCCGGAATGAAGGGCATGGCGATGGACAAACCAAATAATCCCGCCGTGAAAACGCCGCCGCACGGTGCGTCCGGGCACCATCATTAGGCTTTTGCCGCAGATGGGGCGCCGCATCAGAATTTCTTGAAAACAGGGAGTTGAAGGATGGAAAACAATCAGATGACGGGGATGGATCACGGCAAGGACATGTCGACGACCTCATCATACCGGACGCTTGCGCTAAACCTGACGATCAATTTGGCGGTCATGTATCTGGTCATGTTCGCGATGATCTACAGCCTTGGCGAGTTCGTCCAGAACATCAATTATTTCTACATGGCGCTGATGATGTGGGCGCCGATGGGCTCGCTCATGCTCCTAATGATGGGCATGATGTACAAGAATAAGAAGCTGAACATGATCCTGCACGTCGCGTTCGGACTGGTCTTCGTCGTATCGTTTATCGGCATTCGTCAGCAGGGGCTGGTCGGCGACACGCAGTTCCTGCGATCGATGATTCCGCATCACTCCGGCGCAATCCTGATGTGCGAGAAAGCAGCGATCACAGATCCCGAAATCAAGCAACTGTGCGATGGAATTGTTGCGGGCCAGAAGGCCGAAATTGCGCAGATGAAATCGCTGCTCAACCGTTAGGGCGACACCCGATGTAGAAATGAGCGGGCGGCTCACAGGAGATGAACATGACCAAGACCATAAATGGATCGAGCGTGCTCGCGCTGGTTGCCGCGTTGTCGGCTTGCGGTAGCCGAACTGAGACGGCGAACAACGCCGCCGCGATCGAAGCAATCAATGACATGGCTGGCAATATGGCGAGCATGACGCCCGACCCCGCCAGTCCCTTCGCTCAATCCGAAGCAGAGATGGACAAGGCAATGGCCGCCGCGGTCGGAGCCAACGCCGCCGACACCTGGACGCGCAAAATGATCGAACATCATCGCGGCGCTGTCGCGATGTCCAGGGTTGCGCTCGCGCAAAGGGTCAGTGGTGACGTTGCGAAGATGGCGCAGGACACGATCGACATGCAGGGCAAGGAGATTACCGCCCTTGAAAAGATGGTCGCAAGCGGCGCGCCCGATGCCAAGACCGCCGATCTTTATCGGCCGGCGGCGTTGGAAATGCACGACGCGATGATGGCCACCAAGGGATCCAACGTGTCGGAAAGCTATCTCCGCAAGATGCTCGCGCATCACAAGGGCGCGGTCGCCATGTCCGACGTCGCCTTGGCCAACGGCGCAACTGGCGCGCTGCGCACCCAGATCGACAAGACCAAGGCGACGCAGCAAAAGGAAATCACAATGGTGGATGCGATGCTGCGCGGGAAATCGCGATAACCGAGCTTCCATTTGCTGAACCGCTTTGCGGCGGCCCGCTGGTGGTAAAATCCCGCGGGCCGTCCGCGACTAACTTCAATTTTTACTCGATCGTTGCGGCTTTAATCCGCATGCGGTGTCGACGCTCTCGGCCATTGACGATGATCGTCGTCAATTACGAAGTCGTGTTCATTAGCGCCGGTAGGATGGGAGGCGACAAGATGCGGATGCCCGGCGGGGAGATCGTCATGACGATGCGCAACGATTTTCGGATCCTTCGCCGGCCAGAGCAGGAAAGCAGCAATCGTTCCGACACCTGCCACGACTGAAAGCGTGGCGAAGGCTG
>JANLYR010000026.1:0-2039 GCA_031365765.1 Hyphomicrobiales bacterium | reverse complement strand
CTGCGCCAGCGGCGCCAGCTGGGTCGCGGCCAGGATGGTGTCTGTGCGCTGCTGCAGCTCGGCCTTCGGCAGGCCGCGCAGCCGCAAGCCATACGCGATGTTCTCGAAGACCGTCATGTGCGGCCACAGCGCGTAGCTCTGGAAGATCATCGACATCTTGCGCTGCTCGGGCGGCAGCGTGCGCGCCGGCGAGGACACCAGCCGGTCGCCGACGTGGATTTCGCCATCGCTGGGCTCGAGGAAGCCGGCCAGCAGCCGCAGCGTCGTGGTCTTGCCGCAGCCGGACGGGCCGAGCAGGCAGACCAATTGCCCGTGATCGATCCGCAACGAGACATTATCGACCACCGCAAGCGATCCAAATCGCTTGGTCAGGCCGCGCAAATCAACGGACGCCAATCAAGATCCTCCCCGGTAGCGCCGTTGTCGGCCGCCTATTTATCGCTGGATCAATATAAGCACTAAAAAAACCGGTTGGAAAAGGCTTGGCACGCCGAAAGTCTGATCCGCTTTAGGAAACGTTGGTTCGATGGTTCAACAACGGTGGTGAGCCCACTCTCCCACAAGGGGAGAGGGGGCATCGAGCGCGCTGCTACGATTGCAGGTTCACGAGTCAGAGCCTCACGCCCCAACAGTTTCGCCCAGCCACTCGATCGCCGCTTCGGTTCCGCCCTTGCCGTGGGGGATGCCGAGCGCGTTGAGGCCGACTTCGATGACGCCGAGGGTCCCCAGGATCATCGGGGCGTTGACGTGCCCCATATGGGCGATCCGGAACGCCTGCCCGGCCAGTTCGCCGATTCCGACGCCCAGCACCACGCCGCATTTATCCTTGCAATAGCGTTGCAGCGCGACGGGATCGTGGCCATTGGACATCACCACCGTCGTGACCGTGTTCGAGCGTTCGTTGGCTTCGGCGACATTGAATCCGAGCACCTGGCCCTCGGCCCACACCGCCACCGCGCGGCGCACCGCTTCGGCCAGCAGCCGATGGCGCAGGAACACGCTGTCGAGTTTCTCCTCGAACAGCATGTCGATGGCCTGGCGCAGCGCGAACAACAGATGCACCGGTGCGGTGCCGGCATATTTGCGGTAATGCTCGGCGCCCTCGCGTTCGGTCCAGTCCCAATAGGGCGTGCGCAATCCCGCCGTCTTGTGCACCTCGCGGGCGCGGGCGTTGGCGGCGACAAAACCGAGGCCAGGCGGCGCCATCAGGCCTTTCTGCGAACCGGACATCGCGACGTCGATGCCCCAGGCGTCCATTTCGAACGGCATGCAGCCCAGCGAGGCGACCGCGTCGACCATGAACAGCGCCGGATGACCCGCCGCCTTGATCGCCTTGCCGATCGCCTCGATGTCGTTATAGGCGCCGGAGGCGGTGTCGACCTGCACCGCGAGGATCGCCTTGATGCTGTGGTCCTTGTCCTTGCGCAGCCGGGCTTCAACTTCACCGGGACGGATGGCGCGGCGCCAGTCGCCCTTCAGCACCTCGACATCGGCGCCCATCGCGGCGGCGGCATTGCCCCAGCCGATCGCAAAGCGTCCGCTCTCCAGCACCAGCACCTTGTCGCCGCGCGACAACACGTTGCTCAGGGTCGCTTCCCAGGCGCCATGGCCATTGGCGATATAGATGTAGGAATGGCCCTTGGTGGCGAACAGTTTTGAGAGATCGCGCAGCAGGCTGTCGGTCATCCCGATCATCTCTTGGGAATAGATGTCGAGCGCGGGGCGATGCATCGCCCGCAGCACTTCGTCGGGCATGGTGGTGGGCCCGGGGATCGCTAAAAACTCCCGGCCGGCGCGAACGGTCATTTTTCTTATTCCTTGTTGCGATGCACGGAGCAAGGGATGACGGGGAATGGCGGGAAATTCAAGTCGGAACATGACGGGTTGAGATCAGCGCTTGGTCTCGCGGCAGCCGGCCGCCTCGGCGTCCTCGGTCGAACAGAACCAGCGCGTGCCCTTGTTGATGTGCATCTTGATCTGCGCGTACCAGCGGCTGGTCGGCTTGTGATAGATGCATTCGCCGGAGCGGTTGACGTTGC